>CAZAZR010000110.1:0-13970 GCA_964489685.1 uncultured Solibacteraceae bacterium | reverse complement strand
GTCTATAATCTGGCGCAACAGGAGACGCCCGTGACTCAGTCCGCCAGACGTACCGCCTTGATCCTCGTTCTTTCGTTTGTCTCAGCCTACGCGTGGGTTGGAGCCCAGGCGCCTGCCAAGAAGCCGCTGGGTGTTGAGGACTACACCCGCTGGCGCGCGATCAGCGGCCAGGAAATTTCCGGCGACGGCAGATGGGTGACCTACGGAGTGGCCCTGACCAACACGGCGCCAACCGAGACGAAACCCGTACTGCACCTGCTGAACCTCGCGACGAGCCAGGACGTGGAAGTGGCCAACGGCGCCGGGGGCACGTTTTCGGCCGACTCGCGGTGGATTGCCTATCAAGTTGACCCGACCGGTGGCCGCGGCGGACGCGGTGGGCGAGGTGGGGCCGCCGCAGGCGGCGCACCAGCACCGGTCCCCGACGCGACAGAACCAGCGCCCCAGGCGGCGCGGGGGACGACCGCGCCACCCGCGCCGCCGCGTCGCGTCGAGTTGAGAAATCTCGCAACGGGTGCGATCAAGTCGTGGCAGGAGATCCAGTCATTTACCTTTGCCGCCAACTCCAGCCATTTGATCCTGCGACGGCGTCCACCGACGCCGGCCGGAGGCCGCGGCGCAGCGGGCGCTGAGGCCGCCGCGCCTGC
Source organism: uncultured Solibacteraceae bacterium (assembly GCA_964489685.1). Classification (GTDB taxonomy): domain Bacteria; phylum Acidobacteriota; class Vicinamibacteria; order Vicinamibacterales; family SCN-69-37; genus SYFT01. The sequence continues at coordinate 13,323 of CAZAZR010000110.1, read as the reverse complement.
CGCTCCGGCCGGAGCGGCCGCCACACCGGCGGGGCCCCGAGGCGTTGACGTCATCCTTCATAACCTGACGACCGGGCGCGATCAGCTTCTGGGCAGCGTGGGTGACATCGCCTTTAATCGCCCGGGCGATCTCCTGGCGTACACCGTGGACGCCGCCGTCAAGGACGGCAACGGTCTCTTCGTCTTCGACACAAAGAACGGGCGCATCACCTCGCTCGACAACGATGCAAAGTCTTACAACCGGCTGACGTGGAGCGACGATGGCACGGCGCTGGCGGTGCTCAAGGGCGCCGATGTGGACAAGATGCGCGAGCGCAGCAATATCCTAGTGGCCTACCCGGCCGTCCAAACAGCCCTGGGCGACGCCGCCGCGGTACCCGTGATTCTGGATCCCGCAAAAGAGACGGGCTTCCCGCAAGACTGGGTCGTCAGCGATCGCGCGGCTCTGGCATGGAGCGACGACAACAAGCGGGTGTTTTTCGGCATCAAGGAGCAGGTGGTGGCGCCCGACTCCGCCACCAGAAAAAGCACCGACGAACTCGCCAACGTTGACGTGTGGAACAGCACAGACGAGCGCATCCAGTCGCAGCAGATGATTCGCGCCGAGGCGGATCGGAACTTCACCTTCCGGACGGCCTTCGACGTGTCGGCCGCCAAGGTTGTCAGGCTGACCGACCACACGATGCGCGAGCTGGAAGTGGCGCAGGATGGCCGTTGGGCCGTGGGGCGCGATACGCGCGGCTACGTCCACGACTACAATCGGCCGGCCGCCGACATCTACCGGGTGAACACAACCACCGGTGAGCGTACATTGATCCTCAAGAATCAGCTGATCGGCGCGCACGTGTTCGGCATTTCTCCCGATGGCCGCCATTTCCTCTATTGGAAAGACAACAAGTTTCAGGAGTACGACCTGGATGCCGCGACCACGCGCACACTGGGAGGTTCAAGCGCCGTGAGTTTCGTTGACATGGAGTTCGACCACCCCGGCCCGAAGCCGTCGTATGGGCTGGCCGGGTACTCGAGCGACGGCAAGTCGGTCATCATGCAAAATCGGTATGACCTGTGGCAGTTCCCGCTCGATGGCGGCGCGCCGAAGAACCTCACGAGCGGCGTCGGCAGCAAGGGAGAAGTGCGGTTCCGCTACGTGCGCACCGAACCGCTCGACCCTCCTGGCGGACAACCGGCCACGGCCCCGGAAGGTGGCGGCCGGGCGGGCGGCGCGGGTCCGCGCGGCACGATCGACCTCGCCAAGCCGCTGACGCTATCGGCCTACGGCGAATACACGAAGAAAGCCGGGTTCTATGAACGTGCGGCCGATGGCTCACTCAAGGAAGTGGTGTTTGAGGACGCGGCGTTCAGCAACCCCACCAAGGCCAACAAGGCTGACACGTTTCTGTTCACCCGCCAGACGTTTACCGAGTTTCCTGACCTGCGCGTGTCCGGCCCCAATTTCAAGGAGTCGAAGAAGATCACCGATGTGAATCCCCAGCAGGCCGACTACCAGTGGGGACGCCGCGTGCTGTTCGACTACAAGAACAGGGACGGCGTCAGGCTGCAGGGCATCCTCGCGCTGCCCGACGACTACAAGGCAGGCGAGAAACGACCGATGCTCGTGACCTTCTACGAGAAAAATTCGCAGAACATGCATCGCTACAGCGCGCCGTCGTATCTCACCGGCATGGGCGCGATGCCGATCGAGGCGCTGAGCCGTGGCTACATCACGATGTTGCCCGACATCCACTTCAGGACGGGCTCGTCGCACAGCGACATGCTTGAGTGCGTGGAAGCCGCCGTGAAAAAAGTCATCGAGATGGGATACGCCGATCCGAAGCGTATCGGCGTGCACGGCCACAGCTACGGCGGCGAAGGCGCGGCGTTCATCGGGACGCGTTCGAAGATGTTCGCAGCCGTCGGCATGGGCGCCGGTGTGACAGACCTCACGTCGGACTTCAGCCAGAGCTGGGGATGGACGTACCAGGTGAATGGTGGCAGTGGCGCCAACGGCAACGACTACTACATCTACGGCCAGGGCCGATGGGGCGTCTCGCCGTGGGACGATCCCGAACTCTACCGTTTCGAGTCGGCGCTGACACATGCCAAGGACGCGCCTTCGCCGTTCCTCATCATGCACGGCACCGCCGACCCGACCGTTTCATTTACCGAAGGCATGAACTTCTACAACGCCCTGCGCTACAACGGCAAACGCGCCGTCATGCTGGCCTATCCTGGCGAAGGACACGGCTTGCGCGGCATGGCCAATCGCAAGGACTTGACCATCCGGTACTTCGAGTTCTTCGACCACTACCTCAAGGGCGCGCCCGCGCCCAAGTGGATGACCGACGGCGTACCGTTCCTCAATAAGAAGTGATGTGACATGACCCGATTCCTGCTCGCGCTGCCGCTGGTTGTTCTTGGCTTGTGTGGCGTGGCTGGGCTGGCCGCCCAGGCTGGTGTGACGGCCCCGACCGCGACACAACGTCCACCGCTGTCCGAGACGGACATCGTGGATATCGCCCAACTCGTGACACTCGAAGACACGAGACAGTTCGACGAAGCCGCTCTGACGCGACTGCTGCAGTCGAAGCACCCCGAGGTCAAACGCCGGGCCGTTGTGGCCGTCGGGCGAATTGCCGACCCCCGCGGCGGCGCATTGCTCGTGCCCTTGCGCCGTAACGACCGCACGGAGATTGTGGCAACGGTGGCGTTTGCCACCGGGCAGCTGAAGGACCCTGCCGGCATTCCGTGGCTGGCCCAGACGCTGCTGGCCAACCCGACACCATCAGTGGCGTTTGAGGCGGCACGTGCGCTCGGAAAGATTCGGACCCCGGAAGCCTGGAAGGCCCTGGCCCAGTACCTGACGAACGCGGGGCGTGGCGCGGCCACCGAAGGCGTCGTTGGCGAAGCGCTGCTGTCGATGGGCCGCTATACCACCCGCGAAGACCTCGCGCCGATCGTCCGCTGGGCGGCATCACCCAACGTCGAAGTCCGCTGGCGCGTTGCCTGGGCATTGTTCCGCCCGCGCAATCCTGCGGCCGTGCCGCACCTCCTGAAACTCAGTGAGGATCCGTCGCCAGATGTCAGGTTCTGGGCGATGCGTGGTCTGGCCCTGCCGCCCGCGCCCGCCTCGACGCCTCCCCCCGGAACGGCACCGCCCGCCGCCGGTGAAGGCGTCGATCGCGCGGCGACGTCCGCACGCCTTCGAGCAGGTACCAAGGACGCCGATCGCCGCGTGCGCACTGAAGCGCTCCGCGCCCTCGACGGGTACGACGATGAGGAGTCGTTTGGCGTGTTGCTGGCCGCACTGGACGACCCGGATACGTGGCTGTCAGTCTCGGCGGCAGAACTTCTTGGCCGGCACAAGGGCCGCGTCGGGCAAGTGGCGCCCCGCCTCGCCGCGGCGACTGCGGCGTCCAAGCCCGCCGCGCTTCGTCTGACCGCCTTCACTCCGTTGACGCAACTCGCGCCTCCGCTGGCGCTTGATGCCGCGGCCACGTTGCTGCGTGACCCAAGTCTGGCGATCCGCACCACGGTCACGCAGGCGCTGCGGCGTATGGGACCCATCGGCCAACAGTTCCTCGACCAGCTGGCCATGGACCCGACGATGAAGGACTTGCTCATTCCCGCGCCCCCGGCGGGTGGCGGCAGACAGGCGGGGCCTGGCACAGGCACGACGCCGGCCCCTTCGCCCACACGCACCGACGCCGACTATCGCGCCATCGTCGATCGCTGGATCGTGCCTGCCTACAATGGCGCGGCGGCACCGCGCGCCGTGTGGACGACGCCCAAGGGCGAGATCGAGTTGGAACTCTATCCAGGCGAATCTCCGTTGGGCATGGAGGAATTTGTCCGTCTCACCGAGTCTGGCGCCATCGTCGGCACGGTGTTCAGCCGGGTGGTGCCGAACTTCGTGGCACAGCAGGCCACCATTCGCGGGGCTAATCGCCTGCGCGACGAGGTCAGCCGGTTGGGTCTCACCCGCGGCAATCTCGCCTGGGCGTCGTCGGGCCTCGATACCGGCAGGGCCGGTTACACCCTTGGCAGCACGCCACAGCCGCACAATGAGGGTGACTTCACCACGTTGGGCCGTGTCGTGCGGGGCATGGATGTTGTGGATCGGCTCGAGATGGGCGACGCGGTGAACGCAGCGCGGATGGTGAGGTGACCGCGACCGTCACCATCGCTCGTCAGTCGCCGCACGATGTTGGTATCCGCCAGATTTTTGTGACGCTGGATGGTGAACCGTTCGCCGTGTTGCTCAACGGCCAGAGCGCGACAAAGGACGTCGCCGCAGGAGAGCACCGCATGCGGCTGCACAACACACTTGTGTGGAAGAACATCCCGCTCGACTTGAAGCCCGGCGAACACGCGCGCTTTCTTGTGACCAATCGGGCAGGATGGGGCACGTATGCGCTGGTCGCCACGCTCGGTGTGGGGCCCATCTATCTGAAGGTCGAACGACAGTAACCCCCTTACCCCCAGAGGCGCGTATTTCGTAGCGCGCGCTGGGTCTCAAGCGCGCGGGTGTCCGCGGCCTTGAGACCCAGGCCGCGCTACGTTGAGGAGGGTGGCCCTACCGTCCGATGGCGAAGAGATCCTTCGTTGTCCTCACGAACAAGGTGTTGCCGTCTAAGGCGGGCGTGGCCATGGTCACGTCACCCATGTTGTTGGTGGCCAGCAATTCAAACGCGCGGCCGGCCTTGACGACGAAGACGTCGCCGTCTTCGCTGGCAAAGTAGACACGGCCATCGGCGGCCACTGGTGACGCGCTGATGCCGGCGCCAGCGGCCAGGCGCTGCTGATACACCCGCGCCCCCGTTGTCACGTCGTGTGTTGAGAGAATGCCCGCGTCAGTGACCATGTAGAGCAGTCCGTCGTAGACGAGGGGCGTCGAGGTGTAGGGGGAGCCACGGTCGATCGTCCAGGCCAGGCCGCTCGGCGAGACCGCGCCCTGCGCATCCACGCTGGCCGCAAGGGGAATGGCCCATGTCGGCCGTGAGCCTGGCGCGTAGCCACCGGTCACAATCACATGGGAGCCCGAGAGCACCGGTGAGGGCACCTTGACCTGTGTGCCGTCGTTCAGGTGCCAGAGTTCGCGTCCGGTCTGCAGATCGTGTGCACGTATGCGCGTCGGCGAGTTCGTGATGACGATCGCACGGCCACCCACGGACGCCACGAGCGGTGTGGCCCAGGACGGCATGTCCTCGCGCGCAGACGTCCACACGGGCTTGCCGGTGGCCATGTCGTAGGCTGACAGGGCCGAGCCGTTGTGCTGGTCGTTCTGCACCAGCACGAGATTGCCGGCGATGACAGGTGAACTGGCGGGGCCCCACTGGTAGACAGGCTCGCCTACGAGGCCCACGTCCATCAGACCCACGTCCTGTTTCCACCGCAACGCGCCATCCGCGGCGTTGAAGCAAAACAATCCTTCGGAGCCCATGAGCGCAACCACGGCGTCACCATTTGTCGCCGGTGTCGCCGACGCGTGGCTCGCCTTCACGTGACGCTTGACCCTTGGGGCGCCGGCATGTGCGACCGACGACCAGAGCACCTTCCCACTGGCGCGGTCGAGCGCGATCAGGCGCCACTCGTAGCGGTCCGCGTCACGGGCCGAGTCGATGCCCGCGCGGCTGGAGTCGCCCAGGGTGAGGCTCGTGGCGCCACCTTGGGCGGGCACGGCCGTGGTGACGAAGACCCGTGACCCCGAGATGATTGGACCCGAGTGTCCCATGCCCGGGAGGGCGGTGCGCCAGGTGATGGCAGCGCCCGACGCTACGTTCCATGTCGTCGGCGGCGAGCCGGCGCCCACGCCGGCGAGGTTCCCGCCACGAAACGCCGGCCAGTCGCGCGCCGACAGGGCCGAACTGAGCGCCGCGACGAGCAGCACACACACGAGCAGATGTCTTGTCATCCCCCCTTGAGACGGCAGAGGTGGGCGGCCAGTTCTGACGGTTCCGGATCTGGTCCGCCGCTTGTACCATGTGGTTGTGCTTTCGTCCCAGGAACACGTCGCGGCTTTCCTCGTGGCTGTGTGTTTTGCGGCGGGCCTGAACGTTTACGGCACTGTGGCTGCGCTCGGCCTTGTGGCGCGCGCCGGGCTCGTTGTGCTGCCAGGGGACCTCGGTCTGATCCAAAGCGGGTGGGTGATTGGCGCCTGCCTCGTGCTGTTCGCGATTGAGTTCGTTGCCGACAAGGTGCCGCTGGTCGATCTCGTCTGGAACGTCCTTCAGACCTTTGTGCGCGTGCCGGTGGCGGGACTGCTCGCGTACGGCGCGCTGCCGGCTCTCGATCCTGGCTGGCAACTGGCGGCCGGCGCGGCCGGCGCCGCGCTCGCGCTGCTGGCGCATTCAGGAAAGACCGCCATGCGGGCGGCCGTGAGCGCGTCGCCGGAGCCGGCATCGAACATCGCGCTGAGCGTGGCCGAAGATGGCGCGGCCCTGCTCCTGGTGTGGTTCGCGACGCAGTATCCCTATGTGGCGGCCTCGATGGTGCTGGTCATCATTATCTCGCTGGTCTTCGTCGTGCGCTGGATTCTGCGCCGGCTCCGAACACTCGTGCGCCCACGGGTCGCCTAAGGGCCCGGGTACTGTTACCATTCCACCGGTTCCCCGTCTTTGAGCGTCTTTTTGGAGGTCCTGTCATGAAACGGATGCGCCGCCGCGTCGTCCTCGCTCTTCCCCTGGTGTTTGTCGCTGCCGTGCTCGTGCCTATCTCGGCGCAGAACAGCAGCAAACGTTCCATGTCGCTCGACGACATTCTGTCGTTCCGGGCCATGACCACCGCCAGCCTTTCGCCCGACGGCAAGTGGTTCGCCTATCGTGTGGCGCCGCTCGAGGGCAATAGCGAAGTGATCGTGCGCAGTGTCTCGGGCGCCCAGGAATGGAAGTTCCCGGCTGGGGAAGGCGCCGGCCCGATGTCGTTCTCCGACGACTCCCTGTGGTTTGCGATGTCAACGTCGCTGACCAGACAGGAGGCCGAGGCGGCCCGCCGGGCTCGTCGGCCCGTGCAGACGTCGGCCCTTATCGTGAATCTGTCGAATGGCGAGAAAGTGAGCGTGCCGAAGGTGCGCCGTTTCGCGTTCAACGGCGAGATGGGCGGCTCGATTGCGATGCATCGCTACGGTCCCGACGCCGCCGCTGGTGCAGGTGCAGCGCCCGCAGGCCGTGGCGCCGGTCCTGCGCCGGCCGCAGACGCCCCGCGCGACACGCGGCCGCGCGGCACGGACATGATCCTTCGCGAACTCAAGACCGGCACCGAACTGAACGTCGGCAACGTCTTCGAATTTGGCTTCAACAAGTCCGGCAAGTTCCTGGCGCTGAACATCGACGCCGCCGATCAGGCGGGCAACGGCCTGCAGATTCGTGACATGTCGGCCGGCACCATTACCTCGCTCGAGACCGACAAGGCGTTTTACGAGCGCATGGCCTGGACGCAGGAAGGCGACGCCGTTTCCATGCTCAAAGGCACCGACGACCGCGCGTATCGCGAGCGGCTGTTCTCCGTGATGGGCTTCACCGGTTTCGGCAGCGGCGCCCCTAAAAAAGTTGTCTACGACCCGAAGCAGGACAAGACGTTCCCGGTGGAGATGTCGATCAGCGGCAACCGTGCACCGACGTGGACCGAGAACCGCGACGCCCTGATCTTCGGTATTGCCGAGCTCACCAAGGTGCCGCGTCCGGAGGGCCGCGGCAACGCAGCGCCTGCCGAGGGCGCTGATGCCGCCGAGCCGGGTGCGCGCGGCGCAGGCCCGGCCGCCGCCCCGGACCCCGACGCCAGGCCCAACCTGGTGGTGTGGCACTACAAAGACCCGCGCCTGCAGTCGGCGCAGCGCGTCCAGGAGAATCAGGACCGCAGCTTCAACTACGTGACCATGTATCGGCCGGGCGAAAACAAGATGATTCGCATTGCCGACGATGAGGTGCCCGATATTCAGATTACCGGACGCGGCCAGTGGGCGATCGGCACGAGCGATGCGGCCTACGAACTGATGGCCAACCTCAACGGCCAAAGCTTCCGTGACGTGTACGCGATCGATACAAAGACCGGCCGGAAGACCGTGGTGAAGAAGAACCTGCGGTGGACCAATACCGCGTCGCCGGACACGACCAAGTATCTCTACTACGAGAACAAACACTTCCACGTGTTCGACGTGGCGACTGGCGCGGCCCGCAACGTCACCGAAAAAGTGCCGACGTCGTTCGTGAACGTGGAAGACGACCACAACGTCGTTGACCCGCCGACGCAGGCGCTGGGCTGGACGTCCGACAACCAATACGTGCTGATCTCGGATCGATGGGACATCTGGAAGGTGCCGGTCGCTGTTGGTGAAGCGGCGGTGAACCTGACGATGAACGGCAAAAAAGATTCGATCCGGTACCAGGGTCGCGTGCCCGGGATTTATCAGAACGAGCGCGGGATCGATCTTTCCAAGCCGCAGTACTTCTCGGTGATGGGTGAGTGGACGAAACGCGCCGGCTACGGCATTCTCGAGCCGGGCAAGACCGGCCTCAAGATGCTGCTGTGGGAAGATGCCTCGATCACCGGCCTGCAGAAGGCGGAGAAGGGCGACACATGGCTGTATCGCAAGGAGTCGCCCACGCAGGCACCACAGGTGTTTGTGACCGATGCGACGCTGGCTGCGGGCCGCAAGATCGTGGACATGGCGCCTGAGGCGGAATCGCTGGCCTGGTCGGCCGGCGCCCAGCTCATCGAATTCAAGAACGACAAGGGCGAGCGGCTGCAGGCGTCGTTGTACCTGCCGGCCAACTACGAAAAGGGCAAGGCGTACCCGACGATCGTGTACATCTATGAGCGCCTGACGCAGGGCCACAATCAGTACGGCCGGCCCACGGCGAACGGCTTCAGCCGTCAGTCCTACACGAGCAATGGGTATGCCGTGCTGCAGCCCGACATCAAGTACTACATCAACGACCCCGGCATGTCCGCCGCTTGGACACTGCCGGCGGCCGTGAAGGCGGCAGTCGCGACTGGTGTGGTGGACCCGAAGCGCGTGGGCCTGCACGGCCACTCGTGGGGTGGTTACCAGACGGCGTTTACGATCACGCAGTCTGATGTCTTCGCTGCGGCCATCGCCGGAGCGCCGCTGACCAACATGATCAGCATGTACAGCATCATCTACAAAAACAGCGGTGGCACCAACGGCTCCATCTTCGAGAGCAGCCAGGGCCGTTTCACCACCGGGCCCTGGGCGAACTGGGAGGCGTACACGCGCAACTCGCCGGTCTACCACGCCGCGAAAGTAAAGACGCCGCTGGTCATCCTGCACAACGATCAGGACGGCGCCGTGGACTTCACGCAGGGCGTGGAGTACTACAACACCCTGCGCCGGCTCGACAAACCCGTCGTCATGCTTGAGTACCCCGGTGAGAACCATGGCCTGGCTCGTCCGGCCAATCAGCAGGACTACACGGTGCGCATGAAGGAGTTCTTCGACCACTACCTTAAGGGTGCGCCCGCGCCCGACTGGTGGAAAGACGGCGTGCCGCGGCTCAAGATGCAGGAAAACCTCGACGGCCGGCTGAAGGCGCGCGAGGACGAGAAGAAGAAGGCGACGACCGCGGGCGGCGGCGGAGGGTTTTAGGGGTCCAGGGGGCCAGGGGGCCTACGTCACTTCACGCGCGCGCGCAGGTCGCGGGTGGCCTTCTCCCCCTCGCCGATGGTGACCGGCACGCCTGATGCGACCAGCGCCTTGAGGAACTCCGCGTCGTTCTGCATGCCTCCCTCGAAATCCGTGACCAGGCCAACGACGTAGCTGCCTGGGGGCAGAGTCGCCGTATACCGGCCGGCAAGATTGGCGCGGGTCGTCACCACGCGCCGGGATCCAGGCCGCCAGTGGTCGGGGTCACTGCTGGCCACGATGATGGTGTACTCCGATGCATCGTAGTCGCCACCTGGCGTGATCAGGCCTGACAACGTTGAGGACTTGTCAGAGACGAGCACCTGGATGCCCTGAATGTCTTCGTTGCCCGAGACATCGAGGTAGCTATCGAGTAGCTCGACGCTTCCGAGGCGTGCGGAGCGTACCGGCAACGACGCCGAGAAGACGTAGCGACCTGGCGGCACATCGGGGATCGTGAATCGGCCCGACGCATCAACCTGTGCCGCCGGGAGGCCGCCAATCGACTGGGCTTCGCCGGGAGCAGTCGCCATTCGAACCGTTACAGTCGATGATGTCGGCGGGCGAGCCATGTCGAGCGTGATCTGGCCCGAGACACTGCGGCCAGGCCGGAGGTCCAGCGTGACTGGCACTGACAAGTCGTCTGTCACGGTCACAGTGGTTCGCGCGTGCAACCGCGGCTGCGAAGCGCTTCCGCCCGCGGCAACGACTGACGGCGCGTTGGGTGAAGGCATGAGACTCGCGACGATCGTGTAGGTGCCCGGCTGAAGATTCGTAATGGTGAAGCGCCCGTCAGGATTGACAGACGCGCCATTCGTGGATCCGGTGAAGGGTTCGCTGTACGACATCACCTGCACCCGAGCCGGTGCTCCCGGTACCGTAGGCAGGTTCGTGACCACTCCCGTGATCGTCGAGGCCCGCAACGGGCGGACCTGTATGTCGATGCCCGCATGCTCATCACCACCGACGACCGTCACGCGGGCGCCGGCCTCCGCGCTTATGGCACCAGGCGCATAGGTCGGCAGGAATCCGGGTGGCTGCGTGACCGTCCGCTGGGCCGGGACCGGAATGCGCACGGTCGCGGGCTGTCCGGCCGCACCTTGTTGGACTGCACCCGTGGCGACGGCGCGATCGATCTGGGCGGCCTCCTCGATCGCCATGTCGTTTTCGAAGATGGCCTGCGGCTGCGCTGAAACCGCATAGGTGCCTGGCTGAAGACCGTGCACACGATACACGCCACGGTCATCGGTGGTCGCGCCGTTCTGCGCCTGCAGGCGCGGGCCATTCGCGGACGGCACCATGCGCCACACTTGCACGCGCGAGCCCGCGAGTGGTACTCCGCTGTCGTCATAGACGGCGCCAGTGACGACACCGCCTCGCACCATTGTGACGTTCACTTCCACCTTCTGCCCGTCAACCACTTCAAACGGTCGGCCTGGGCCCGCCGGCTTGCGCTGACCAGCGGCGCCGCTCAGGTAGGACCGATGCGACATCGTGAGCTGGTACTTGCCGGCCGGAAGGTTGCGAAACGCAAAGTTGCCCTGTGCGTCCGTGATGCCCGCACGGCTGGCATGTGTCAACTGACCACCGGTCGATGAGACCGTTGTTGAAACGCCGGACGGCAAGGTGACCGACATGCCGACCGAGACGCCCCCCGATCGCCCTGGCCCTGTTGCGGTGCCGACTGCCGGAGGCTGCGCGCTCAGCGAAATGCCGAACGACGTCATGCCGGACAGATTCAGCCTGGCGAGCGCCACCGGTTGGCCGCTCTGAGCGTCCACAACTCGTCCCACAACCGACGATGTGCCGACAGCGACCTGTCTTGAAGTCGGTTGAGGTGGTGCGTCGCGCTGCTGACTCCCCACACGCGTGGCTGCCCCGGCCAGACAGGCCAGGGTCGTGCCACAGGTGACAACGCCAGTCATCAGACGCATCAGGGCCTCCCGTTCTGATTGGACACCGAGTGTAGCCGGAAAGCCGGAAACACCGGCACGCCGACCGCGCTAGAAGAAGATGAAGTGGCCGCCCTCGCCGCCGAAACGAGGATTGACGACGCTGTTGAAGATGGAGCCGAAGCTGTAGCTGATACCGAAACCGAGGTTGTAGCTGTGTCCGGTGGCGAGCTGCCGCCGACGCAGCAACACCTCCTCCGGTGTCGCGGCGCCCTTGCGCAGCGAGATCTGGTCGCGGATGCGATCGTAGCCCCCGTAGAGGTTGAACGAGAAGCCTTTGAACAGGCGGACGTCGGCACTGGCATAGGTCGAGATGCGGTGACGCGCGGGCTTGTTGAGGTGCTGGGTCAGGTTGACGCCGGCGTTCATCGATCCCCAGGGCTGACGCAGGCCAAGCTGGGTGTTCAGCGAGTGGTTGGGCACGGTCTCCGAGCGCTTGTCGAAAATCGTGATGTCCTTGTAGTCGTAACGACTCGCGCCGATGGTGTAGAGCGTGGTCAGGCTGCGTCGGGAGGACTCGCTGTACGGAAAGACACTGAGCTCCAGGCCGGGTGCCACGGTGAAGACCCTGTCGCTGTTTGAGAAACTCGAGTGAGAGACGGAGGCCCTGCCACCGATGGACCACTTCGAGCCCAGGCTCCTGACCACGAGTGAGTCGACACTCCAGCTTTCTGACGTGCTCTCGATCGTGCCGCCATCGGCTTCTCCGAGGTCAAAGACGCTCTTGTTGTAGTTGCCGTTCGTCGAGAGGCTGATCTTCCAGGCCTCAGTGGTCCGGTTGGCGGAGAAACTCGCCCGGTACGAGCTGAAGTTTGCCGATTCCTCGCCATCGCGATTGCCGCCAAGGTTCGTGCGGAAGACCCAGTAGTTCCACGGATCCTTTACGGGCAAGGCGGTCTTCGCCGAGGCCGGCTTGAGCCACTGGACATCGAGTTGCGAACCGGCTGAGGAATCCAGCGCATAGGATGCAACACCCAGCTTGAAGATGCGGGTGAATTCCCTGCGGCGTTCGTCGCTTGTGGCCGTCTGCGGCGTTGTGAACGTGAGCGTCCGATCAACCTTGTCGAAACGCCCGAGGCCGATGAACTTCGCCGTCCATGCGGTTCCGCCTCCTCCGGTGCCCTGGGTGGTCACGAGCAGGTGGAGGTCGGCCACCGTCCTGTCACGCACGTAATCAACGAACTGGACGTTCTGCCGGAGATACTCGGTGTCGCATTCGTAGCAGTCCACGAAGACTCGCAGCAACTGCGGTTGTGCGGCCACAGGCGTGGTTTCTTGCGCGCGCGCTGGCACAACAACGGCGCTGCAGAGGAGGCAGAGCAGTGCCAGGAGTCTAAATCGGATTGTCATTGATGGGGATTAGACGCGCGTCTTCCTCCCCGGTTTGGCTGTGACCGATTCCGAACGAATCTGGACTGGTTCGACGCTAGGCGTCGGCGGTCTTGGTGGCCTTGACGGCCTTCTTGCGGCGGCTGGCTTTGGCTTTTTCCGGCGCGGGTTCGCTCGACGGGGCCAAGGCCACCATCGTCGTCACGAAGCGCTTGAGACCGTGATTGTCGAAATCGATGACCGTGTGATGCGTGTCGGCATCAGTGACGGTGCCCGGTCCGTAGTTCGGCTGAGACACTCGCGCGCCTTTTGAGTACACCTTCACTGAGGACCTCCGGAAACCGCCTGCTGGGTCGAGCCTGAAAAACGAATGACCCGGTCGCCCATGGCGACCGGGTCCAGAAC
>CAZAZR010000109.1:0-13984 GCA_964489685.1 uncultured Solibacteraceae bacterium | reverse complement strand
ATGGAAAGACGTCTTTTTCTCGATGGGCACGCTCGTTCGAGGGTATCCGCTTCTCACGCCGCCGCCGGCGGCGGCGCCCACCCCCTCACCCCTTCATGGATCTTCATGGACCTTCATGGTGAAATCCGACCGCCCGAAGATCCGCCTGCGTGACATCGGCGTCGGCCCTGGCCGCGACTCACCGCAAAACGACCTTCCGAGACCGTCCGGCATCGTGCCGTCAGATGTGCAGAAAGTGACAGCCGCACGGCTCGCAGTTCGACATGCTGGTGTCCATGGACACAAACACTATCGTCGTCATAATCGTGCTGATCCTGATCTTCGGTGGAGGAGGGCTGTTCTACCGCGGTCGGCGATAGATTCTCACCGCCCCCCGACGTCATCGGCGTCCGACCTTCACGCGAAGGTTCCAGGGCGGCGTTGATCGCCTGGATCGCCTGGATCGCCTGATCGACGCAAGAAGCAGACGTACCTGCGGTACTCTGCCCTGCGTCGCATGGAACACCAGACCACACTCCTCCTCACGCTCGCGCTCGCCTTCGTCGCCGCGTTTATCTTTGGCTTTGGCGCGTCCAAGCTCAAGTTGCCGCCGATGGTCGGCTACCTCCTGGCCGGCATCGCGATTGGTCCCTATACGCCAGGGTTCTCCGGCGATCCGGTCATCGCCGGACAACTGGCGGAGGTCGGCGTCATCCTGCTGATGTTCGGCGTCGGTCTGCACTTCTCAACGGCCGACCTGATGGCCGTCAAAGGGGTTGCCGTGCCCGGCGCGGTCGGGCAAATCCTGGTCGCCACCGCGATGGTCGTCGGTCTGACGACGCTGTGGGGCTGGACGCTGGGGGCCGGGCTCGTCCTCGGGCTTGCGCTGTCGGTGGCTAGTACCGTCGTTGTGCTGCGCGCGCTGGAAGAGCGGCGCTTGATCGAAGGCGCCAACGGCCGAATTGCCATCGCGTGGCTGGTGGTCGAAGACCTGGCGATGGTGCTCACGCTCGTGTTGTTACCGGCGCTTGCCGAGCTGACCGGGGCGCAGCCCGCGGTCGGTGGCCACGCGGCCGCGACCGGCAACCTGTGGCTGCTCGTCGCGATCACGGTTGGCAAAGTCGCGCTGTTCCTCGCGATCGTCGCCTGGGCTGGTCCCCGCGCCGTACCCTGGATGTTGCAGCAGGCCGCGCGGACGGGGTCGCACGAGCTGTTCACGCTTGCGGTGCTGGCCATTTCGCTGGGCATCGCGTACGGGGCCGCGACGTTTTTTGGCGTGTCGTTCGCGCTCGGCGCGTTCTGCGCGGGCGTGGTGCTCAGCAACTCCGAGTTCAGTCACCGCGCGGCGGAGGACTCGCTGCCGCTGCAGCATGCGTTCTCGGTGGTGTTCTTCGTGTCAGTCGGCATGTTGTTCGACCCGTCCGTGCTGATCCGCGAGCCGCTGGCGGTGCTGGCGGTGCTGGCGGTCATTCTGGTGGGGAAATCGATTGCCGCGTTTCTCATCGTGCAGCTTCTCGGGTATCCCATCAGCACGGCGCTGACGATCTCGGCGAGTCTCGCGCAGATCGGGGAGTTCTCATTCATCCTCGCCACGCTCGGCATCTCGCTGGGCATGATGCCCGCCGAAGGACGAGACTTGATCCTCGCCGGAGCCCTGCTCTCGCTGTCGCTCAATCCGCTGGCCTTTGCGGTGGCGAAGCCGATGCTGACATGGATGCGCCGGTGGCGATCAATTCTGGTGCGCTTCGAAGGGTCACAGGACCTTCGCCTGGCCCGGCTCCAGTCGTTGCTCGACGCCAATCGCAAGGGCGGGCCGCCGGCCGTGCACGGCGACGAGCTCATCAGCCGCTGGTCGGTCTTCGCGGATCTCGACTACCGCAAGCGCGCCGAGTTGCTCTCGCTGTTCACTCCGCGTGCGGCACGCCCGGGCGACCGCATCATTCGCAAGGGCGATCCGGCAGACGACGTCTTCTTCATATCGTCCGGGATGGTCGAAGTCGGCGTGCGCGGCCGGAAGATCCGGCTGGGGCCGGGCGACTTCTTCGGTGAGATGGCGATGCTCACCGGCGAGCCACGGTCGGCCGACGTGACCGCGATCGACTACACCCAGCTCTTCACGCTCAACACAGCCCAGTTCGATCCGTTCGTGGCCAGGCATCCGGAGCTGCGAGCGAAGCTCGATCTGGTGGCTCGCGGCAGGGCCGCGGAGAATGTGGAGCCGACCGGGCGATCGAAAAGACCGTAGCGGTGGCACTCGGGCTGGGTCTCAAGGCCGAGACCTCCACGCGAGCGCAGAGCGGGTCAGCGCCTGACTGGCGCCATGAATGCGTGAAAGGCCGTGTCGGCGCGCTCGTCGTCCGTGATCTGCGCCTCGCCGTTCCGGATCACGCGCGCCAGCATGGAGCCCGGTGGGGTGCCATGGTCGCGCGGCACGCCTCCCTCCAGCAGGACGAGCGCAGTGGCCCACTGACGCAAATCGGCCTGGTAGGTGACCGGTGACCAGTCGTCCGCGCCCCCGCGCGCGTCCGGTACATCGCGCTTCACACCGCGCGCCAGCAGCACGCGCGCGGCCTCCGGTGCCAGGCGCGGGTGGAACAGCGCAGGACGCCCGTCTGTCATCGGCGCGTCGGGGCTGAGACCGGCGTCAATCAGCATCTCAAGCACAATCCCGGCGCGCTCGCCCCGGGCGCCGGCAACGGCCTCGATGAGCGTCTCGCCGCGCCCCAGGTCCTCGCCACGTGGGCCCGCCCCGGCGGCCAGCAGGGCGCGCAGTCCCTCAAGATCGCGCAGCGTTCCTCCATCCATGATGGCTGTGCGCGTGGCGAGTCCGAGCAATGACTCGCCACGTTCGTCACGCGCCAACAGGTCGGGAGCGGGGGTGGAGCGCAGGAGTGCAGCGAGCCGCTCATAGTCGTTGAGGACCAGCGCCAGCGCCGCCTCGCGGCCTGCGGCGTCAGGGTAGGCGTATTGCGGGCTCGGCTCGGTCGCGCGCGCGGATTGATGCCATGCCGGAAAAATGAGCCCGAGCCCGTGCCGCGGCACGGTCAGCGCCACGGTCATCGCCACAGGTGCCGCTGCCACGGCGGTGCCGAGGACGACGGCGAGGAGCCGACCCTCGCCGCGCGCGCCCCAAAGCAGGAGTGCCGCCGCGGCAAGGGCGATGGCGCCGAGGAGCGCACCAAAGCCCTGCCCCAGCCCGCGTGTCGCCGCATCGCCGACATCGGGGGAAAGAAAGAGCGCAGCGGCCGCGACCAGATCGAGGACTACCAGGCACCAGCCGAGGCCACGAAGGATCCGCATCATGGAGCGCGTGGCGCCTATCGGCTCCACTTCATCGACAGCACCAGCACACCCTGGCGAGTCGCCGTCACTTCAGTGATTTTCGACGCCTTTGCCGGGTCGCCAGGAGTGTAGGTCACCGCGTACTGCGAAAACGAGTTGGCCGCGATGCTTCGCAGCACGTTTCCGAGGTTCGTCCGCGCGAGCCCCTGCAGGACGAGCCATCGGCCTCCGGTGTTGGCCGCCAGACCCTTGAGCAGATTCTCCCGATTGGAATCGCGCCGCGTCCCGTCCTGCAGCGCCACCGACCAGACGATCGCGCCCGACTTGCGCACTTCTTCCGCCACCAGGCGCGCCATGACGTTCGTGGCGTCTTTGGTCGGTTCCATGTTGATGCTGATGATGACCTTTCGGGTTGCAGGCGGCAGCGCGGCAAGGCGCTTGGCGACGTCCACCAGTGCCTCGTTCAGCACGGATTCGCTCGGCTTGGGCATCAGCTTGCCCAGTCCGGCATCGATCGTGGCCTGCTCCGAGGTGAAGTCCGTGACGGTCATGGCGGCGCCGCCGAATTCCACCAACGAAAACTGCGTCTTTGGATCGGCGCTGAGCAAGAGCGTGCTGAAGGCCTTCACGGCGTCCCGGATGTCGTTGACCGCGCCGCTCATGGCCGGTGTGGTGTCGACCATGATGACGTAGTGAATCGGCTCGGACGCGCGCTCGACCTTGGTGATCGGGCGCGCCGTGCCCTCTTCTTTGACGCTGAACTCCTCGTGTTTCATGTCGCTGACGGGGGCGCCGTTCGCATCCATGACCGACACGTAGATGGTGCGATCCGGACCCTGGCCGGCCGAAAGTTCGACGAACCCCGCCACCGCCATCAGGCCAAAACACAGCGTCAAGACGAAACAGCGCACTCGAGTCATGGGTCAATCCTCCGGCCGAGAGTCTACACCGAAGGGAGCCGCCCCACGCCTCACCCGTTGCGCAGACGGCCGTGGATGGCTCATCCCGCACCTGAGACGGCGGCGGTCTTAATATAGGTGCTCATAGGAGCACTCATGAGAAACCGACACGTGACCCTGACGGCTGCAGCCTTTGTGCTTGTGGGTGTGTTCGTCACCACGCCCGTTCCGACCCGCGCCGACACCTATCCGCGCCAGCCCGGCATCAAGATCACGAACTACTCCTTCGACTACACGCTCAGCGACCAGAACAACGAACTCGTCGTGACGCAGGGCGTGGACATGACGTTCGTCCAGGCGGGCGTGCACGCCGTCGATCTCGATCTGTGCACATTCACCGCACAACCACGGCCGGCGCAGATGGCCAACGGGTTCGCCGATCCCTGCGCGGAGCCTGCAGGCGGCGGCCGCGGCGGCGCGGCGTCGGCACCAGTCGGCGGCAAGGGCATGACGGTAACGTCGGTCGTGGCTGCAGGACAGGCGCTCACCTGGCAGCATGAAAACGATCGGCTGCGCGTGACGATGCCGCGCAACTTCTCGACGGGAGACACGTTCTCGTTCGTCGTCGATTTCCACGGCGTGCCCGCCACCGGCATCCTCATCGCCAATAACCGGCACGGCGACCGTGGCTGGGTCAGCAATCCCTGGCCGAACAAGGCGCGCAATTTCCGCGCGGTCGTCGACCATCCGTCCATGAAGGCGACGCACACGACGTCGGTCACCGCACCGCGGAAGTACCAGGTCGTCTCAAACGGCGTCCTCAATGAAGAGACGGATCTTCCCGGTGATCTCAGGCGAACGGTCTGGACAGAGGGTGTCCCCATCAGCACGTGGCTCATGTCGCTGGCGGTGGCGCCGTTTTCGGTCACGCACTTCGGCAGCTATCGCGGTATCCCGCTCTCGTCGTGGGTCTTCCCGCAGGAGCGTGACGCCGGCCTTGGCGCGTTCGCCGCGCACACCGAACCCGTGCTCGAGTTCTTCACCGACCGCATCGGGCCATACCCGTACGAGAAACTCGCCCAGGTGCAGGCCAACGGCGTCGGCGGAGGCATGGAGCTTGCCTCCAGCATCTTCTACGGCTACGGCGCCACCGGGGCCGGCCGGCAGCTCATCGCGCACGAGATGGCGCATCAATACTGGGGCGATTCCGTGACCGAGTCGGACTGGGACGATGTGTGGCTGAGCGAAGGATTTGCCACGTACTTTGCGCTCCTGTACTCGGAGTTCGCCGATGGCCGCGACGCGTTCGTCGAGGGCGTGCGCCGCAGCAAGACCACCGCGTTGAACTACGCCATCGCCAACCCGGGATCGACGATCGTGCATGACAGCCTCGCGGACATCAGCCGCGTGATCGCCAACGGCGCACAGGTCTACCAGGGCGGCGCTCAAGTTCTCCAGAACATCCGCGGCGTCGTCGGCACGCAGACCTTCTGGGAGGGCATTCGCGCGTATTACGCGAAGTACCGCGACGCAACAGCGACGACCGCGGACTTCCGGCGGACGATGGAGGACGCGTGCCGGGAGGCTGGCGATCGGTGTCCGGCTGATGGCCGCGATCTGACATGGCTCTTCACCCAACTCCTGAATCGCGGCGGCGCGCTCCAGGTGACTGGCACGTGGACCTACGATGCCGCAGCGAAGCAGGTGCAGATCACCCTGGAGCAGACACAGACGACGGGACTCTACCGGATGCCGATCGAGGTGCGAGTGATGACGACGGCGCCGGCCGCTGCGGGCCGGGCGGGCGGTGCGCCGATGCCGCCCCAGATCAGCCGCACGTCACAGACGGTGCAGGTCACGCAACAGCGGCAGACCATCTCGTTGCCGAGCGACGTCGAGCCCTTGAGCGTCGAGCTCGATCCGGAGGCCTGGGTGTTCATGCGAGCCACGTTCACCAGGAAATGAGCTGGCGCTGATGAGGCCCTGGGCCCGAGGAGATAGAATCTTCCGCACCTGATGTCCCTTTCTGCCGGCACCCGGCTTGGTTCCTACGAGATCGTCGCGCCGCTTGGCGAAGGCGGGATGGGCGAAGTGTTCCGTGCCACAGACACGCGCCTGCACCGGACGGTCGCGATCAAGGCCATGCATGCCCTGTTTGCCCAGCATCCGGAGCGCGTGGTCAGATTCGAGCGCGAGGCGCAGTTGCTGGCGTCGCTCAACCACCCGAACATCGCGGCCATTCACGGCCTTGAGGAGGTGGAGGGATCGAAGTATCTGGTGCTCGAGTTCGTCGACGGGCGCACGCTCGCCGAAGTACTGAAAGGCGGCCCGCTGGCCGTGACGGAGGCCACAACCCTTGCGCGTCAGATGGCCGACGCGCTGGCGGCAGCCCACGAGCGCGGCATCATTCATCGCGACCTCAAGCCGGGCAACGTCATGGTCACCGCCGATGGCACGATCAAGGTCCTGGACTTCGGCCTGGGCAAGGCCCTCGAATCGGAGGCCGCCTCCGGCAGCGCCAATTCCCCGACGATGACGATGGCGGCGACGCAGGCGGGGATCATTCTCGGGACAGCGGGCTACATGAGTCCGGAACAGGCGAAAGGCCGCGCCGCAGACAAACGCAGC
The DNA here is from genome assembly GCA_964489685.1 of uncultured Solibacteraceae bacterium. Taxonomy (GTDB): domain Bacteria; phylum Acidobacteriota; class Vicinamibacteria; order Vicinamibacterales; family SCN-69-37; genus SYFT01. Next base: position 7,196 of record CAZAZR010000109.1, on the reverse strand, counting down.
GACGTGTGGTCCTTCGGCTGTGTCCTGTTCGAAATGCTGACCGGGAGGCGCGCGTTCGACGGTGAGGACCTCACCGAGGTGCTTGCGGCTATCGTGCGCGGCGAACCGGACTGGACGATGTTTCCGTCGAGCGCTCCGCCGAACCTGCGCGAACTGGTGGAGCGATGTCTCGTCAAAAATCGCGCCGACCGGTTGTCTGACATGTCGGTGGTGCGCTTCCTGCTCAGTGATCGGCCGTCCGGGGGATCGACAATGTCGGGCGCGCCGACGGTCGCACAGCCCGTCGCGCGGACGCGGACGATCGGATGGCCGGTGGCGGCCGGCCTGGTCGCGGTGGCGGTGTTGGCTACGGCAGGTGTCATGCAGTTCGGGGCGCCTCGATCCACCGCGGCGTCCACTGGCGCAATGACCCGCCTGAGCATCACGCTGCCAGAAGGTGACCAACTCAACTCCCCGAACATGCTGCCCATGGCGGTGTCGCCCGACGGCTCAACGGTGGTGTACGCCGCCCTCAGGAATGGCGTGTCGCGACTGTACCTGCGGTCGCTGTCCGAGACTGCGTTGAAGGTGCTCGATGGCACCGATGGCGCCAGGAATCCGTTCTTTTCTCCGGATGGCCGGTGGATTGGCTTCTTCGCACAGGGAAAATTGAAGAAGATCGCGATCGGTGGCGCGGCGTTGCAGATCGTCACCGACGCTGCGGAGTCTCGCGGAGGCACCTGGGACACCGACGACACCATCTACTTCGCGCCATGGAACTCCGGTGGCATCTGGCGAGTGTCCGCGGCTGGCGGAACCGCGACCGCATTCGCCACTCCCGACCGGACTCGTGGCGAAACGAGCTATCGCTGGCCGCACGTCATTCCGGGACAGCGGACCCTGCTGTTCTCGGCGCTGACAGGACCGGGCCAGGATGAACGACTCGTGGTGTCGCAGTCACTGGACACGGGCGAGCGCGACACGCTGATTCAGGGAGCCACGCCGCGGTTCGCGCAGACCGGGCACCTGCTGTATGGCAATCGCGACACCCTCTTCGCGGTGCCGTGGACACCGTCACAAGGGACACTCGCCGGCGCGGCGCCGATCGCCATGCCGGAACTGCCGCGATTGGAAAACGAAACCGCGGCGGCGTACAGCGTGTCTGACAACGGGACGCTGGTGTACCTGGCCGGCGGCCCAACCCGCACAGCGAACCGCATCGTCTGGGTGGACCACGCCGGCAGGATCGAGGCGTTGAGGTTGCCTGAGCGTGAATATGAAAGCGTCGTCATCTCGCCAGACGGAACCCAAGCGGTCGTGCAGGTGTTCGAAGGCACGATGACCCTCTGGATCCTCGACCTCGCGCGACAAACCCTGTCGCCCTTTGTGACGAGCGGCAGCAGCCAGGCGCCTATCTGGACAGTCGACGGCAAGCGCATCATCTACCGAGGCACCCGCCTGGGTTTCCGAAACCTCTACTCGAAAGCCGCCGACAGCACCGGCGAGGAGGTGCGGCTGACCGACAAGGCTGATGTGGTCCAGTCGGCAGCATCGGTGTCTCCCGATGGCGAGTGGCTGGTCTTTAATGAGAGCAGCCGCGAGGGCACGTCGACGTGGAAGTTGCCGCTCGGTCCCGGTGCCAAGGACAAGAATCCGCAGGTGATCCTGGCCGCAGGGAATCAATCGCTGAACGGGGTCGTCTCACCGGACGGTCAGTGGCTCGCGTTCCAGTCGACCGTTTCAGGGCGACTCGAGGTGTGGGTGAAGCCCTTCCCTGGGCCAGGACCGCACACACAGGTGTCGACCTCCGGGGGCGCCTGGCCGCGCTGGTCCAAAGTCGGCCGGGAGCTGTACTTCGATTCGCTCGACGACAAAGTCATGGTGGCGGAATACTCGACGACCGGCGGGTTCTTTCCGAAGCTGCCGCTCATCCTCTTTGCAGGCCGCTTCAAGACCTCGGCGAACAGCAACACGCCGTACGATCTGTCGCTCGACAACCGCCGCTTCCTGCGCGTGCAGCAGGGCACGCCCGAGGCCGGCCTCACCGAAATTCACGTGGTCCTGAACTGGGCCAGCCAACTCGGCCGGCGCTGACGCGTTGCGCGACCGCGATGCCGAGCGGCGTGGCTGCGCGCCACCCGCTTGCGCGTTATAACTTTCGTGACTACATTGGGGTCCATGGTTCTGGAACTGAAACTCCGGAAGGTCGGCAATTCGGTTGGCGTGGTGCTGCCCAAAGAAGCACTGGCGCACCTGAATGTGGGTGAAGGCGACACGCTGTGCGTCACCGACTCGGGCGACGGCAGTCTCCGCCTGACGCCGGCCAATCCCGTGGTGCTTGAGCAACTTGAGGTCGCGAAAGACGTGCTCCGCCGTTATCGCGACACACTCCGCGAACTTGCAAAATGAAGGCGCCCGTCTGGGTGCTTCGCGAGACGGTGCTGGCGGCACACGAGCAGTTGCTCGCGCTGTACGGTGGAGCTGCGGGTCTTCGGGATGTCGGACTCTTCGACTCCGCGCTCGCGCGGCCGAAGAACCTGTGCGCGTATGAGACGCCCACCGTCTTTGCGCTCGCGGGAAGTTACGCCAACAAGCGCATCGGCTTCGCCGTAGCCGCGCTGTTTCTCCAACTGAATGGCTGGCGGCTCGAGGCCGGGCAAGCCGATGCCGTCGTCCAGACGCTGGGTCTGGCTGCGGGCGCGATCGGTGAAGCCGACTACGCCACCTGGCTCACGGCGAACAGTGGGCGGCTGGCGCGTTGAGGCTGCAAGCGGGCTCGTGAGGGCCATGGCCGAGGTGAGTCCCGGAGACCCCGCCGCCTGGCATCTTGTGATGGTTGGGGACCACGAGACAGACAGCGCGCTTGGCTGCTACAACGAGATCGCGGAGTTGCGCACCGACCTCGGCCTGACCGGACGAGTGACCTTCACGGGGTTCGTCAGCGACGACGAGCTGGCGGCGTTCTACAATGCGGCGAGCCTCCTGGTGCTGCCGTCGTTCGACGAGGGGTTCGGGCTGCCGGTTGTAGAAGCGATGGCCAGCGGCCGGCCGGTTGCCGTGAGCAACCGGGGCTCATTGCCGGCATTGGTGGGGGACGTCGGACTGTTGTTCGACCCGGAGGATCGGACCTCGATCACGCACACGATCACACGGCTGCTGAAGGAGCCCGCCCTTCGCCATGAACTCGGCGCGCGTGGTGTGGCGCGGGCGGCGGGGAACTCTCGGCGCGGACGTTGCTCGGGCGGCTCGCGGGTACCCACGAGGTTGAGGCGGTCTGCGTGGGGCAGGCCGAGCGCGACTATCTGATCGACAACCGCATCCGGTGTCATGACCATGCGCTGGGCTGGCGCCGGACGCCCGCCGGCCATTCCGGGCCGCACGCCTCCGGCGAAGCCGGGCACTGATCGAACGTGCGGACCTTGTGGTGAGCAACTCCCGTTTTCTCCAGGGTGCGTTGCTGACCCGTGCCGGCATCTCAAATCACGTGGTCACGCCCTTCATTGATACCGAGGCCCGGTGCGCGTCCGTCCCCACAACTGATGTCGCACGCGGCCCGGCTCACAAACGTGACGTGTCTGGACTGGTCGACGGACATGGCCGGGGTCTTCGACCGGACGCGCATCCTGTTGATGCCGAGCCTCTGGGAAGAACCGTTCGGCCGCCTTCCGATTGAAGCGGGGGCCTGCGGCATTCCCACGATCGCCAGCGCCCGGGGCGGCCTCCCCGAGTCGGTTGGCGACGGCGGCATCCTGATTGACCCGGCCGACGACCTGGCGCGGTGGATTGACGGCATCCGTGCGCTGGACGACCCATCGCTGTATGCGTCCTTGTCAGCGGCCGCCAGGCAGCACGCTGCGGCTCACAACTTGCCGGTGACGCTGCGACGTTTCGGGGATCTCATGAAGGGTAAAATCGCTCCATGGATCGTCTGTTCATCCGGTTGGGTGCTGTAGCCGCCTTCGTCGGTGTGGCCCTCGGTGCGTTTGGGGCACATGCGTTGCGGGCGCGGCTGCCCGCCGACCACCTCGCGGCGTTCGAGACAGGCGCGCACTATCAATTGCTGCACGCGCTCGCGTTGGTGCTCGTCGGTGTACTCATCGGCCGGCGGCCGGCGCGGCTCACCACAGCCGCCGGCTGGTGCTTCACCGTCGGCATCGTGCTCTTCTCGGGAAGCCTGTACGTCCTGTCGATCACTGGCACGACCGCCGTTGGCATCGTGACGCCGTTGGGCGGTCTGTGCTTTCTGGCCGGCTGGGCCTGCCTGGCGCTGGCGGAGGGGCGTGCCTGATGGCTCTGACTGGTGACAACGACGTGACCGAGTTCACGGTGACGTGTCCGTATTGCGGCGAGCAGGTTGAGATTTATCTGGAGCCAGACGTCATGGGCACGCTGGTGCAGGATTGCGAAGTGTGCTGCCGACCCTGGCAGGTCCACGTCAGCCGCGACCACGAGTACCGGTATGTGGACGTGACGCGCGGCGACGGCTCGGACTGACCGGCCGGGGATCGTGAACGCAACGCTGATCTCACTGAAGTATCACCTCGGGCTCACGGTCTCGTGCAGACAGGTCGATCTACCTTCGAGTGGCTTTTCGGATCATGGCCAGTGAGGCCGGGTTGGCCTTGTAGGCGTCCTGGTACACCTTGGCGTTTTCGGCCGTCAGCCGGTAGCCGGCGGCGATGATGGCGTCCAGGCCGTCGTGGCCGGACCAGAGACCCAGCTCGAAGGCCGTCAGGCCTGACTGACCTTTGGCGTTCACGTCCGCGCCGGCCTTGATCAGCGCGGCCATCACGACCGCGTCGCAACCGTTCATCGCGCCTTCCATCAATGGCGTGTGTGTGTTCTCATCACCAAACGAGGCGGTGGCGCCGCGGGCGATGAGCAGGCGAACCACGGCCAACGTGGCCGGCGCCGTCGGTCTGGTCGTGGGGCTGCAACCGCTCGACGAGAGCGCGACCGCAATGGGCGCCTCCTTGCGCGAGATCGTGAAGCGACGCGACGCGGACATCCCGGCGTCGAGGAAGGCCTGGACCAGGGCGACGTCGGTATCGCTGATCGCCTTGTAGAACTGATCCTCATCGAACTCGATCTTTCGCGCGCGCAGCAGCGCCAGGGCTCGCGCCTCGGCGTCGGGACTGACGGGTGTGGCCGTGCCAGTCCGCGGCGCCGGGCCGGATGGCCCCATGCGTTCGAGCGCGGTTCTGGCCATCTCGCGGACGGTCTCGCTGCTGTCGCTCGTGAGCGCCTGCACATCCGCCTGCACATTCCTGGCCTCGGGACCACGATTGCGCAGCAAGGCAAGCGCGCGCGTGCGGATCGCGTCGTCTGCGGACGACTTGGCGATACCGGCCAGGAGCGTCGCGGCCTCAGCCGACGGCAGCGCGAGCGCGTCGAGCGCGCCGAGCGCAGAGGCACGCACGTCTGCATCGGGATCGGAAACAATCGCGCGCGAGATCTCCGGCAACGCCGTCCGGGCCATCGATGCCTTCACCAACTGCGGCGCGGTACCCGAGCGGTTGACGATGGTCGCCAGGGCTTGAAAGGCGGCCTGCCGAACGTCGGCGTCTTTGTCCATGCGCGCGGCGGTCAGTGCCACGGGGGCCTGGGCGTGCCCACCGCCCGCAGCGCCCAACTCCAACGCAGAGAAGGCCGCCATGCGCACGCCAGGATCGGGGTCTGAGGCAGCCAGTCGACCTGCGATGGGTGTCCACTTCGCCAGATCGGCCTCACCGACCTGCGCGCGCAGGCCGTGCATGGCCACCCGGCGGACATCGGCCGATCGGCTGGCCGACTCGCGCACGAGCAGGTCGGTCCATCCGGTCGGCTTCGTCTTCGCCCCGACGAGGACGTTCAGCAACACGTCTCCGCCCCATTTCACCGATGACACGGCCTGGGCGATCCCGGCAGTCGCCGCAGTGTCGCCCGTTGCTGCGAGGGCTTCGAGGGCTTCGCGCGCCGAATCGCGGCCCGTGCTCATCCGTGCGGTTTCCTGCGCTGCCAGGTAGGCCGTCATCGGCGCAACGAGATCGGCGCCCGGCGCCACGCCCACCAGAGCGCGAGCGGCCATGAAGCGCACGCGCAGTTGCGTGGCCCCGCGGAGCGCTCTCTGAAAGGCGTCCTGTCGCGTGCGCAGCGGCACCTTGTAGAGGCCCAGCGCGCCGGCGGCAAGTCCCGCCACATCCGGCGACGGATCGGACAGCGCTGCGACCAGCGCGGGTCGGGCCACTTCCGTCTTCATGTCGGCGTTCCAGAGCGCGTCGGCCGCCGCCGCGCGCACGCGCGGGTCGGCGTCCTTGAGCGCGCCAATCACGAGCGGCGCGGTGACGACGCCGCCCCAGGACGCGAGGTTGTCAAGCGCCGCCACCCGCTTGGCGCCGTCCTTGTCCTTCAGATCCCTGGTTGCGTCGTTGACGATCCGTTGGGCGTTGCGATCGAGCGTCTTGGGTGTGGCGTCCTGTCCAAATGCCGGCAGACCGGAAAGGGCCAGGCAGCAGATCGTCAGCAGCAGTCTCATCGGGAACCTCAGGCGTACGCGGAACCTCCATGAAGCATACGCCGACGGGGCTGGCGCCAGACGCAGACTTCGGCTGGGCCCCGAACGAGTGCGTGCCGTAGAATGGCCGAATGACTCCCTTGCGAGTTGCGGACCTCGGCCGGGTGCTCGACGCCGATCCACGAATTGCGTTCGGCCTCGTGTTCGGGTCCACCGGTCGCGGCGCGGATCATGCTGGCAGCGATAGCCGAACGTGACGACCTGCTGACGTTCTGCGACCAGTTGGCCGCGCGCATGCGTGACTGACGCTCTACGACTCGCGGCGCGGCCGCATGTTCGCGGCCAGCACGCGCTTGCGCATCCGCAGGTTGTGCGGCGTCACTTCCACCAGCTCATCGTCATTGATGAACTCAATCGCCTGCTCGAGGCTGTGTACCTTGGGCGGAATGAGGCGGATGGCTTCGTCAGCACCCGACGCCCGCATGTTCGACATCTTCTTTTCGCGGACGATGTTGACGTCGAGGTCGTTGTTGCGTGAGTTCTCGCCGACGATCATGCCTTCGTAGACGACCGTGCCTGGTGACACGAACATCTCGCCGCGGTCCTGCATGTTGGCGATGGCGTAGGCCGTGACCACGCCCGCGCGATCGGAGAGGAGGGCGCCGGTGGGGCGCGAGGCGATGGGCCCCGACCAGGGCGCCCAGCCCGAGAAAATGTGGTTCAT
>CAZAZR010000108.1:0-14287 GCA_964489685.1 uncultured Solibacteraceae bacterium | reverse complement strand
GCCTTGGGCTTCATGAAATTCAACTCATCTCGGTCCAATTGGAGTCTGCCGAACGTGCGGCATCAGCCGCGGCGGCGCCATCATCATTGCACGCGCCGCCGTCGGCTGCACGGCGTGTTGGGCCGCCCGTCACGTCGAGAGCAATCGCCGCAGGAGTCGGTTCATCACATGTTGGGCGAGCTCCACGGAGCCCCACACGCGTTGCTCATCCTGCCAGGCCCAGCCAAGCGAGGCTTTACGTTCCGGAACGAAATGCAGATCCTCAATGACAGTCGGCTCCTCACGGTACCGTCGATTCTCCCCGGGAAGGATTATGCCTCCGGGCATTTGCCGAACCGACAGAAAAGCGTCGCTGATGGAGTTGACATACCTGATCACGAGCTGAACATAGACAGACGCACGGTGCGACCGAACGCCAATCACGCCATCTTGGCTACGCCATTCCAAGCCTAGGCTCAGCGGATCGTCGCGCGGCCGACCCAGGCCTTGACCCGTGCCTCAACCACGTCGAGGGGTACCGCGCCCGAGGCGAGGATTTCGTCGTGGAAGGCGCGGATGTCGAAGGCCGGGCCGAGCTGCGCCTCGGCCATCGTCCGGAGTTCACGCAGCTTGATCTCCCCCATCTTGTAGCCCAGCGCCTGACCGGGCCAGACGATGTACCGATCGACTTCGACTGAGATGTCCTGTTGGGTCTTGGCCGTGTTCCTGAGGAAGAAATCGATGGCCTGTTGCCGTGTCCAGCCCATGGTGTGCAGGCCCGTATCAACGACCAGTCGGACCGCGCGCCACATCTCGTACGTCAGTTGGCCGAACTTCGAATACGGGTCCTTGTAGAAGCCCATTGGTTCACCAAGCCGCTCGGCATAAAGCGCCCAGCCTTCGACGTACGCGGTGTAACTCGAGTGTTTGCGGAACTCCGGAAGGCCGGTCAGTTCCTGCGCGATCGCAATCTGCAGGTGGTGACCGGGCACGGCCTCGTGCAGTGTCAGCGCTTCCATCTCGTACTTCGGCCTCGCGTCGAGTTTGTACGTGTTCGCGAACATGTAGCCCGGCCGGCCCGCGACCAGTGACCCGGGCTCGTAGTAGGCCGTGGTCTGCGACGGGGCCACGGCATCCGGCACGCGGGTCACGCCGTAGGGCGTGCCGGGGAGCCGCCCGAACAGCTTCGCCAGTTCGGGATCCGCGCGCTTCGCCACGTCGCGGTAGCCGCTGACCAGCGCGTTGGCATCCGTGTAGTAGAAGCGCCGGTCGGTACGCAGGAAACGCACGAAGTCGTCAAAGCGATTCGCGTAGCCGGCCTGCGCGATAACTTTCTCCATCTCGGCCCGGATGCGCGCCACCTCGGCCAGTCCGACCTCGTGAATCTCCTTCGGCGTTTTCACCGTCGTGGTGTGCCACTTCGCGTTGTATTGATAGAGCGCATCGCCTTTCGGCAGGGCGTTGGCGCCAATCGATTCCCGGCATGCCGGCAGATAGTCGTCCACCAGAAATGCGTGTAACCGACGGAACGCCACGGCCACCTGCTGTCGATACGCGGAGATGGCCTGTTCCACCAGTCCGGACCATTCGGATTCAGGCACGCCCGTCGGACGGGTCACAAACGCCGAGAGCATCGGGCTGCTGAGCGGCTCGTCCACCACCTGCGCCAGTACCTGGCCAGGCAAATCGCGCAACGCAACCCGGGGCGGCGTCATTTTTTCCACCAGGCCTTCCCGCATCAATGCGATGGTCTGGTCGACAACTGCGGGAATGGCCCGCAGGCGAGCCACGATATTCGAGAGGTCCCCGGCCGTCTGGGCGGGCATCAGCGCGATCGTCCGGGGAATGTCCTGCTGCATGCCCTCCATCTGGTTCATGGGCATCATCAGGTTGCGGGCGGTCACACCTCTGATGGGAATCGCGTCGTTCTGAAGGTCCAGCCCCTCCACGGCCGTTTCCAGCATCTGCCGGTACAAGTCGTAATTGAGCTGGTCGGCCTCGCCGAGCGTGGACCGGTCCACGAACTTGAGCCGTTCGAGGCTCTCACGCACGTAGGTGGCGCGCGACGCGATGGCGTCTGCGGAGTAGTCGGTCCATCGCCCCTCGCCGCCAGGAACGCCAAGGCTCACGGCGACCTCCGGGTGCTGGGCCATCCAGTACTGCCAGTCGCGGTCGAACTGGTCGTACATCGCTTGCGACGGCGAACCCGACGCGGGCCCACCACACGAAGCAGCGAACACCACAACACACATCGTCGTCACCACGCCGCTCACGAGTCGTTTTCGCATTGTCACTCCAGGTTCATTCTCCAGGTTCACACGAGGCATGAAGGAGTGGAAGGCTCGTGTAGCCCCTTAAAGAACCACCGTTCCGTCACGACCTTCACGCCTTGTGTGAATTCCTTCAGGCCAGCGCTCTCACGATGTCGGAGCGGGTGATGACGTAGGTCTCGTCACTCTTGAAGTCGCGAACCAGAACCGCGGGATTGTCGGCCGTCAGCATCGACGCCAGCGCATCGATACCAGTGGAGATGTCGGCGAATGGAAACGCCGACTGCATGATCGACGACACAGGCTGGGTGCGAATGGCTGGGTCTTTGACCAGCGCGCCGTACAACCGGCCTTCATTGATGGAACCGACCAGGCGTCCCGCCTGCATGACCGGGATCTGCGAAAAATCGTGTTCGGTCATCACGTGCACCGCGTGGGCCACGGTGTCGGTGGTGTCGATGGACAACATCGGCACGGTCTTTTTCGCTGTTACCAGATCACGCCCGGTCAGCCCCGACTTGTCGAGGTAGCCCATCTTGCGCATCCAGTCGTTGTTGAACATCTTGCCGAGGTACCGTGTGCCGTGGTCGTGAAAGATGACGACCACGACATCGCCGGCCTTGAAGCGCGCCTTCATCTGCAGCAGGCCCGCCATCGCCGACCCGGCGGAGTTGCCCGCGAAGATGCCTTCCTCGCGTGAAATCCGGCGCGTCATCACGGCCGCGTCCTTGTCAGTCACTTTCTCGAAGTGGTCGATGATCGAGAAGTCCACGTTCTGCGGCAGGAAGTCTTCGCCGATCCCTTCGGTGACGTACGGATAAATCTCGTTTTTGTCGAAGATGCCGGTTTCTTTGTACTTCTTGAACACCGAGCCGTAGGTGTCGATGCCCAGCACCTGAATCTTCGGGTTCTTTTCCTTGAGAAACCGGCCGGCGCCGCAGATCGTGCCGCCGGTACCAACGCCCGAGACCAGGTGGGTGATGCGACCGTCGGTCTGGTCCCAGATCTCGGGGCCAGTCTGTTCATAGTGGGCCTGCGAGTTCGACAGATTGTCGTACTGGTTCGCCTTCCATGAATTCGGCGTGTCCCGTTCAAGCCGTGACGACACCGAGTAGTACGAACGCGGATCTTCGGGTTCGACGTTGGTCGGGCACACGATAACCTCGGCGCCCAGCGCCTGGAGGGCGTCCACCTTTTCTTTGGACTGCTTGTCGGTGGTGGTGAAAATGCACTTGTAGCCCTTGACCACGGCGGCGATGGCCAGGCCCATCCCCGTGTTGCCCGACGTACCTTCGATGATGGTCCCCCCGGACTTGAGTCGGCCGTCCCGCTCGGCATCCTCGATCATCTTCAGGGCCATGCGGTCCTTGATCGAGTTGCCGGGGTTAAATGTCTCGACCTTGGCCAGCACCGTGGCAGCAATCGCGCCCCTGGTCAGGGTATTGATGCGCACCATGGGTGTCTGGCCGATCGCGTCGAGGATGTTGTCGCAGATTTTCTTGGGCACGGCAGGCGTCCTTTACGCGCCTGATTCTATAATGCGCGGGATGTCCCGAATATTCCCTCTTGTGCTCTTTGGCGTTCTTTTGACCTCGGCCGGCCACATCTGGGCCGCTCAGGCGCCCTTCCCCACGAAGTTCTCACCGGCGATCGCCGCGCGCGCCGACGTCAAACAGGCGCTCACGTACATCGACCGACACTTTGACGCCCAGGTGGAAGAATGGATTCGGCTGACCGAGATTCCCGGCACATCGGGCCATGAGCAGAAGCGCGCCGACTACGTGAAAGCGGAACTCCGCAAGCTCGACCTTACACCGGAAACCGATGAGATGGGCAACGTCTGGGCTGTGCGCAAGGGGACCGGCGGCGGACCCACGGTCGTGTTTGCCGCCCACATGGACACGGTGCACCCGCTCGACACGCCACTCAAGGTACGGCGCGAAGACAACGGCACGTTACACGCACCGGGGGTCTTCGACAACACGGCGTCGATCGCCAGCCAGTTGCAGACGATGCGGGCGTTGCGCGACGCGAAGATTGTGACCAGGGGCGACATCATCTTCCTGTTCACCGTGCAGGAGGAGGTGGGCCTCAAGGGGATGTACCACTGGGCCGAGAAACACCCGGGCCTTACCGACATGCTCGTCGGCGTTGATGGCGCGCTGGGCCCGGTCAACTACGGTGCGCTCGGCATCTACTGGTCGCGCATGAAGTTCACCGGCGAGGGTGCGCATACGCTGAACTCGCGCGACCAGCCCAACACGGTGCGCGCCGCCGCCCAGTGCATCACCGACATCTACACCGTGCCCCTGCCCCCGGCCAATGATCCGATACCCGCGATCTACAACGTGGGCGGCATGCTCTCGGGCGGCAACGTGGTGAACGCCATCCCCCAGGAAGTGACGTTCACCGTGGACCTGCGGACGGTTGATGCCGAGATGCTTCAAACACTGGACGCGGCCATCGTGGCCAAGTGTGAAGCCGCCGGCAAGATCTACCGCGTGACGTTTGTGCGGGAGTGGATTCAGAAGTCGGAAGCCGGTGGGCGCCCCGATCAGCTCACCGAACAGCGGGCGCATCCGCTGGTGCAGACCGCGATTGATGTGCTGCGCTTCCTTGACGTGCCCATGCCCGCGGGGCGCGAGGCCATTCCCACCGGCTCGACCGATGCCAACGTCGGCGTCGTCCTCAAGATTCCCGCAATCTCGGTGGGTCGATCCCGCGGCGGCGGCGGACACACGCTTCAGGAATGGGCGCACATCGATTCGGCCAAGACAGGCGCCCAGCAACTGGTGCTGCTCGCGGTGTCGCTGGCGGAACCTGCGGTGAAATAGCGACCGGCGTGGTCTCGCTGGTGGTGGCCGAGCGAACCGGCAACGTGGGCGTGTCGGCGCTGCTGCTGCTCATCGCAATTGTCGCAGGCGCGCTGCCTGCTCGCCGCGCGATGAAGGTGGACCCGGCCAGCGCGCTGCGATCGGTCGGGGTCCTGGGGTCCTGGCGCACAAGCGTTTTACAATCAGGGGAGAGGCCCCCATGTCGATTCGTCCCGTCTCACGCATCGTTTCTGCGCAGCCCACCATGGAAGGCGCCGGCGTCAAATTGCATCGAGGCTTTGGCTTCGGCACCACATCGGAGTTCGATCCATTCCTGCTGTTCGATGATTTCAGAGCCGATCGGCCGTCCGACTATCTCGCAGGGTTTCCCTGGCACCCGCATCGCGGCATTGAGACGATCACCTACGTCCTGGCCGGCACGGTCCACCACGGCGACAGCCTTGGCAACGAGGGCGCGCTGACTGCCGGCGACGTGCAGTGGATGACCTCGGGAAGCGGCATCATCCACCAGGAGATGCCCACCGGTGACGCGGAAGGGCGCATGCACGGCTTCCAGCTCTGGGCCAACCTGCCGGCCGCGCTCAAGATGACCGCGCCCCGCTATCAGGAGGTGCATGCCACCGACATCCCTGTTGTCGTGGACGACGATGGGACGCGGGTGAAGATTGTGTGTGGCGGGTTCTGGGGGAAGCGTGGTCCGGTGGATGGGATCGCGGCAGACCCGGTGTATCTGGATGTCTCGGTCCCGCCGGGGGTTCGCAAGACGCTGCCGGTCGAGACCACGCGGCACGCGTTTGCGTACGTCTTTGCCGGTGCCGGGTCGTTTCGGGATGCGTCTGCGCCGCAAGGCGTACTCACAGACACCACCGGCGAGATCGACGAAGCCCCGGTGCTCGACCTGACGGGCAATCGCTCGCTGGTGCTGTTCGATCGCGGTGACGAAGTGACGGTGCAAGCCGGGCCAGAGGGTATTCGCTTCCTGCTCGTCTCTGGCAAACCCCTGGGCGAACCCGTCGCCTGGCACGGCCCCATCGTCATGAACACGCAAGACGAGATTCGCCAGGCGATCTCAGACCTGAAGCACGGCACGTTTATTCGCAGTTGAGGCTGCGCAAAAGGGCTCAGGCGCTGGGCCGGAACCGCAGCAAGTCTGTTGAAGGCGGCACACCGCCGACCATACGAATCTGGCTGGCCACCTGACCGCGGTGGTAGGTGGCGTGGTTGGCCACGTGCAGGAGCAGGAAGCCGAGCCTTGCTCGATCGGCGTCGCCATTGATGCGGGTGAAGGAGATCTCTCGGTCGAGGTCGGCGTCGGTCAGGCCGCCGATGAATTCCTTGCGTGCGGCATGGATGCGCCGCCATTCCTCATGAATCTCGCTCACCGAGCCGCTGGCCCAGGTGGGCCAGCCTTTGGGGCTTTCGCCGGTCCAGCGACAGAGCCAGATCCAGTCGGCCGCGGCCATATGAGAAAGAGTCTCGCGAATCGACGGGAAGCTGCCTCCCACCGCGCGGGTAGTTTGCTCGTGGGAGAGCGCCGCTGCGGCGTCGAAGACCTGCTCGTTGGCAGATTCGGTGTAGTTGAAGAGGAACGTGATGTCCGCGACTGTCATTTTTCCTTACTTTCGGGTCAGCCAGACCACCAGGGCCACCACATACAACAGGCCGGCGCCCACCAGAACGTAAACGGCGCCTGGCAGGATTTCGAAGATCTGCTCCGCCAGGTACGCCTGCGCGTAACAGAGCGGCGCCATGCCGATGAACGTGCCCAGCACCACCCGCCACACGGGCACGCCGACCGCGCCGGCCATGTAGGAAACGACATCCGACGATGTCAGGGGATTGACGCGCAACAGCAGCACCACCCACAAACCCCGCGCGCGAATCGCGTCGCGGTACTGCGCGGCCTTCGTCCCGTCCACCCGACGCGCCAGGGCGGCCTCGCCGATCGCGCTTCCCACTCCACACGCAATCGCCGCACCCAGCGTATTCCCGATGAGCGACAACGTGCCCCCCATAAACCCGCCGAACAGTGCGCCGGCGGGCGCGTACAGTAACGTCCCCGGCAGAGGCGCCACCAGCACTTCAATCACTACCGCGGCCACGTAAATGACCGGCGCAAGACGCCCCCAGCGATCGAGCGAGGCCCGCAGCGCGTCCAGCGCCTGTCCGGAATCGCCCAGCCCGCCAGCTCCGTCAATCAAAACGCGGACGGTGCCCCCGGCCATGTAGGACCACACCGCTGCTCCCAACGTCAACGCGAAAGCGATTAAGGCCCAACTCCGGACAATGCTTTTTCGTCTCATGGAAGCAATGACCAGCCTCAGATTCGCCTTGCGCACGTTGTTCAAAGCCTCTTTTGTCACCACGATTGCCGTGGTGTCACTGGCCCTTGGGATTGGTGCGAACACCGCTATCTTCTCACTCTTCAATCAGATGCTCCTGCGGCCGCTGCCGGTGCAGTCGCCCGAGAGGCTTGTGAACCTCTCTGCACCTGGTCCAAAGCCCGGCTCACAGTCGTGCAGCCAGGCCGGAAGCTGCGAAGAGGTATTCAGCTACGCGATGTTTCGCGACCTCGAGCGTGATGCCAGGGTCTTCTCCGGCCTGGCGGCGCATCGTAGTTTCGGCACCAACCTCTCGTACGAGGGCCAGACCCTGAACGGCGAAGGCATGCTGGTGTCGGGCAGCTACTTTCCGACGCTGGGCCTTGCACCCGCTCTTGGGCGGCTGCTGGGCCCTGGGGACGACGGTGCCGTGGGCGAGTCTTCGGTCGTCGTCTTGAGCCACGCGTACTGGGTGGCCCGATTTGCCGCTGATGCCTCGGTTCTCAACAGGTCGATCATCGCGAACGGCCGATCCCTGACCATTGTGGGCGTTGCGCCCGAGGGGTTCACAAGCACCACGCTGGGTTCGAACCCCGAAATTTTTGTTCCGATCACGATGCGAACGCAGATGGAAGGCGCCTTCAAGGATTTTGACAATCGACGCCGCGCAAACGGAGATCTCCACCCGGTATCGCACCATCGTCAACGAAGTTGAAGCGCCGTTGCAGACCGGCATGAGCGAAGCCACAATGGAGCGCTTCCGCAACAAACCCATCATCCTGACAGCGGGTCAGCGTGGCCAAAGCTCGGTGCACGAAGAGGCGAGCACGCCGTTGAACCTGCTCTTTGCGGTCACTGGCGTCGTCCTCCTGATCGCCTGCGCCAACATCGCGAACCTGCTCCTGGCGCGGTCGGCCGCACGAGCGAACGAGATGGCAGTGCGGCTCTCGATTGGCGCCAGTCGCCGCCGCCTGATCGGCCAACTCCTGCTCGAATCATGCCTGCTGCCCGCACTGTTCTTCACACCCTATCGCCAGGATGAACGTATCGGCTCGATGTCGTTTTACGTCCGCACAGCGATTGAACCCGGCCAGTTCCTCAGGTCCGTGAAAACGATCGTCTCGAAGGTTGACCCGAACCTCCCCGTGGAGGAACTCAAGACGATGACGCAGCAGGTGCGGGAGAATGTCTTCCTCGATCGGCTGATCAGTACGATGTCGGCCGCGTTTGCGACACTGGCAACGCTGCTGGCTGCCATCGGTCTCTACGGGGTGCTTGCGTTCACCGTATCGCAACGCACCCGCGAGTTCGGCCTTCGGATGGCGCTGGGGGCGCAGGGCTCCAACGTCAAGGGCCTTGTCCTCAAGCAGGTTGGCCTGCTGGCGTTGGCGGGGGGCACGATTGGCCTCGGACTGGCCTGGGCCATCGCAGGGGTCCAGGGGTCCAGGGGTCCAGGAGGCCCGGGGTCGTCGGCTGTCACTTCCTGCTGCCGATTTCCTCGTAGAGAATTGCGGCTGAGACGATTCCGCCGTGGAAGTTGGCAAGGTCCAGTTTCTCGTTCGGCGCGTGCGCATTTTCGTCGGGCAGGCCGACGCCGAAGAGCACTGATGGAATGCCCAGCTCTTCCTGGAACGTCGAGACCACCGGAATCGATCCGCCTTCGCGGCAGAACACCGGCGCCTTGCCGAAGCCCTGCTCGATGGCACGGCCTGCGGCACGCACATAGATGTTGTCGAAGTCGGCCATCCACGGCTTGCCGCCGTGCATGCGGGTGACCTTCAACTCCACAGTCTTGGGCGCGACCTTGCGCACGTACTCCTCGAACAGGGTGGCGATTTTGTCCGGATGCTGGTCGGGCACCAGTCGCATGCTGACCTTGGCCATGGCGGTGGCCGGCAACACAGTCTTGGCGCCCTCGCCGGTGAAGCCGCTGAGCAGCCCGTTCACCTCGAAGGTGGGCCGGCCCCATCGGCGCTCCAGGGTTGTGTAGCCCGACTCGCCGAATAACTTCGGGGCGCCCAGCTCCTTACGGTAGCGCGTGTCATTCCACGGCAACTTGCGCCACTCCGCGCGCTCTGCTTCCGTCAACTCCCGAACGTCGTCATAGAAGCCAGGAATCTTGATGCGGCCGCCCTTGTCGCGCATCTGCGCCAGCATCTGCGCCAGCACCATTGCGGGATTGGCGACGGATCCGCCGAAGACGCCCGAGTGCAGGTCGCTGTTCGACCCACGCAGGTCGATCTGGAAGTACGTGAGCCCGCGCAGCCCGTAACAGATCGACGGAATGCCCCGCTCGAACATCGCCGAGTCAGAAATCACCACCACGTCGGCGCCCAATTGCGCCTTGTTTGCACGAATGAAGTCGTCGAGATTGTTCGACCCCACTTCTTCCTCGCCTTCAATGATCACCTTGAGGTTCACCGGCAGGCGACCGTTCTGTTTCATGTGCGCT
Organism: uncultured Solibacteraceae bacterium; assembly: GCA_964489685.1. Taxonomy (GTDB): domain Bacteria; phylum Acidobacteriota; class Vicinamibacteria; order Vicinamibacterales; family SCN-69-37; genus SYFT01. Next base: position 4,431 of record CAZAZR010000108.1, on the reverse strand, counting down.
TCAATCGCCTTGAAGTGCATGAACACCTGGCCTTTGTCGTCGGCCGCGCCGCGTGCGAAGATCTCGCCATCGCGCACGGTGGCCTCAAACGGCGGCGACTCCCATAAGTCGAGCGGGTCCACCGGCTGCACATCGTAGTGGCCGTAGAAAAGAATGGTCGGCGCGCCTTCGGCGTGCAACCAGTCGCCATAAACCACCGGGTTGCCGGGGGTTTCTACAAGGCGCACGTTCTCGAGGCCAACCTTGGTCATCTCGGCGCCCGTCCACTCGGCGCAGCGCTTCATGTCCGCTTGATGCTCTGGCAGCGCGCTGATCGACGGGATGGCGAGATAGTCCTTCAGTTCGCGTACGTAGCGGTCGCGGTTGGTATTGATGAAATCGATGACGTTGATCATGAGCGTGGCCGACCCTCGGGCGCCCAGACGGGCGTGAATGTGGAATTGGCGAGCCACCGAACCGGCTCGAGCATCGATCGTACCGCATCAAGCATGTGCACGAAATCCACTTTGCTGACTTCATCGCCAGCCTGGTGATAGTCGGTGTGCAGATTGAAACTCGACACCGTGTGCGAGATCACGCCCTTGCGTGCGAACTTGATGTTGTCCGACCGGGTGAAGAAACTCTGGTCCGGACGCGGGTCCTGCACCAGCCTGGCCCCCTGCTTTGCAAGCTCTGAACCCAGGTTGGATCGCTCATAGCCGGTGAGCCACAGGCTGCGCGCAGGCACCATCGGGTCCGGACGCGCCAACATCTCAAACTGCAACTGCGCCACCATCTTGTCGATCGGCACAACAGGTAGTTCGACGAAGTACGAAGACCCAGACACCGCGCCGCCGCCTTCTTCGCTGCCGAAGAGCGCGAAGACCAACGTGCGTTTGGGCCGCGGCCCTGCGGCGAGCGCCTGCGCCAACGCCATCACTGCCACGGTGCCCGAGGCATCGTCATCAGCGCCGTTGAAGATCTTGTCGGGACCGGGCGTGTTTTCCCGCATCCCGATGTGGTCAAGATGCGCTCCGAGAACCACGAACTGCTCACGGGCGGCTGGGTCGCTGCCAGTCAGCCGGCCTACGGCATTCCAGGTGTGGGCCTTTGTCGCGCCCAGTTCGGCCTGGAGTGAAACCGCGGTGCCTTCTGCGAGGGCGGCGACGGCGTTGTAGGCATCGCGAGACAGCGCCACTCGGGCGGTACGGACAAGGCCACCAGCGGGCGGCGGCACCTTCGCGAAGCGTGACCCGGCGCTGACTGGACGCGCGGCCGCGGTGGTCCACTGCTCGGGCGTTTGCGTGGCCAGGGAGATCACCAGGGCCGCGCCGACGGTGGATTGCGCTGCGCCACCGCGACCTCGTCCGGCGGCCGCCGGCTGGCCGGCTGGTGCTTCCGGCATCAGGACCACCGAACCGGGCGGCACCGACGTCGCGCCCGCGGCCAGCCTCACCAGAGGACCTGTCACTTTCGCTCCGGTCAACGCGGTGACGAGCATTTCCTTGCCATGCGTAAACTGGCTTGTGCCGGCCGACAGCACGGCCGGGGACGACATCTGCTCTCGCAGAATCTCCGCCGCCTGCACATACCCGCCGTTGTCGCCCATCGGCTCCAGATTCCACAACTGGAACTGCGACGCGATGTATGTGGCCGCAATCCACTCGTCGCGGCTGTTGCTGGCACGACCGTTCATGGCGTCGCTTGCCAGAAACTCGAGGTGTGCGCGAAGGCTTCGTTCGGTGATGGAGTCGGCGGAACCCGGACGGGGTGCCTGCGCCTCGACTCCGATCCGCGCGGTGGCCGCATACGCGGCAGCAAGCCCCACACACGCCAAGGCGATGAGAAATGAACGAGATCGGTATGCACTCATGCACCGCGTAGAATACGCCAATGCGACGTTTGTTGCGCGTGGTCCGCTGGCTGTTGCTCGTAGTAGTCCTTCTTGCTCTGGTCACCGCCGGCTGGGGCTGGGTGCAACTGGGTCGCAGCCTGCCTCAACGTGACGGCACCCTCACTGTCGCCGGACTCTCTGCACCGGTCACCGTCGACCGCGATGCACTGGGAGTGCCGACGGTGAAGGGGTCCTCTCGAGTGGATGTCGCACGAGCACTCGGGTTTATTCACGCGCAGGATCGGTTCTTCCAGATGGACCTTTCACGCCGACGGGCGGCCGGCGAGCTGTCCGAACTCTTCGGCCGCGCCGCGCTTGCAACCGATCAGGGCGCCCGATTGCACAGGTTTCGACACCGGGCGGCCGCCGTCATCGCGGCCACCAGTCCCGAGGATTTGGCCCTGGCCGATGCGTACGTGGAAGGCGTCAATGCCGGCCTGCAGGCCCTCGCCGCCGCGCCGTTTGAATATCTGCTGCTGGGCAGAACGCCGGCCCCGTGGACCCGCGAGGATTCGGTGCTGGTCATTGCGTCGATGTTCTTCAGCCTCCAGGACTCCACAGCGGGCGGCGACGCACGCGCAGCGCTGCTGGCCGAGGCCTTTCCCGCCGACCTCGCGACCTTTCTGAACGCCACGAGCAGTGAGTGGGATACGCCGATGCAGGGCGAGGCTATGCCCGCGCCCACGCCGCCACCGGCGTCCGTGTTCGATCTGCGCACAGCGACTCCACCTGCGGTGCCGGCGCGGCAGGCGCAGTCACGAGATGATGCAGACGCCTTCGCCGCGTCGCTGGGACTGATGACGCCCGAAGACGCGCGTGGCAGCAACAACTGGGTGGTGGCAGGCGGCCGGACCACCGACGGCCGCGCACTGATGAGCAACGACATGCACCTTGGGCTGAGCGTGCCGAACATCTGGTATCGCGCGTCACTGGCATGGTCCGACGACCGCGGCCCACACCAGGTCACGGGCGCCACTCTCCCTGGTACCGCATCAGTCGTCGTTGGCAGCAACGGCCACGTCGCATGGGGCTTTACCAACACCACGGCCGATTGGAGCGACCGCGTGCTCGTCGAACCGGTTCCCGGCGACCCCACGCGATACCTGACGCCGAGCGGTCCCCGCGCATTCGAGGTGACTCGTGAACGCATCGGCGTGGACGATGAGGAAGACCAGTGGTTGGAGGTGCGCGAGACGATCTGGGGACCGGTGGCAGCGCCCGATCACAAGGGCCGCCTGTTCGCGATTAGCTGGGTGGCGCATAGCCCCGAGGGCATGAACTTCCGCCTCTCGAGGATGGAGTACGCCGCCACGCTCGAGGAAGCCATGACCGTGGCCAATCTGGCCGGCGTGCCTGGCCAGAACTGCGTCATCGCAGACAGTCAGGGTCAGATTGCGTGGACCATTGCCGGCCGAATCCCCAGACGCGTCGGCTTCGATGGCCATCTGCCTGTTTCCTGGGCCGACGGCACGCGGCGCTGGGATGGCTGGTATGACTCCCCCACTTACCCACGCATCGTCAATCCGCCGGACGGCGTGATTGTCACCGCGAATAACCGCATCGTGTCGGGCGATTATCTGGCGATGCTTGGCGATGGCGGGTATGACCCAGGCGCCAGGGCCCGGCAGATCCTCGATGGAATCCGAAAGCTGGAGCGCGTCACTGAGGCCGACATGCTGGCCGTGCAACTGGACGATCGGGCGCTGCTGATGGAGCGGTGGCGGACACTCGCGCTCCGCGCCATCGGCACCGCTTCCCACGCTGGCCGCGCGGAGTTCCGGCAGTTGCTGCAGGACACGTGGACCGGCCACGCGTCAACGGATTCAGTGGGCTACCGATTGACGCGACAGTTCAGGTTGAAGGTGGCCGAGTTGGTATTCGCGCCATTTGTGGCGCGGCTACGGACAATGGACGCGTCGTATCCGTCCACGCCTGGGCGCAGCCTTGAGGGCACGGTCTGGTCGATGGTGTCCGCCCAGCCGCCGCATCTGCTCAACCCTGCGTACTCCGACTGGAATGCGTTGCTGATCGACGCGATTGATCAGACGGTAGCGGCGCTCACGACCGATGGCCGCGCGTTGAAAGACCGGACGTGGGGCGAAGCGAACGCGTTGGCGATTCAGCACCCGATTTCGCGCGCGGTGCCGATTCTCGGGCGATGGCTCGACATGCCCCGAATCGGGATGCCGGGCGACAGCCACATGCCGCGCGTCCAGAGCCCCACGGCGGGTGCGTCGGAGCGCCTGACGGTGTCGCCGGGTCGCGAAGCGGAAGGGTACTTTCATATGGCGACGGGCCAGTCGGGCAATCCGCGATCGCCCCACTATCGCGATGGTCATGATGCGTGGGTGAAGGGCGAACCCACGCCGTTTCTTCCGGGGGCCACGGTCACGACGTTGGTGCTACAGCCCTGGGGATCGCGGCCTTGAGGCCCAGGCCGCGCTACGTACGACCGTAGGGCGGCCTGGGTTTCAAGGCCGCCGCTTGGGACGACCGTAGGCCGGCCTGGGTTTCAAGGCCGCCGCTTGGGACGACCGTAGGGCGGCCTGGGTTTCAAG
>CAZAZR010000107.1:9951-14311 GCA_964489685.1 uncultured Solibacteraceae bacterium | reverse complement strand
CGTGCTCAACCGTGTGCCGGTGGACGTGGTCATGACGGTGTCAGTGACGTTCAAGGGGGCGGAGGCTCCAGCAGGTCATACTACCTGCGGATGTCATCGCTTCCCGCGCCACTTCTCGTCGCCGACGCCCTGGCGCTCTCGGCGCTTGTGGCGGACCTCGCGTCCTGCACGACCGTAGCGGTCGACACCGAGTCCAACAGCCTCCATGCCTTTCGTGAGCGCGTGTGTCTGATTCAGTTCTCCACACCATCGGCCGACTACATCGTCGATCCGATCGCGCTTCCGGACCTGACCTCGCTCGCGCCGTTCTTCGCAAGTGCCGCGCTCGAGAAAGTCTTTCATGCGGCGGAGGGCGACCTGCTCGGTCTGGGCCGTGACTTCCCCTTCGTGTTCGCAAACATTTTCGACACCATGTCGGCCGCGCGTACCCTGGGCTGGCCCCACGTCGGCCTGGCCGCGGTGCTCAAGGCGGAGTTCGACGTCACCCTGAGCAAGACGCATCAACGCGCCGACTGGCGACGACGTCCGCTGCCGCCCGAGATGCTCGACTACGCGCGACTGGACACCCACTATCTGATCGCACTTCGCGACCGGCTGCACACGGCCCTGGTGGCGAGCGGTCATTGGCCAGAGGCGCAGGAAGATTTTGAGCGAGTGGCCCGTGTGCGGCCAACACCCCTGGGCCCATCGCAGGATCCGATGGCGTTCTGGCGTGTCAGAGGTGCGCGCCATCTCCCGGCTCAGAACGCGGCGGTGCTGCAAGCCGTCTTCGCCTACCGTCAGGGAGTAGCGGAACGCACGGATCAACCACCCTTCAGGGTGATGGGAGAGCAGACCCTGCTCGACCTCGCCATTCAAGCTCCGGAGCACGCCGACGATTTGACACCCATCGCCGGCATGACGCCGGGCCAGATCCATCGGCACGGACGTGCGCTGCTGCGCGCGATCCAGGACGGCCTTCGCGCCCCCGCCCCATCACCACCGATCGTCGAACGTGAGTCAGACGACGTGCTGGATCGGTATGATCGGTTGCACCAGTGGCGAAAGGCGCGGGCGCAGACTCGCGGCGTGGAGTCGGACGTCATCCTGCCGAAAACGACGATGTGGGACCTGGCCCGGCGGCCACCGGGCGCCCTCGACGCATTGGCGGGCATCGCCGACTTCGGTCCGCGCCGGCGCGAGTTGTACGGCGAAGAACTGTTCGCCGTGGTGTCTGGCCGTGCCACCTCGGAGGCCGAGACCAGTGAACCGCCGCCTATCGGTTCGTGAGGCCCACCCTACTTCCTGCCGATCGCGAATACGCTCGTCGCTGTTCGCACGTACATCACACCCTCCGACAGAGCCGGCGTCGCCATGAGCAAGTCACCCATCGAGTTGGCCGCAATGAGCGAGAACGTCGAACCGGCCGCCACCACCAGCATCTCGCCGTCTTCGTTCGACAGGTAGATCTTCCCGTCGGCGGCCACGGGCGATGCGCTGAAGCCGTTGCCGACGTTGGGAAGACGTTGGCGGTAAATGTCTTTGCCGGTCTGCAGGTCGATGGCGTCGAACAGGCCGTTGTTGGCCAGCACGTAGAGCACGCCCTTGTAGGCGAGAGGCGTTGGCATGTAGGGGCCGCGGGCATTTTTGCTCCAGGCCACACCGGCATTGGACGTCTCACCATCGGGCAGGGTCAGATCCCCTGCGGCGTCGGGTCGCACGACGAAGATCGGCCGTTCGGGCGCGCGGCCGCTGGCAATCACCCACAGGCCGTCGGAGAAAATTGGCGTCGGCGCGGTGATCTTCGAACTCTTGCCGATCCGCCAGAGTTCCTTGCCCGTGCGCGGGTCATAGCCGCGGACAAACTTTGAGGCATTGGTCACGAGCACCGGTCCCGCCGGTGTCGTCGCCACCGTCGGTGTGCCCCACGACGGCAGTTCTGCGCGCTCGGTTTTCCATACGGTCTCGCCCGTATCGACGTTCAGTGCCAGCAGGAAGGAGTCTGCGTGTGTATCGACCTGCAGAATCACCAGGTCGTTCCAGATGATTGGCGAACTGGCCGGCCCCCACTCCCATGACGGAAGGTCGTAGGCGCCGAGATGGATTTTGCCGTAGTCCACCTTCCAGCGAAGATTGCCCGCCATGTCGAACGCAAAGACACCCATGGAGCCAAATGACGCGACAACGATGCGACCGTCGGTTGCCGGCGTGCCGCTCGCGTAGGTGGACTTGATGTGGCGCTTGTCCACCGGTGGTGCCTCGATGGCCACCTTTTCCCACCGGACGGCACCGGTCTTCTTGTCGATGGCGATCAGTTTCCATTGCTGCGGCGAGCGGTCGTCGGAGGCGTCGCCATCGCCATAGAGGCCCGGCCGAAACGTGGCGCCGCCTTTGCGGCTCACCGCCGTCGTGACGTACACGGTGTTGCCCCACACGATGGGGCTCGAGTGGGCGAGCCCGCCGATCGGCGTCCGCCACACGATGTTCTGGCCGCCTTTCACATCCCAGGTGTCTGGCAGGTTCTGGCCGTCGGAGATCCCTGTCGCTTGCGGGCCGCGAAACGAAGGCCAGCTGCCCGTCGAGGATTGGGGACCTGGCAGTGGGGCCGGCGCGGACGCTGCCGTGCGCACAATGCGGCGTTCGGGAATCGTGGGCTTCTCTCCCACCGGCCGCCAGACGCTGTCGGTCAGCATCATGCGACGCGGTATGCACGCATCGGTGACGAGTGTGAACGCCACCTGTGTTCCGTCGATGCGATACCGGTATTTCCCCGGCTCAGCGCACCCGTTGGGTGGCGCGGTCACGACGAACTCGGCATCGCCGTTGGCAGCTGTCCAGGACCCGGACAACTTGCCCCAGCCCGGGCCACCCAGCGTGAAGGTGCCGTCGGCGGCAAACTGCGCGGACAGGAAGCCGTAGACGAGCGCTGCAGACGGCAACGTGCCCTGCTGCGCTGTCACGATCGCCGAACACAGGAGCGCCGCCGCGAGAAGCCGGATGCCGTGTGTCATGGTGAGAGGGTACCTCATCGACTAGAGTAGGCTGTTCGATGAATGGCCCGCCTGGCAGATCGCGCGGCTGACTGGTTCGGCCTCAACCGCGCCTCTGCAGCCGTCCTCGTCGTCATCGGCTGTCTCGGTCTCAGCGAGGAGATCTGGGCCACATTCCTGCCGTTGCACTTGCGCGACGAGGTCGCGGCGACTGGTTCCGTCTTTACCGCCGCCACGTTCATCGGCATCATCGGCTTCGCCAGGAATCTGCTCGAGGGCTTCGGCTACATTGCCGGCGGCACGATCGCGCATCGACTGGGACCGCGTGTGGCGCTGGCGGTGTCGGCCCTCCCGATGGCCGCAGGGTTTCTGCTGATGCTGACCGGGTCAGGCCCGTGGCCGATTGTTGCCGGCGCCTTGCTGATGACGAACTGGGAGCCACTGTCGGTGCCCGCCACGTTCGACGTCATCGGCAGTCATGTCCGCAAGGAGCGCCGGACGATCGCATTTGCGCTGCAGAGCATCCAGAAGCGAGTGCCGAAGATTGTCGGTCCGACACTGGGCGGCCTGGCGTTCGGACTGGCCGGCTACTGGCTCAACCTGACGGTGGCATTCGGCCTCGTGGGACTGGCCGTGGTCCTGCAGCTATTGCTCACGTCGCATATGCGGCCAAAGGCCGACCCCGTGTTCGTGCCGCTGAAGACCATTCTGCAGACGATGCCGAAGGAGCTGAAGCACCTGCTCACCGCAGAGATCTTCATTCGGTGGGGGGATTGGTTTTCGCGCGACTTCGCCGTGCTCTACGTCGTCGCGCTGCTCACGCGGGAGTCGGGCTGGACGGACGCCGCCGCAGCCGCAGCCGCCGGCTGGTTGCTGGCGCTGATGGCCACCACGGCGCTGGCCACGTATGTGCCCATCGCCAAGTGGGTGGATCGGTCGGCGTCTCCGCGCCCATTCATCGGCACCACGTTCTTTCTATTTTCGATCTTCCCCATTGCGCTCGTATTGCTGCCGAAATTCTGCGTGGCCGTCGGCCTGCCGGTGACCGCCGGCCTTGTCGTGGCCTATGTCCTCAACGGGCTGCGCGAACTTGGAGAACCCGCGCGCAAGGCGCTGATTACCACGGGATTTCCCGCGCCGGTGCGCGCCAGGGCCGTCGGGTTGTACTGGGGCCTGCGGTCGTTTGCGTTTTGCCCCGCGCCGCTGGTGGCCGGCGTGTTGTGGTCGGTCGTCGGCCCCGACATCACGTTCCTGCTGGGCGGGGGCATCGGGTTGGCCGGTACCTGCTGGTACGCGCTGAAGGCGCGGTCCTCCGAAACGTAGCGCGGCTTTCCTGAACGTAGCGCGGCTTTCCTGAACGTAGCGCGGCTTTCCTGAACGTAGCGCGGCTT
>CAZAZR010000107.1:0-9851 GCA_964489685.1 uncultured Solibacteraceae bacterium | reverse complement strand
TGAACGTAGCGCGGCTTTCCTGAACGTAGCGCGGCTTTCCTGAACGTAGCGCGGCCTGGGTCTCAAGGCCGCGTTGACGCGCGCGTGAAACCCAGCGCGCTACGTACGACAGCCCGCAGCTATCGTCTGGATCGAATTTCGTCGAGCGGTTTTCGGTGGATGTCGGGCACCTGCGCGTCTGGCGCCGGGTAGCCCACCACGAGCAGCAGGAAGGCGCGTTCGCGCGCGGGCCGGCCAAGGATCTCGTTGAGAAAACCCATGGGACTCGGCGTGTGCGTGAGCGACACCAGGCCGGCATGATGCACGGCCGCGATGAGCAGGCCGGTGGCGATCCCCACCGACTCGGTGACGTAGTAGTGCTTGACCTTCGTGCCATCCTCGCGTTCGCCATATGCTTCGCCGAAAATGGCGATCAGCGCGGGCGCGGTTTCAAGGAAGGGCTTGTGCGGGTCGGTGCCGAGCGGCGCGAGCGCGGCCAGCCACTCGGGCGTGGCGCGTGTCTCATAGAACTCGCGCTCTTCCACTTCAGCCGCGTCCCGAATTTGCTTCCTGATCGCCGGGTCGGTGATCACCACAAAGTGCCACGGCTGAATGTTGGCGCCGCTCGGGGCGGTGCCGGCAGCGCGCACACAGGAATCGAGCACACCTTCGGGAATGGGTCGTGCGGAAAACTCGCGCACAGTCCGCCGGCGGTTGAGGTCGTCCGCGAACGCACGCGCCCGCTCCAGCATGTCTTCCGTCGGATATTCGCGATGTCCAACCAGCGGAATGCGCGTCACTGCCATGCGAGGCAGAATACTACTTCACCAGAATCGTGTCTGGGAACTGCGCATACCAGCCGAACCAGAACGCACGGAAGGCGGCCACACGGGCGAGTGAAGGCCGGGCGCTCTTCTCGGGGATCAGTGCGTCCTCGGTCACCTGCCAGCGACCACCCACCGTGTCCACCACCGTCGCAGCGTCCACCCAGCGAGCCAGATGTACAGCGCCGGCCTCATACACGCGATTCGCGCCACGCGGCGATGTCAGCACCACGAACGTGCGCCCCTCGACGGTCTCGTGGTGCACACGCTGCCTCGCAAGGTACGCGGCGGAAAAGGCAACCGCCTGGCGGCCACCACCCACGGCCGGGACCAGAACGCCGAGCACTTCGTCCTTGGTCTTCAGCCGGGTGTCCACCTTCGGCACGCGAAACATCAGGCGATCGGTCTCGAAGTACTCGCGGTACGCCGCGCCCTCGCTGTAGTCACGATCGTGCCCGGTCTCAATGGCCAGCACCGTCGTCTTCGGATGCTGCTGGCGCCACTCGCCCCACGTGGTGGTCACAACCGGCAGGGCCTCAAGCGTCAGCGTCTGGCCCGCGAGCGCGCCGATCACCGGCCGCCCGTCGAGCGTGGACCACAGGCTCATGGTCTCTTGGTCGAACATCAGTTTGTTGGAGCGGTAGAGCAATCCGCTGGTGCCGAAGGTTCGCCGTCTGCCCCCGACCTCGCTCTTGTACGGAATCACGGTGCCGCACAGTGTGCAATACACCACGGTGAGTTCCGTTCCGCCCACACGGTCAAGCGCCATCTCGTGCCAGGCCAGAATGCGCTTCGGGTACGCGCGCGCCTCACCGTTGACGACCACGCCGAAGACGATGTGGTTGTCGCGCAGGTACGACGCCATGGTCGCGGCGATGACCTTGGGGTGATCGAGAGGCGGAATGCCGTTAACTGGCACGCCGCCCCAGTCCACTTCGTCGAGGCGGATTGTCGCGCTGGGCGTGCTGAAGAACCTCGCCATCCGAGGGTCGATGGTGGTGTAGATGGCGGCCTTGAACGCCGCGTAGTCGGGGTGCGGTTCGTAGGGACGACGCCACATCCACTGGCGCCAGGCGTTGAGGTCGTCGCCGAACGTCTGCTTGGTCTGTCGTTCGAGGAAGCGGATCAGCCGGGTCCGGACAGGATGTGTCACAACCTCTTCGGCCACCCTGCGTGGCATGAGCAACCGCGCCATGTCGATGAACATCGACGTGTAGCCGTCGCGCCACGCACGGCCGAGCGTGGCCAGCGCGGCCTCGGCCACCTTGGCATCTGCACCGCCGGCGTCCAGGAACACGCCGATGGGAGGCACCGGCGTGACTCGGGGCGCCTGCGCGCTCGGGACGGCCCAAGCCATCAGCGAAAGCACAATCACCGTGGAGAGCGTACGCATGATGCAGTTTCGCTCGAAAGTCTCTTGGGGTTACATCGCAGGGCCCACCGCGACGGACCAATGCACAAGCTGCCCGGTAAGGTAGAATGTTCTCTACCTGAAGGGGAGAACCTGGACCTCGATGACGACGTGAAAGCCGAATTGGATCGTGTCGTCGACCCCGGGCGCCGCAGCCGCGTGGTGAATATCGCGTTGAGGCGGGAACTGCAGCGATTGAAACGCGAGGCCCCTGTGGTTCTACGAAGTGGGCCTTGTCGTCGGTCTGAAGCAGCCGGATGAGGCACCGGCCCTGATGACGGCGATCACCGGCCTCGGGTGGCCGGACGCTGCGCCGTCCACGTTCCTGGCCGAAGCCCTGCGTCTGATGCAGGACCGTCGTGTCACCTTCGACGACGCGGTCTATCACGCGACGGCGATCGTGTCCGCCGGCACGTTTGTCACAACGGACACCGCCTATGTGCGGAAGGCGGGCGCCGAGGGATGTGTGGTGTCTCTGACGGAGTGGCGGCTTGTCGGCCGATGAAGGGGCCAAGCAGTTACTTCACTGACTCACCCGTGCAGGCGCGACCGATCGCCGGCGTCTGGTGCCGCACTCAATACATTGAAAAACTATATGTCAACATATAGAATTTCAATGTGAAAATCATCCCAAGAACGGCCCTGCTCGAACGCATTCGGACGCTGGTACGCCACAGCCCGGTCACCGCGCTCCTTGGCCCCCGGCAGTCGGGCAAGACCACGCTGGCGAGACAGGTGCTGGTCGCTGCCGGACGGGGGGAACGGCTCGATCTTGAGGACCCTCGCGACCTGGCACGCCTGCGCGAGCCGATGACCGCGCTCGAGGGCCTGCGCGGCCTGGTGGTGATCGACGAGATCCAGCGCGCACCGGACCTGTTCCCCGTGCTCCGCGTGCTGGCCGATCGACGCCCGCTGCCAGCCCGCTTCCTCGTGCTGGGCAGCGCGTCGCCTGAACTGCTTCGCCAGTCGTCAGAGACGCTTGCCGGCCGCGTGCGATTTGTCGAGCTGCCCGGCTTCTCGCTGGCGGAACTCGGACCGAATGACATGCGCCGGCGGCTGCTTCGAGGTGGATTCCCGTCGGCGTACCTCGCAGCGACTGACGCGCTCAGCGTCGGCTGGCGAGAGGACTTCATTCGCACTTTTATCGAACGGGACGTCCCTGCACTCGGCCAGCACATTCGGGTCCCTGCCAACCTGCGGCGATTGTGGACGATGCTCGGCCATCGACACGCGCAGGTGTGGAGCGGCGCGGCGCTGGCGGGGGCACTCGGCGAGTCGTACGCGACCGTCAAACGCCACGTGGATTTGTTGACGGGGTCATTGGTCGTGCGTCAGTTGCAGCCCTGGCTGCCCAACCTCGAAAAGCGACTCGTGAAATCGCCGAAGGTGTTTGTCAGAGACTCCGGTCTGCTGCACGCCCTGCTCGGCATTCGTACTTTTCGGGACCTTGAGGGACATCCGACGCTTGGCGCGTCGTGGGAAGGGCTGGTGCTCGAGGAGATTCTGGCTCACGTGTCCGAGCGTGACGTGGCGTTCTGGTCAACACATGCCGGGGCCGAGCTGGACTTCGTCTGGAAGCGAGGCCCCCACCTCATCGGGTTCGAGGCGAAATGGCGCGACGCGCCCGTGCTGACCAAATCGATGCACATTGCGATGGCAGACCTTGAACTGGAGGCGTTGTATGTCGTCTACCCGGGTCCGAAGCGTTATGCCCTCACGAAACGCGTCGAGGCGCTGCCCATCGCCGACCTGCCATCGGTCCTCCGCTCGCGGGCGTAATTCGGAAAATCGAGGCCCTGCCGCGACGGCGTGACCAGGAACAGCGAGGAGGCGGCGAGGCGGTCGTGGTGTCGATCGTCCACACCTGCCAGGTGTTGTCGGACGCCTGCGCGAGAACGCGCGGGCCGCTGGTCGACACAAAGAACCGAGAGGTCCGTCCGGCGCCACCTGGACACGCAGACGACGAGTTACTCTGACTGCCACGCTTGGACGGATGGACTCGTGGCGCCCGGACAGCCGGAATCTTCGAACGCAGGGACGGTGTTGCGTCGATCAGCGTGGTTCGGCCCCGTCATGGGATGGGCGGTCACGCGCGCGAACCGGCAGGACCTCATACGCCTCAAGCGGAATTTCGAAGAGAACCCGCCTACCGCTGTCGTTCGAAAGACCGCACCAGGTCGTTCTGGAGGCCCTGTTGACGAAGGTGGCAACTCGTGCAGGCGTTGCCTCGATTCGTCACGGAGAAGACGACTGATCCACTCGGACTGTATTCGGCCCACAGCCAGCCATTGCCCGACAGAGTATTCGCTCTGTCTTTCACCATCACGGCATAGACACTGGGCGAGGCCGAGGCGCTCGGTCGAATCTCCTTGAAGACAATCGATCCATCAGGGAACTGCCCGCCCGCAGGGAGTCGTCCGCCCTGAAGGGCGGCGGCGGCCGTGGCATTCAGGCTGACGCGAATCACCTGTCGATGCGCCTCGGACCCGTTGAGATCGCCGACGGTGAATTCGTCCGCGTTGGGAAACACGACGTACCGCCCGAAGGGATCGGTCTGGGTGATGCGCTCAAACAATGAGGTATCGCTCTGGGCCTGTGACCCAGTCGACGGCGAGTTTGGCGCCGTACCGCATGACGTGGCGGCCGTGACCGACAGGAGCAACAGGGTCAACGTGGCGATCGCGCGGCCGCTTGAACATCGGTGGGGCATTGGAACTCCCTCTTGAGCCGCGGGATGCGGCCGTCTGGAAGCCTTTCGCTGCCCTGGCTGGTCCGGTTACACTGCCCGGAGCAGCGGCTGCCGCAGCCCAACCGGAGCCCCTGAAGCGGCGTCTACAGTCCAGACAACACAACCAGTCATGCGAGACGACCTCCGCTATCTCATCCGCCGTTGCCGGGCAAAACCAGGGCCGATGGTCGCGGCTTCGGCCCTGCTCGCCCTTGCGATTGGCCTGGCCTCGTCGACCTTTGCCCTGGTCGATGCCCTGCTGATCCGGCCGTTGCCCTTCGACGGCGCCGACCGGATGACACAGGTCTTCATGGGCAGCGACGGCGGCGGACGCCTGGCGGTGGCGCCCGACGTCCTTCGCGCCTGGCGGTCGTCATCAGCGTTTGACCTCGTCGAAGGGGTCGCGCCGGGCCAGGTTCTGATCGAGACACCCGCAGGACTCAGTCAAATCGTCAGCGCCACGGTCAGTCCGACGCTGTTCGCGTCATTGAACGTGAGGCCTCTGGCCGGAAGACTCCTCGACGCAGGCGATATCGGCAACGATCGCGTGGCCCTGTCCGAAGACCTGTGGCGCCGGCTGTTCGATCGAGAGCCGGCGGTCGTTGGCCGTGCGATTCGCGTAGACGGGCAACTCAGGACGGTGGTGGGCATTCTGCCGGCCGACTTCAGATTTCCTGCCTGGAACACGACGGTCTGGGCCGTCAGTGACTTTCGTAACGCTTCAGGCCTTGAGATGCCGCAGGCCTACGTCCGCTACGCGCACGGTGTGCCATCGATCGACGCACTGGCCTCTGCCACGGCGCTGGCGCACCAGGCCAATCCGGCAGATGCCGCACTCAGAGCCATCGCCAGTCCAGTCGTGCGCGCCGTTCCGTTTTACGAGCAGGCCTTGCCTCTGCTGTCAGCCAGTGTCGCGATGGTCTTTTTCGTCCTCTGCGCCAACGTGGCCAGCCTGCTTCTGGTGCGGCTGACCGGGCGACGACAGGAACTCGCCATTGCAACCGCGCTGGGCGCCTCGCGCGCTCGCTTGATCCGACAAGCGCTTCTGGAGTCTGGCGCAATTGGCGCCGCTGGCGTGATCGGAGGTGTGGCGCTTGCGGCGCTCATCATGGCACTCACCCGCAACTGGCTGCCCGAGGCACTGCTCATTCGAACGCTGAATCCGATCAACCTTGATGCACGAGCGCTGGTCGTGGCAGCAGCCTGTGGCGTGGCCGCAACGATGGCCGCGGGTGTCCTGCCTGCGTGGCTGGGCACGCGCGCTCGCGCTGCCGACGCGCTTGTGGATGCCAGCCGAGGCGGCACCGCGCCCCGCGCGACACGATCGGCCACCCGGGTCCTGCTCGTGGTGGAAGTCGCCATGGCGTTCACGCTCCTCATCACCGCCACACTTCTCGGACGGTCCTTCATCAATCTCGTCACCGCCGACCGCGGTCTCGACACACAGGGGGTGACGACGGCCTGGCTGTCGATGCCGCCAGGCACGTTCGCCGATCGGGCGTCACGCGCGGTCACTGCGGCCGCGATTGAGGAGGCACTCCGCAGTCTGCCTGACGTTCGACAGATTGCGGTTTCATCGGGCCTGCCACCGGGCGGAGGTGGCATCCACTTTCCCGACGATCTCCGCAGTGATGTTGAGGCCGCGCCGGTCGTCAAGGCCACACTGCAGAGTTATGGGGTGGGGCGGGAGTTCTTCGACCTCTATCGCATTCCTCTGGTCCAGGGCCGGACGTTTCAGCCGGGTGACAGCCCGAGCGACGTCATCATAGGCGCGCGTCTGGCTTACATCTTCTGGCCGGGACAGACCGCCATCGGCCGGTCGTTTCAGATGAACAAGACCTGGTATCGCGTGATCGGTGTGGCGCGTGAAACCCATCTGCCATCACTCGACCCGCGGGAAGATCGGCCGGAGTTCTACTTTCCGTTCACGCCGGGCTCGACGCAACTGTCATTGAACATCCGCTGTCAGGCCGACTGCCCTTCGGCTGCGCGGCTGACGCAGCAGATCCTCTCGGTGCACCCCGCACTCCAGGTCCATCGAGTGCAACGGCTCGACGAGCCCTACGCCGAGCACACCGGACGCCCTCGAGCCGTGGCCGCCGTGAGTCTGACGCTTGCCGGCATCGCCCTTCTGGCCGCGGCTGCCGGTTTCTTTGGCGTCTTGAGCTACGCCGTCGGCCTCCGTCGTCGCGAGTTCGGCATCCGAGCGGCGTTGGGCGCCTCGCGAGCCACACTCTGGGCCCTGGTGGTTGGCGACGGGCTGCGCGTGGTCGGTGTCGGCATCGCCTTTGGATCCATCGCCGCGTGGTGGCTGGCACAGACGATGGCCACGCTGCATTACGGCGTGTCGGTGACGGATCCCTGGACGTGGGGCGGCGTGTCAGTGCTGACGCTGATGACGGCGGCCCTGGCGGCCTGGCGACCGGCACGCGAAGCCAGCCGGGCCAACCCGACCATGCTGCTCCGGTCGGAATAGCGACGACCGCACCTTCTCGCGCAGTTCCGTGAACCAGTTGAGCACGACGTGCACGGTCGACGACCCGCCCTGGTTGACGCCGTCGAGCACGAGCAGACGTCCGCCGGGCAGGAGGTCAACGAAGCCCGTGGGGATGATGGACACAAAGTCGGTCAGATAGGTCGGAGGCGACACCGAGATTGGCGAGGCGGCGGACACTTCAGCCGTCATCACCCGCCGACCCTGTCGGTAGTACAGCCGGTGGCCAGTGCGAGCCCACACCGGCTGGGAACCGCCGTTCACGGAGACTGGTGTGATCTCGCCCATCTCAGGGAAGGTCGCCACATACGTCTGGTTGCGATTCGACCGATCGGTGTCGTGAGGTACGTCGCGAGGTCGAGTCCACCCTCCAACGTGCGGAGGTTCACGACCAGAGCGTCGGTGTCGGGCCACGCGGCCGGTGTCGCCTGTGCGGTATCGCTGATGACCAGGGTGGCCTCGCCGTTGCCCCCCACTTCAACACGGTACAGCCCCGGGCCCCCTGTGCGTGTAATGCCTCGAAAGATGATCGACTTGCCGTCGTGCGACCACACCGGGGAGGCTTCGCTCCGGAATCCACCTGCGGTGAGCATGGCGGTTGACTGGCGCTCGATGTCGACGATCACGATCCGATCGACCCAGGCGCGTTCGACGACCGCAATGTACGTGCCGTTGGGCGACAGACGCGGCGGTCCGAAATGGCGCCGTTGTTTGACCACGGGTTCCAGCGCGCTACCGGGCCGGCCGGGATCAAGCGCGACAAGTCCCCACTCGAAGTCGGCGGGTGAACCCGGCACGTACGCCAGTGCCCCTGACCCGGAGATCGCAAAATTGCCGGTGGCGATCGACGGGTCCATGTAGATGTCGGTCACCACCGCCACCCTCGCCTCACCGGCCGAGAGTGTGGCGGGATCGAATGGCGTCGCCATCAAGGCGTTGTCGCGCAGATAGACGAGATGGCCGCTGGGCACCCATCGTGGGTATGCGCCGCCATCGAGGATTTTCGTGACCTCACCTGTCTCGAGCGTGACAGCGGCGACGATGAGGTCTGCTGAGGAACGCTCGGCGGCGGGATTATCGAGCGTGACGACCACGGCTCGGCCGCCCGGCAGCGCGCCCCGATGTCGCGCAGACGCTGTTTCGGGTCCTTGATGAAGCAGCGTGCGAGCAGCGGATGATGCCGCGTTCGTGCGCCGCGTCCAGCGCGTCGGCAATCTGGACGGCGATGGGCAACGCCTCGTCGAGGGGCACGGGGCCGTCCGCAATGCGATCAGCCAGCGTCGGGCCTTCAACAAATTCCATGACCAGCGCCTTCACATCGGTGGAGGCCTCAAGGCCGTAGATTGCCGCGATGTTCGGGTGGTTCAGGGCGGCGAGCACTTCGGCCTCGCGCTGGAATCGCGCGAGCCGCTCGGCGGCCGATGTCGAGTGGCATGTCCCGGAAAGTCTAAGTCGGACCCGGCGGCTGCCGCCACCGGGTCCATCGATGAATCGAGTTCCGCGGCCTTGAAGTGCAGGCCGCGCTACGTGCGCAGGACCTCGGAACCTCGGAACCTCGGAACCTCGGGACCTCGGGACCCCGGGACTACTTGATCTTGCTCACGTCGATGGCCCACACCCCGCGGCCGTGCGTCCCGATGACGACCATCCGCTCGCGCGGGTGCACGATGAAGTCCATCACGGCGACCGACGGCAGATTGCCGCCGAGCACCTCCCAGCGCCGGCCGCCATTCGTCGTGACATACATGCCGAAGTCGTTCGCGGCATAGAGCACGTTGGGACTCACCGGATCTTCGCGAATCATGTTCATCGGCCCGCCCGGGATGTTGCCGGCGATGCTCGTGAATGTCTTGCCGTAGTCGGTGGACTTGTAGAGGCGCGCGGCAAAGTCCTCGTCGTAGCGTCCCTGTTGCGCAACGTACACCGTGCCCTCGTCGTGCTGCGACGCCACCACCTTCGCGATCCATTGCCGTTTCGGCAGGTTCGCCGTCAACTCACTGAACTCCTTGCCGTCGTCAATCGACACCCACAGTCGTCCATCGTCGGTGCCGCTGTAGATGAGGCCCTTCTTCTTGGGCGACTCGGAGATCGTGATGACAAGCTGGTGGGGGATGTCGCCGATCTTTGCCTTGTCGCCGTAGCTCATGTCGCCCGACAAACGTTCCCACGTCTCGCCGCGATCGCGGGAGCGATAGAGATACTGCGTGCCGAAGTAGACGGTATCGGGATCGTGCGGCGAAAGTTGAATGGGTGCCAGGACCTGCATGCGGAGTGGATCCTCGCCGGCCGCGATCGCGGGACGGATCTCCGTGTTCCGCTGCGGGCCTGCTGGCGCCTCTCCACCGCGTCCGGCCCCACCGCGGCCTCCGCCGGCCGGAGCGGCAATGCTGTAGTCGGTGCGCGTCAGCTTGCCGG
>CAZAZR010000106.1:0-14498 GCA_964489685.1 uncultured Solibacteraceae bacterium | reverse complement strand
GGCGCGAGATGTCCTGGTCGTCGAGGGTGACCCGTCCCGATTGCGGCTTCAATGTGCCGGCGAGGACCCGCAGCAGTGTGGTCTTGCCCGACCCGTTCGGGCCGAGCACACCCACCAGTGCGCCCTGCGGCACCCCGATCGAAACGCGATCGAGGACGCGCTGGGCGCCGAATGCGACCGTCACGTCGAGGGCACGCAGCAAGGTGTTCCTTCTCCGGCGTCATACGCGCCGGTCTGATGCGCACAACGCGCATCAGTAAAAGGACGAGCCCGTGACCAGGTATCCTGACTTGCGGATCATCACCAGCGTTCGCGTCTTCCCAGGTCATCTGGCAGTGCCGGATTTGTGACCCAGTGACGGTTGAGGTTCCCGTGGTGAAACGACGGGCCCCCAGGCACTAGAACGCTGACTCCCCGCTGACAGTGGCGTCACCGTGTGGGATTCGCACCCACTTCCCAGTGGCCGCCGGGCAAGCGTCGGTTGTCGGTCTCGACTATACCATGCGAAAATAACCGCTTGGCTCCCACCATGCGCAGCTCGGTAGTGACCGTCCGCTCAGCACCCGTCGCCCAGGCGACATCGGTCTCTGGTCCTCTTCATGTGCGGGCGGAAATGCTGACCGTCGCGACAGACAAACCGCTGCAGGTGCTGGATCTCACCGAGTCGGTCAGCGGCCTCGTCAAAGCG
The DNA here is from genome assembly GCA_964489685.1 of uncultured Solibacteraceae bacterium. Classification (GTDB taxonomy): domain Bacteria; phylum Acidobacteriota; class Vicinamibacteria; order Vicinamibacterales; family SCN-69-37; genus SYFT01. The sequence goes on along the minus strand of CAZAZR010000106.1, from coordinate 13,810 downwards.
CTTGGGGTGCGCGAAGGCACCGCCACCCTCGTGTCGTTGCACACCACCTGCTCGGTGTTCACCAACGAAAGCCAGCGCGCGCTTCGCGAAGACATGGAGCAGTTTCTGCAACACGTGGTGGACCCGGCGACGCCGTGGCTGCATAACGACCCGGCCCACTCCGACTGCGACCGCATGAACGCCGGGGCCCACCTGCGCGCCCTGCTGCTGAGCCACAGCGTGACCCTGCAGATCAGCGGAGGCGAAGTCGTGCTTGGGCAATGGCAGCGTGTGTTGATGGCGGAACTCGACGGGCCGCGCTCGCGCTCGCTTCGGCTGCAGGTCATGGGCGTGGCCTGACCATAGGGCCCAAGATGCAGGCACGACTCTCCACACTGGGGTTGGCGGATATCGCCGCAAAACTCGACGCCAGCGAACGGCTCTCGCTCGACGACGGGGTGAGGCTCTTTGCGTGTCCTGATCTTCACGCCCTGGGCTGGCTCGCGAATCGCGAACGCGAGAAGCGCCACGGCGGCCACACGTTCTACAACTACAACCTGCGCCTGGAGGCCACAAACGTCTGCGTGGCCACCTGCCTGTTCTGTTCGTTCTCGCGGCTCAAGCCCGGCGACGCGCAGGCCTACACGATGACGCTCGACCAGGTCTTCGACAAGCTGCGTCAGCGCGCCCATCAACCCCTGACCGAAGTGCACGTCGTGAATGGCTTGCACCCCGACCTGCCGTTTGAGTACTACCTCGACCTGCTGCGGGGTCTTAAGGCCATCCGCCCGGGTATTCACCTGAAGTGTTTCACCGCGGTGGAAATCGCGTTTTTCTCGGAGCTCTACAAGCTGAGCGACGAAGACGTGCTTCGGCAGTTGATGGCGGCCGGTCTGGACTCGCTGCCCGGTGGCGGCGCGGAGGTGTTCTCAGAACGCGTGCGCCGAAAGATCTGCCATGACAAGGCTGACGCCGATCGCTACCTCTCCATCCATCGCATCGCCCACGGCCTGGGCATGCGCTCGAATGTGACGATGCTGTACGGGCATATCGAGACGATGGAGGAGCGCGTCGACCACATGATGCGCGCGCGCGCCCTTCAGGACGAGACCGGTGGATTCCAGGCGTTCATCCCTCTGGCATTTCACCCCGACAACAATCAGATGGAGAAACTGCCGGCGCCGTCAGCCAGCGACACCCTGCGGGTGCATGCGGTGTCACGCCTGATGCTGGACAACTTCCCGCACATCAAGGCGTTCTGGATTGCGACCGGTGTTGACGTGGCGCAGATTTCGCTGTGGTACGGCGTGGATGACCTGGACGGCACCGTCCAGGAAGAAAAGATTTACCACATGGCCGGCGCTCGCACGCCCGAGAGTCTGACAACCGGGCGCATTCGGGCGCTCATTCGCAACGCGGGCCGTCTGCCTGTGGAACGCGACACGCTCTACAACGTCGTCACCCCTCCGGATGCGGCGTGAAAAAAACGACCTCTGAGGTAATTTTCAGGACTTTCTCGCGCAAGATTACCTCAGAGGTCCTAACCCCAAGGAGTTTTACAGAATGGCTCATGAACTGGCACCACTTCCGTATGCGTTCGACGCGCTTGAACCCCACATCGACGCGCAGACAATGCAGATCCACCATGGCAAGCATCACGCCGCGTACGTCAACAACCTGAACGCCGCGGTCGAGAAGCACCCTGACCTGGCGGGCAAGAGCGCCGAGGACCTGATCAAGAACCTCGCCACGGTTCCCGAGGACATTCGCGCTGCGGTGCGGAACAATGGCGGCGGCCACGTCAACCACACCATGTTCTGGCAGATCATGGGCCCCGGCCAGGGCGGCGCGCCCTCGGGCAAGCTGGCTGACGCGATTAACGGCGCATTCGGCAACTTCGATACCTTCAAGGATCTGATGCAGAAGGCTGGCGCCACGCGCTTCGGCAGCGGCTGGGCCTGGCTCGTGGAAGCCGGTGGCAAGCTCGCAGTCGAAAGCACCGCCAACCAGGACAACCCGATGATGGACGGCAAACGCGCCATCATGGGCGTGGACGTGTGGGAACACGCCTACTACCTCAAGTATCAGAACCGACGGCCCGACTACCTCGCCGCCTGGTGGAACGTGGCCAATTGGAACGAGATCGCCAAGCGGCTGGGCTAGGACGGTTCGCGACTTCGGTCGCCCCAATTTCGTCGCTCCAATTGAGGGTTGAGGATTGAGCGATTGAGGATCGGGATGGGGACGCATGGCGTGATGTGGGATTGCGGATGGGAATTGAGGGATTGTGGCAACGATGATTGGCAACGTGCTCGATGGGGCGATGGGGCGCAATCGCCCAATCCTCAATTCCGCTAGTCCCGCATGCCCCGCCTGACCATTGCCCTGGGCGTGCTCGCCGGTCTCCTGATGGGGATCGGCGGGTTCACGTTTGTCTACGCCAAAGGCGGGTCGTACTTCACCAACGACCCGGCGGCGTGTGCCAACTGCCACGTGATGAACGACTACTACGCCAAGTGGCAGCGGTCGAGTCATCGCAGTGTGGCGGTCTGCAATGACTGCCACACGCCGAAGGGCTTCATTCCGAAGTACGTCACGAAGGCCCGCAACGGCTTCTGGCATTCCTTTTATTTCACCACCGGGAATTTTCCCGACAACATCCAGATCACACCGGGCAATCACAAGGTGGCGGAAGCGTCGTGCCAGAAGTGTCATGCGGCGCTGACTCAGACCATGTCGCCGGGCCACGGTGAACCGACCGGCTGCGTCAAGTGCCACGGAAAGATTGGACATCCACAATGAGAGCTTCCCGACTGATTTTCGTGACGGCCGTGGCGGCGGCTCTGGCTGCGGCCGGCGCCACCGCGCTCCTGGTGTCGGTCTTCGAGCGGAAGCAGGAAGCGCGCGACCCGTTCTTCCGTGTGGTCGAACTGACCGACGAGATCGACGACCCGGCCGTGTGGGGCAAGAACTTTCCGTTTCAATACGACGGCTATCTGCGGACAGTGGACCAGATCAGGACTCGCTTCGGCGGCAGCGAAGCGGTGCAACGCACACCCACCCAGGCCGACCCCAGATCCATCGTCGCCCAGTCACGGCTCGAAGAAGATCCCCGGCTGAAAACGATGTGGAGCGGGTATGCGTTTGCGACCGACTTCCGCGAGGAGCGGGGCCACGCGTTCATGCTCGACGACCAGACGTTCACCGAGCGGCAGCAGGTGGTGACCCAGCCGGGCACGTGCATGCATTGCCACGCGTCGGTGTATCTGCCGTACAAACGTCTGGGCAATGGCAACCTCATCGCCGGGTTCGAGGCGATGAACAAAATGCCGTACAAGGAGGCACGCACCAAGGTGACGCATCCGGTGGCGTGTATCGACTGCCACGATCCAAAGACGATGCAGTTGCGTGTGACGCGACCGGGCTTCCTGGAAGGGATTAAGGCGTACAAGGCCTCGCAGGGTGTACCGGACTATGACGTGAATGCGCAGGCCACGCACCAGGAGATGCGGTCGTTCGTCTGCGGCCAGTGCCACGTCGAGTATTACTTCAAGGGCAGTGAGAAGCGGCTGACGTATCCGTGGACCAAAGGCCTCAAGGCCGACGAGATTCTCTCCTACTACGAAGAGAACGGGTTCAAGGACTGGACACACGCCGAGACTGGCGCGCCGGTGCTGAAGGCCCAGCATCCTGAGTTTGAAATGTGGAACCAGGGGATCCACGCCCGGTCAGGAGTGGCCTGTGCCGACTGTCACATGCCGTACATGCGGCAGGGCGGCCTGAAGGTGAGCGACCATCATGTGCGCAGCCCGCTGCTCAACATCAACAACGCGTGCCAGGTGTGCCACAACTGGCCCGAAGAGGAACTGCGCCAGCGGGTGCTCACCATTCAGGAGCGCACTTACGCGATGCGCAACGTGGCGATGGACGCACTGGTCGAACTCATAGGCGATATCAAGCTGGCGCGATCGGGCGGTGCCGCCGCCGCGGTGGTCGGCAACGCGCAGGCGTCGCAGCGCCGCGCGCAGTTTCTGCTCGACTTCATCGAAGCCGAAAACTCAATGGGCTTTCACGCGCCGCAGGAATCGATGCGGATTCTCGCGCTCTCGATCAACCACACGCGAGTCGGGCAGCGCGGGTTGCGCAGCGCGCTTCGGTGAACTCGCTCCCGCGCGGGCGCGCCAGAGATTGAGGGTTGAGGAGTGAGCGATTGAAGATCGGGGCATGGCTGATCGCTGATGGCGCGATTGCGGCCCATCGGGCAATCTGCGAATCATCGCTGCCACCCACATCCGCCATCCGCCCCATCCCGATCCTCAATCGCTCAATCGCTCAATCGCTCAATCGCTCAATCGCTCAATCGCTCAATCCTCAATCCTCAATCCTCAATCCTCAATCCTCAATCCTCAATAGAAGCGTCCTCGTACATCGCCACCGTCACCATCGCTCCCTCTTCCAGGGCTTCGGTGGCCGTGGCAACGGTCACATACCCGTCGGCGTTGGCCATGCTGGTGATGTCGCCCGAAGCCTTGAATGCGGGCTCGGCGTGGCCGTCGATGATGCGCACCATGTAGAACTGCGTGCGGCCCGGAGTGGACGTGATCCGTCGCGCCAGAGGCACCGTGACCTGCCGAGGCTGCCAGGGTGGCAGGCGCGCTGTGGCTCGCAGGAGAGGGATTAGAAACAGGTGGGCGTTCGAGAGGCACGACGTCGGGTATCCCGAGAGGCCCAGCACAGGTGCGTTGCCGATACGGCCGAACACGGTGGGTTTGCCCGGCTTGATGGCCACGCCGTGAAAGATGACCTCGCCGTGTTCGCGCAGCGCGTCAATCACCAGGTCGCGTTCGCCCACCGAACTTCCGCCTGAGAACACCAGGATGTCGCAGCCGTCGGCCTGACCGAGTGTCTGCGTCAATGCCTCAATGGAGTCGCGGGACGTGGGCAGCACCATGGCCTCTCCGCCGTGGCGCCGTACCAATGCCTCGAGCGTGAACCGATTCACGTTGTAGAGCTGGCCTGCGCCCAACGGTGATCCAGGGTCCACCACTTCGTCGCCCGTACAGAGAATGGCCACGCGCGGCCGCGCGTACACCTCCACGTGTGTGCGCCCCAGCGCCGCCAGCACACCGACCCGGGCCGGCGTGAGCACAACGCCGGCGTCGAGCACCATATGGCCCGACGCAATGTCACCCCCACGGGGTCCGACGTGTTGCCGCGGCGTTGCCGCGCGATGAATCAGGACCGCGCCATCCCCGGACGTCGTCTGTTCCACCATCACGACGGCGTCAGCGCCATCGGGCAGCGGCGCGCCAGTGGCAATCTCTACGCAACAACCGGACGTGACACGTTCGGGTGATGGATCACCGGTGAACACACGGCCGATCAGCCGCAGGGTTGCTGGCGCATCATGTGCCGCGCCGGTCGTGTCGGCGGCAATCACGGCATATCCGTCCATGGCCGCGCGGTCGAACGGCGGTACATCGAACGGTGCCAAAACCTCGGAAACCAGCGCCCTGCCGTCGGCTTCGGCCAGCGGAACGCGCTCGGTTCGGCCGATCGGCCGCGGCGCGGCGAGCACGTGGCCCAGCGCCTCATCGAATGGCAGCGTGTACGCAAAGGGACGCATGGGTTCAAGTATCATCCCACTTATGTCTGCCAATGCTCATCGCGCCGCTTCACCCTCGTCTGTGCCGTGCCTGGTGCTGACCGTGAGCGATACCCGCACCCGCGAGACAGATACCAGTGGTCAGACCATCGCCAGCCTGCTTGAAGGCGCCGGCCACACGGTGGTGGCCCGCGAGTTGGTCCCCGACGATCCGATCAAAGTCGCCGAGGCCATTCGCGCGCACCTGGGACGAAAAAACGTCCGGGCGGTCATCACCACCGGCGGGACGGGCGTGACGTCGCGCGATACCACCTACGAGGCCGTGACGTCGATGTTCGACAAGCAGCTGGACGGGTTTGGCGAACTCTTCCGCATGCTGAGTTATCAGCAGGTGGGTGCGGCCGCGATGCTGAGCCGTGCCTGTGCCGGTGTCGTCACCGGCTGCGTGGTGTTTGTGTTGCCCGGCTCCGAATCCGCAGTGCGGCTGGGGATGGAGAAACTCATCCTGCCGGAACTGGGCCACGTGGTCAGAGAGACATCACGATGAAATTGGCGCTGGTGCTGGTCGCCGGCGCGCTGTCGGCAGTGGTCGTCTCTGCCGGACAGGCGCAGGCGCCCGTGCGCCGACCGGCTGCCGTGCAGCAGCCCGCGCCACTCCCGGTACCCGCCGCCGCGCTGCCGACGGCTCTCGACCGCGTCGCCCTGCGCTGGGTGGACGACACGTTCAAGAAGATGACCCTGGACGATAAAGTGGGACAGGTCGTGATGTCGGGGATCGATTCGATGTACCTCTCAGCAGACACCGACCAATTCGACCAGCTGATGGAGAAGGTGACGAAGCTGAAGCTCGGCGGCTTCGTGGTGTTCGGCGGCTCGGAACGCGCGCCCGGCGTGTTGCTCAATACCGCCTATGGCACGGTGACGCTGGGCCAGCCGCTGGCCGCCGCGTCCACACTCAATCGGTTGCAGGCTGCCTCAGCCATTCCGTTGCTGGCCTCGGCAGACTTTGAAGCCGGCGTCGGATTTCGCATCGCCGGCGCCACCACCTTTCCGCGTGCCATGGCGTTTGGCGCCGCGATGGATGAGGAACTCGCGCGCTCGGCGGCCCGCATCACCGCGCAGGAAGGCCGCGCGATCGGCGTACACATGAACTTCGCGCCCGTCGTTGATGTGAACAACAACGCGCGCAACCCGGTCATCAACACGCGCTCGCTCGGTGAGGACCCGGCGGCCGTCGGCCGGCTCGCCGCCGCCTACGTCCAGGGCCTGCAGTCGGGCGGCATGCTCGCGACGCTTAAACATTTCCCCGGCCACGGCGATACCGACGTGGATTCCCACATCGGCCTGCCGATCATCACGCATCCACGCGATCGTCTCGACGCCGTGGAGCTCCCATCGTTCAAGGCGGGCATCGCCGCCGGCGCCGACGCCGTGATGACCGCACACATCCAGCTGCCCGCGCTCGATCCAGCCCAGTTCAGTCCCGCCACGCTGAGCCGCCCGATCGTCACCGGCTTGTTGCGCGGCGACCTCAAGTTCGACGGCCTCATCGTGACCGACTCGATGGGCATGGACGCCGTCTCGCGGCGGCTCTCGCCGGGCGACGCGGCCGTGCGCGCGCTGCAGGCCGGCAACGACATCGTCTTGCACTCGCCAGACGATGTGGCGGCAGTGATTGGGATCAGGACCGCTGTCGAGCGTGGCGAGATTCCCCTCGCGCAACTCGACGCGTCCGTGCGGCGCATCCTGACCGCCAAGGCGCGGCTGGGTCTGCACTTGAAGAAGCTGGTCTCGCTTGATGACCTGCCGTTCCTGGTCGGGGGCCGGCAGCGCGCCCAGACGGCGCGGCAGGCGAGTCAGCGATCCATCACGCTGCTTAAAGACGACCGTAACCAGGTGCCGCTGCGCGCGCCGCGCGAGGCCGCGGTGTTGTATTTGTCGGTGCTCGACTATCCGTCCGGCTGGCGCATTGCCGCGCCGAGCCGCACCGTGATCCCGGAGCTGCGCCGCCGCTGGCCGTCGGTGACCGCCATCGAGCTCTCGGACCGGTCCTCCCCGTCTGAAATCGATCTCGTCCGCGCCTCGGCCCTCCGGTTCGACGCCATCGTCGTCTCCGTGTTTGTCCGGGCGTCGTCGGGCAGCGGCCGCATGGACCTGGCGCCGCCGCTTACCAAGCTGCTGGGTGACCTGGCACGGCTGACCGCGGGCACGCCCAAGCCGTTTGTGACGATGTTTTTCGGAAATCCCTACGTGCCCACGTTCCTGCCCGACCTGCCGGCGGTGCTCCTGACGTACGATTTCTACGATTTGGCAGAAAGCTCGGCGGTGGCGGCACTGGCCGGGGAAAACCCCATCGGAGGGCGCCTGCCCATTTCGCTCTCGGGATTTGACGCGGGGTTCGGCCTGGTCCGCGACCGCATCGTTCGCTGAGACTTGGTTTGATGACACGCGAGTCGAAGGGGTATAATCACCAGCTTGTGCGCCCTTAGCTCAGCTGGATAGAGCGTCTGGCTACGAACCAGGAGGTCGCAGGTTCGAATCCTGCAGGGCGCACCACTGATCCCATGGAGCGACGCGAGTTCATCAATACAACCGTGATCGGCGCCGCGGTGGTGGCTGCGAATCTGGCCACCGAGGCCGCCGGGCCGTTCACGCGGGACCATCATGAGGCGCGCGAAGTCGGGCGTGGGCGCGCGACGCGGAAGATCCTGATCGCGGGCGGGGGATTCGGCACGAGCTTCATCAGGTACATGGCGGCACTGACGGGCAAGCCCCGGCCGAAGCTCTGCTACCTGCCCACGGCATCCGCTGATTCGCCGGCCGGCGTCATCACCTGGTTTCGCAATTGCGCCCCGCTCAACGTCGAGCCTTCAGTTCAAGAAAGCTTCATCGCGAGTACTCAGCAGAATCGTAGTTGGGAAGACGTCTTCCTCTCCGTTGACGGCATCGTCGTCTCTGGCGGCAACACGCTCAATCAACAGGCCATCTGGCGCGCGCAGGGTATCGACGCGGTGCTCAGAACGGCGTGGGACCGTGGCATTGTGCTCGGCGGCGCCAGTGCCGGGTCGTTGTGCTGGTTCGAAGAAGGCACCACGGACTCCAGGCCGAAGGCACTCTCCACCGTGTCGTGCCTTGGCTTCCTGAAGGGGAGCCACAGCCCGCACTACGACAGGGAGCCTGGCCGGCGGCCGCTCTATCAGAAGCTCATCGGTTCCGGTGAAATGAAGCCCGGATACGCCTGCGACAACGACGCAGGAATCTACTTCGAAGACAACGAGGTGGCGCGCGTGGTCTCCACCAGAGCCGAAGCCAAGGTGTATTACGTCAGCCGTGTCGGCAATGGGGCGGTTGAACGTGTCCTGGAACCGGAGCGGATCGCCGACGCTCCTGACGCCGACTAGAACGGCTTCCAGATCCGCGACGCGGGCGTCCCAACTTTTCCCTACTGTCCGGCTCCGCTCTGGTGTCATAGTCATTTTCAAATGACTGCGACCACTGCGCGATTCTCTCTGGCAGCCGGGGCCTGTGCGCTGGCTGGGCTCCTCTCGATACCGGGCGCGTCGGTCAACGCGCAACAACCACCGCCGCCGCAGTTCCTGACGACCGCGACGCAACTGGCGGCCTATGCGCAAGCGGCCACCCGCGACCTCAACTACCTGCCCGGTGAAGTGATCGTCAAGTTCCGTGTGGGTGTCAGCGTCAATCAGCAGGCGCGGGCGCTCGCCTCGGTGCGGTCGCGGCCGTCCACGGACCGGCTCCAGTGGATCGCCGACCGGACGGCGCGCCTTGTGGTGCCTGAAGACCCCGACTCGATCGCGGTGGCGGCCAACCTGATGCGCCAACCCGAGGTGGAGTACGCCCAGCCGAACTGGTTGCGGAAGCCCTCGGCCGTGCCCAACGACACGCAGTTTGCCGCGCGACAGTGGAATATGACGCTGCTCGACCTGCCGCGGGCGTGGGACGTCAGCAGAGCCGCCGGTGCCGGCGTGACGGTTGCGGTCATCGACACGGGCCTGACCAGCGTCAATGCGACCTACGCCCTCAAGACGTGGAACGGCACGGCGATTGTGACGGCGCAGGTGCCTGTGGGCATCAATCCGGACATGGACGCGTCCCGGATTGTTGGCAACAGGGACTTCGTGTTCTGGACGGGCCCCGTGGTCGATTTCGACGGTCACGGCACGCACGTATCAGGAACGGTCGCGCAGTCCACGAACAACAATCTGGGCTACGCCGGTGTGGCCTACGGCGCGCAGATCATGCCGCTCAAGGTGTGCCTGAGCTTCTGGGATATCCAGATCCTCCAGGCGGAAGCCGGGATCACGGGGTTTCCGCCGCTCAACGTTGGGGGATGCCCGACATCGGCCGTGGTGGCCGCCGTCCGGTACGCGGCCGACAACGGCGCCAAGGTCATCAACCTCAGCCTCGGCGGTACCGACGCGTCGCCGGCCGACCTTGACGTCATGAACTATGCGCTCACCCGTGGTGTGTTTGTGGCCATGTCTGCGGGCAACGAATTCGAGGACGGCAATCCCACCACGTATCCCGCGTCGTACGCCCGCGGGGTCGGCGGCGCGATGGCCGTGGGAGCGGTAGGCCGGACCTCGGTGCGCTCCTTCTATTCGACGACAGGTGATTTTGTGGAGATCGCCGCGCCTGGTGGCGACTCGCGCGAGGGTGGTGCCAACGGCGTGGTGTATCAGTCGGGCATGTTGTTCAGCGACTACAACCCGGCCGTGGTGATCCTGCCCCGGTTCAATCGTTATTCTGATGTCGGCTATCAGGGCACGTCGATGGCGTCGCCGCATGTCGCTGGGATTGCCGCGCTCCTGATGAGCCAGGGCGTCACGTCGCCGGCAGCTGTTGAGGCCGTGATTAGAGCCACCGCGAAGGATCTTGGTGACCCTGGGCGCGACAATCTGTATGGAGCGGGTTTGATTCAGCCGCGCACGGCGCTGCGGGGACTTGGAGTGTTGAGGTGATCATGTCGCGTCGCATCGGCATTTGTGTGTCCGCGGTTCTGTTGTCATCGGCCACGTCCGCGTGGGCCCAGGGCCCTGCCGCGGCACCGGCAGCGCCGCGGTTTGGCTTACGCGCGTTTGGTCACTTCGAGTGGCAGATGATGGCCGCGACGGACACCTTCGAAGCCATCACGGGCAAGTCCACGTTGACTGGAGTGGGCGGCGGCGTGGAGGTGCAGCGGCTGTGGCGTGGCGTGTTCGCCCGCGCCGCTGTCTCGCGGATGTCGCAATCCGGAGAGCGCATCTTCGTGTTCGACAACATCGTCTTCCCGCTGGGCGTCCCCCTCGACATCACGATGACGCCAATGGAGCTGGCCGCAGGCTGGCGCTTCAATCCGATCGGCTCACGTGGAATCGTGGGCTATCTCGGTGCCGGCGGGATGTTTCTGAACTACAACGAGTCGTCCCCAAGCGACGCGTCGGGTGAAGAGGTCAGCGAGCGTTACAACGGGTTCCTCGTGTTCGGCGGCGTCGAGGTGCCCGTGTGGCGGTTTGTCACGGCTGGCGCCGAAGTTGGCTGGCGCAAGGTCGAGTTGCCCGATCCGGGTGGGGCGATGGGGGCCCTGGGCGAGCAGGACCTGGGCGGCGTCACCATGCGCGTGATGGTGTCGATTCGGCGATAGCGGCCTCAGTGGCGCATGACGAGTGGATGCGCGAGGCCCTGACGCTGGCGCGTGAAGCCGCCGCCGCGGGTGAAGTGCCTGTGGGCGCCGTTGTGGTGCGTGATGGTCTCGTTATTGGCCGGGGTCGCAACGGCCCCGTGGGATCACACGATCCCACGGCGCATGCCGAGATCGTGGCGCTGCGGGATGCCGCAGCACGCAGCGGCAACTACCGCCTTCCCGGAGTCATCCTCTATGTCACGCTCGAACCCTGCGTCATGTGTGTGGGCGCCTTCATGCACGCGCGAGTGCAGACCGTGGTGTACGGCGCCACTGAGCCAAAGGCCGGCGCCATGGAATCCACGCAACGGGCGCACGAACACGCGGCGCTCAATCATCAGGTGACGGTGATATCGGGAGTGCTTGCCGCGGAGTGCCGCGACGTGTTGCAGGCGTTTTTCAGGGAACGACGCCCTCGTACGTAGCGCGCGCTGGGTCTCACGCGCGCGATGAGACACTCACTCCGACGCGTAGGGACCCTGCACCGAGGGCACGCGATAGGTGTTGAGAGCCGAGTTGTCGGCCTTAGGCCACCTGCATTTGGCGATTCGGCGCGGGATATGCGATCCTGTTGAGCCGCCCACCCTCTGCGGAGAGGTACCGAAGTGGTCGTAACGGGATCGCCTCGAAAGCGATTTGTCGGGCAACCGGCACGTGGGTTCGAATCCCACCCTCTCCGCCACTCCAGAGCATTTGTACCTGTGCGCCCGCCACGTGGGTGGGTGTTCCACCCGCGGTCGTGGCCCCTGAGAAGTCCCTCGAGCATCTTCCGCACACGCCTTTCGCGCGAGCGCATCCGCTGCGGAGGGTGGGAGTTATTCGAGTCTGGGCGAGTAGCTCGTGCTGCGCCCACCGCCTTCGTCTTTCGTCAACAGACCCTGGTCGACGAGGCTTTGAATGTCTCGCAACGCTGTGTCGTGCGAGCACTTCGCCAGGACCGCCCATTCTTCGTCGTTAGCTTGACCGGTGAAGCCGTCGAGCAGGCGGTTCAGCGCGAGGCGCTGCCGGTCAGTGATGGTCAGCCGCGTGGCGCGTTCCCAGAACCGCGCCTGACGTCGCACTGCCGCGAGTGTCGTCTCGGTACCGACGAAGGCGCGGCCGAGACAGCCCAAGAACCACTGCAGCCATGGCGTGACATCGAGCGTGCCTTTCTGGGTGCGCTCGAGGATGTTGTAATAGTCGTTGCGCTCGTGCCGGATCTGGGCCGACATGCTATAGAAGCGCTGCGCGCTATGCTCCGAACGCGCGAGCTGCCAGTCCGCGATCGCGCGCGCGATGCGTCCGTTCCCGTCATCAAACGGGTGAATGGTCACGAACCACAGGTGTGCAAGTGCTGCACGCAGCACTTGGTCCGTTCGATCGGACTCGTTTGCCCATATCAGGAATCGGCCCATTTCGTCCGGCAAGAGTGACGCCGCGGCGCCTCGTAATGGACGTTCTCCTTGCCCTCGTGGCCGGACACGACCTGCATCGGTCCGGTCGCATCATCGCGCCACGCTCCCACGACGATCTTGCGCATGCCACTACGCCCGGTCGGGAAGAGGGCGGCGTGCCATGCGAACAGGCGATCCGAGGTCAGCGGCGCCGCAAACTTCTGCGTGGCATCGAGCATCATCTCGACCACGCCTTCGACGTCGCGGTCTGCGGCCGCCGTTCCGCCCGCGTCTAGCTAGCCCCCCAGTCGCAAGTGGCGCCAACTGTGAATCAGGTCGAGGACGTGGTTGACATGTCATTGCAGGCAGACGAGGTGAGGCATGCCCTCGGAGCTAGTGAAGTGGTTCTGATAGAGTTTGCTGACTTTCAATGTCCCTTTTGCGCGACTCATGCGACGTCCACCGGACCAGCTCTAGAGGAGGAGTTCGTGAAGTCGGGCCGGCTCCAGATGATCTTTGTCAACTACCCGCTGACCATACATCCGTATGCACGGAAAGCTGGTGAGGCCGCTGTGTGCGCTGGAAAGCAGAAGCGCTTCTGGGAAATGTACCATTGGCTGTTTAAACACCAGGCGGAACTTGATGACACTAGCTTGGTCCGACATGCCGAGGCCGTCGGCCTGAATCGGCCCACGTTCGTCTCCTGTTTGAGCACCGGTGAGACAGCAGCTGACATTGAGGCTGATGTGAACACAGCGCGTCGACTGGGGGTTTCGTCGACACCCCTCTTCTTTGTTGGGCGCCAAGCGCCTGATGGCGACATTCGTCTCTTGAAGAAGATCAAAGGGACGGCTCCTATTTCGACCTTTCGCAGGGCGATAGCCGAGGTCTCAAGCGACTCATCGAAATGACCGGGCCGATTCAGGGAGTTCAGTTGCATGTTGCGTAAACGAACGATGATCGCGGGCGTGGCAGGCGTATCAGCGTTGGCGCTAATGGCCGCTGGTGTCACTGCCCAGGAGCTCAAACCCAGATTCACGTCGGCGACCATTGCCGCCGCTGGCACCGGTAGCAGTGCACCGACAGGAGCACCGGACACGGGTCTGTTTCGTCGCTCGAATGTGACGCTGGCCGGACTGGTCCAGTTTGCGCACAAGATAAGTGGTCTCC
>CAZAZR010000105.1:0-14737 GCA_964489685.1 uncultured Solibacteraceae bacterium | reverse complement strand
CGCCAGAGCCGACACGGTACAACTACGCGCCAGTGTTCTCACCCGGCGTGCTCGATCCTCTGGCCGCGGATACGTTTGTGCTGAAGGCCGGAGAAGAACGCACGGGAGTGAATCTGCAGATGCAGTTCCAGCCGGCATCACGCATCGAAGGCAGGATTGTGGACTCGCGAGGCGCGCCAATCGCGGTGCAGCTCAGCCTGACCCGGCGCAGTCCGGTGCGCGCCCTGAACAGCTCGCAGGTGCGGCCGGGCCAGTCCGGCAGCCAGTTCACGTTTGCCAGCCTCAGCCCCGGGCTCTATTCCGTCACAGCGAAGAGCCGCGACGACAGTTCCGGTGCCGTGATGTGGGCCTCCGCCGATGTCTCGCTCGCGGGCGGCACCCCGAGCGAGGTGACACTGACACTGCTGCCCGCAGCAACGGTCGGGGGCCGGGTGGCGTTTGAAGGCACCGATCTGGCGCCACCGGCAGACTTGTCTCGCGTGACGGTGAGGTTGATGGATGTCGGACCCGCCGAGAGAAATTCCGGGAGCGCGACACTGGATGCCACGGGAGCGGTGACCACCTCCGGAGTGGTGCCGGGACGGTTCATGGTGAGGGCTGCTGTCCCAGGCGCCGTGCCCGCATCAGGACCCGGCTGGACGGTGCGTTCCGTCACGACAGGTGGCCGCGACGTCACCGACGTGGGATTCGATATCACGGACGGTGGCCTTTCCGACCTGACCGTGACGTTCACAAGTCAGGTGTCGGAACTGTCAGGCATGCTGACCACGCAGTCTGGCGCGCCCGAGACCGACTACTTCGTGATCGCGATACCAGCCGATCGTGCCTACTGGCTCCCGGGCTCGCGTCGCATCGTCAGTACGCGGCCGGACGCGAAGGGCCGGTATGTCTTTCGCGGCTTGCCGGGTGGCGAATATCGCATCGCCGTGACCACGGACCTTGTGCCGCGTGACCTTCAGGAGATGAACGTGATCGAACAGCTCGCGGCCCAGTCGATTCCGGCCACGGTCGTCTTCGGCGAGCGGCGCGTCGCCAACATCCGCACGCCAGGGAAATAGCGGCGTCACGTTCCGGCAAGCGCCAGACCCGTGGCTGGAACCACCGGGACCTCGCAAAGTCTCCGCGCCTCCACGTTTCCTATGACGGGTCGTCACCGCGGTAGCGAAGGGCGAGCAGCGTCAGGTCGTCCTCTGGCGGCGCGCCGGCTGAGAACTGCTCCACGGCGGTGATGATGCCGGCCACCAGAGCCGCGGAGGTGCCCTTTGGCGCCGCGGTGATCGCCGCGTCAAGGGCGGCCTCGCCGAAGATGTCGCCTGCGGGATTCCTGGCATCCGTGGCTCCATCCGTAAACAGCAGGAGCGTCGCGTTCTGAAGCAACGTGAATCTGCCCTCGGTAAATTGCGCCTCTTCCAGAACCCCGAAGGCGATGGCCTTCGGAATGGCGACCTGGCTCAATGCTCCGTCTGGCGAGATCAGCACCGCCGGATTGTGACCGGCATCGGCGAGTGCGACTTGACCAGTGGAGAGTGTGAGGTGACCGACAAGCGCCGTGACGAAGATCATCTGGTCGTTGTCTCGGCAGAGTTCGCGGTTCATCCGGCCGAGCGCCTCGGCCAGATCAATGCCATCGATCTGGACGGTGGCGCGGAAGAGGGTCTTGGTCACGGCCATGTAGAGGGACGCAGCGACGCCTTTGCCCGACACGTCTCCCACGATGAACCAGAGCCGATCACCCGTCAGCACGAAATCATAGAGGTCGCCGCCAACCGATCGCGCCGGAGTGAGGGATGCCGCCAGATCGATCTCCGGGCGATCCGGCAGGTGGCGGGGCAGCATCGACATCTGCATGTCGTGGGCTAGCGCGAGCTCGCGTTCAAGCACTTTCCGCTCGGCCGCTTCTTCAGCCAGGGCGACGTTGCGCACGCGCAGCGCCGCTGCCGACGCCAGCGACTCGAGCATCTCCAGATCGTGCTGGGAAAACTGGCGAACGGCGGCCCGTGACGACAGCGCGATCATGCCGATGATCCCTTCGGCGTCGTTGAGCGGCGCGGCCAGGACGCTGCGTACGCCCGAGAAGATGATCGATTCGGATCCCGAGAAGCGTTCGTCGATAGCGGCATCGACGACCAGGGCCGATCTTCCCTTGCCCGCCACTTCGTCGATGATGCGCCGCGACACAAAGACGTTGCCGCCGACGGCTTTGCCTTGACGACTGGCGGCAGGGACCAGATCGCCAGCCTGGTTCCTGAGCAGGATGATGCCTTCTTCCGGACGTAGCACGTCGAAGCAGCGCTCGAGAATCAGATCCAGCAACCCCGTGAGTGAGATGGCTGTCGCCAGGGCGCGATGGACTTCGTTGAGCGTCCGCAATCGTGCAGCCTGGCGCGCGTCTTCAGGTGATGACGCGGAGGCGCCCACCGCCGATTCCGCGCGGTCGGCCGAATCGCCAGGGGCACCCAGAATGTGTATCGAGGCCTGCCCCATCTGGACCACGTCGCCCGCGACGACTTCCCTCGGCGCGTCGATCGGGAACCGGTTGACGAACGTCGGATTCGTTGGCGACAGGGCCTCGATCCACCACCCGCCATCGCGAGTGACCATGCGCGCGTGCTGTCGTGACACGCTCGAATCGGCGACCAGAAGCCCTGGCGGCTTGGCCGCGCGACCGATGACAATGTCGGCGGCGTCGATGACCGAATCGACGGACGGTGCGCCCGGCGCCTCGACACGGACGCGCAGGCTCACGCGGCCGACACCTTAGCCGCGGCCATCTCTGCTGTGGCCTCGACCGAAAACAGCGGCAGGAATCCCGCCAGTTCAAAGACCTGTCGCACGGAATCTCCGAGTCCGGCCAGGGCGACCTTGCCTCTGGCTTCCTTCGTGCGCTTGGCGAGGGTCAACATGACACGAAGCCCTGCGCTGCTGATGTAGTCCACGCCCGAAAAGTCGATGACCACCCGATGCTCGCCGGCCCGGGCGAGGCTCTGGAGGTGCGCTTCGAGCGCCGGTGACGTGGTGCTGTCGATGCGTCCCACCGGGGCGACGATGACCACAACCCCTTGCTTCGTGTTGCTAATCTGCATGCCCATCCTTCGGATCGTCAATTCCCACACGCCATGTGAGGGTCAGGTGATTGCGCCCATCGCGCCGTTCGTAGGACACCTCATCGGTCAGCGCCCGCACCAGTGCGATGCCGAGGCCCCCGAGTTTCCGCTGTTCGAGGGGCAACGATGTGTCCGGCAGAGGCATGAGGAGCGGATCGAACGGTACTGCCGTATCGGCCACGTGTGCCACCACCTGCCTCCCGTTCTGGCCCATCGTCAGTTCAATCGTGCCCGCGGCGCCCCGCAGGCCGTGATGGACGATATTGGCCAGAACCTCGTCGAGGGCGGTCATCACGTTGGCCTGCGCCAGTCCGGGTGCGTCAACCTCGTCGCAGAACACCTGAGCCACTCGCATGGCCTCGGCAAGGCCGTCGAGCGTTCCCGGCACGATAACGGTCAGTGGGTGGCCCAATGTCGTGGAGGGCGCATCAATGGCGCCCGGCTCCCCTCCAAGCGCGAGCCGTACGCCGATATCCCTGGTGTG
Source organism: uncultured Solibacteraceae bacterium (assembly GCA_964489685.1). GTDB lineage: Bacteria > Acidobacteriota > Vicinamibacteria > Vicinamibacterales > SCN-69-37 > SYFT01. Next base: position 11,149 of record CAZAZR010000105.1, on the reverse strand, counting down.
TTGCTGAACGAAATACGCCATCACGCCATAGACGGGCCAAAGTCGCGCAGGATGACCCGCACCACCTCGGCATCACCAGGGACGACATCCGCAAAGGGGCCTTCACGAAAGCCACGGCGCGCATCGCGTCGGTCCGGCGGTCTTTTTTCTGAGAGGAGCCTGCGAAGGAGCCAGCGCATCGGCATGCTCAGGACCTGGTGTCTTTGAGCAGGCGGCCGGCGCCGCGCCACAGTCGCGCGTGTTCTTCGTGGGCGTCGCGGACCACGGCAAGGCCGTGTCTGGTGAGGCGGAAGTACCGCCGGGCGCGACCGGTGTCCGGGGCATCGAAGCGCTGCTCCAGCTCGATCTCGAGCTGTCAATTCGTGCCAGGGGCATGCTCATGGCACGTGAAGAGGGACTGGATTTGCCGGCCGATGACTCGCTCATCGCCCAGCTTGACGAACGGACGTATCTGGAAGCCTCCATCGGTCGCACGGGATTGCTGGCTCTCCGGCCCCTGCAGGTCACAGGCGACCGTGACGAGTGGCACCAGTTCCTCCTGCGACAGTCTGGTTCGCGACGCAGCTCCCGCGCGACGTGACCCGGCTCCCGCCGCATCGTCAGCACGCGGCCGGACGCGGCGCTCTGGAGAAGGAGCTGCCGGCTCAGCCGGCACGCCGATCACCACTCTCAGATCCATCGCGCTGATACCGAACAGCAGCACCTCGACGTATCGCGCACCGAACAGTGCGAGGGCGGTTCCAGCAAGAATTCCGATCGTCACCAGCCGCAGGCCCTGCAGGATCACCATGCGCCCTATGGCGCCCGGCTCCCCTCCAAGCGCGAGCCGTACGCCGATATCCCTGGTGTGTTGCTGAACGAAATACGCCATCACGCCATAGACGGGCCAAAGTCGCGCAGGATGACCCGCACCACCTCGGCATCACCAGGGACGACATCCGCAAAGGGGCCTTCACGAAAGCCACGGCGCGCATCGCGTCGGTCCGGCGGTCTTTTTTCTGAGAGGAGCCTGCGAAGGAGCCAGCGCATCGGCATGCTCAGGACCTGGTGTCTTTGAGCAGGCGGCCGGCGCCGCGCCACAGTCGCGCGTGTTCTTCGTGGGCGTCGCGGACCACGGCAAGGCCGTGTCTGGTGAGGCGGAAGTACCGCCGGGCGCGACCGGTGTCCGGGGCATCGAAGCGCGAGATCAGCAGTCCCTTCTTCTCGAGGCGGCTGAGTGCGATGAACACGGCGGCTTGCGCCACGGATCGATCCAGCCGCTGTTCGAGATCGAGCACAAGCGGCACGCTATAGGTTTCGTCGCCATGGTGAAGCACGGCGAGGAGGATCTGTAGTTCGAAGTGTTGGAGTACCACGAACAGCGTTAGTCGTATGCCGGCCTCATCCGGTTAGCCGTTCGAGGCGGCGCCGCGTCGGGGACCGGCGAAAAGTACCAGACCCGCACAATCAGGCCGTCGCGGATTTCGTAGACGCCGTGGCCTTGCTGACTGCGCCGCGTGCCATCGCGTGCGGTCCAACTTGCGCGCTCCCGCACTGACAAAAACGCGCCGGCCTGTTCAATCGACAGAAACTCGGAACGGACGTCGGGCTGCGACGTGTAAGAGCCCTTCAACCACACCCGCATGGCGTCGCGACCGTCGCCTTCGACGGAGAGTTTGTCCCCATCGAGGGCCAGCCACTTCACTTGGGGCGCGAGCAGTGCGGCGACGGCGTCGGGTTCGTGGCGATTGAATGCGTCAAGGTAGGCGCGCAGGGTGATGGCTTCCGGCGTCGTCAGAAACGCCGTGCTGCCGTGTGCGAACGGCGAGAACACGTCGATTTGGACCTTGAATACGCCGTTGGTCGACGTGGGGTCGGGTGCCAGGGCCTGGCGCGCCGCGGCCTCGTCGGGTACGCGCAGGACGAGCAGGCCGAGTTCGCCGAACCGACCGCCCAGCACGAGCGTGCCTTCACGGCGAAGGCGGGCGATGTTCTGGCTGTGCGCGGCCATACCTGTCTGGTCGTTTGCCGGCTTCGCCCCGTCCCAGGCCGGGCCTGTGGAGAGGCGAACCGCGTAGAAGCGTGGGGGCGCCTGAGCGCTTGGTACGGGCGACGCCGACTGCGCCAGCGCAGCGACAACCAGGACGAGGAGTGTGGACTTCATAGGCAATAATGTGCCACAACACTTCAGCCCGGGACGTGCGGTACCCAGGGAGTGTCATGCGCTTTCACGCGATCCAGATGGGCCCGCAGGAGCGCCAGGTTGCGGGTGTTGGCCTTGAACGCGATGTCGAACAGGTCGCCGACGATCGGAATGGCCCCGAACAGCAGATCGACGAACATGTTGGCCACCATCTGCGCCACCACCGCCTTCGGCAATCCGTATTGAAGGCTGTTGAGAATGATCGACGCGGCGACGGTGGCTGAGACTGCGTCACCGGCGTAGGGAATGAGGCCGAGCAGCGGGTCGAGTCCGATGCCGCCGACCAGCGGCAGGCGGACCTCTGAATCCATCAGTCGCGCGGTCCGCTCGAGCCGCGCCAGGAGGACAGCTTTGGCCTCGTCCACTTTGATGCCGCGCGCTGCAGCGAGGTCACGAATCTTCTTGCCGGCAGCCGCGCTGACTCTGCCCGCATGCGCGATGTACGGCTGAGAGGCCAGTCCTCGTGTGATTCCAGATGCGGCGTAGGTGGCCGCGCTCTCGATCTGGACGGCCATCTGGGCGGACACCCGTTCCGCCATGCGGATGAACACGACACGGACGCCAATGTAGGCGATGGCCACGACCGCCACAAACAGCAGCAGGCCCATCAGCAGGAACGGGAGAAGAGTGTCCAGCATCAGCGTCCGGCCTGGTCGTACGGCCGCAGTGGCCGCACCCAGATGTTGCGATACCGCACGGGATTGTTGTGATCCTGCAGCATCAGCGGCCTCTGGGCGTCGTGAGGCGCGTAGGTCGCCACGTTGCGATACACCGTGGCCCCCATCACTTCCCTGCGGTTGTGCGCAATCACGCCATTCCAGAACACGGTCTGGAAGGCGGGCTTCACGAGCTTGCCGTTCTCGAACGTCGGCGCTTCGAAGATGATGTCGTACGTCTGCCACTCGCCCGGCTTGCGCGCGGCATTGGCCAACGGCGGCCACTGACCGTACATCGCACCCGCCTGTCCGTCGGCGTAGGTCAGATTCTCGAACGAATCCAGCACCTGGATTTCGTACAGGCTCATCAGGTAGATCCCGCTGTTGCCCCGACCCTGGCTGTTGCCGGCCACCACGGTGGGCGCCGCCCACTCCACGTGCAACTGCACGTCGCCAAAACTCGCCCGTGTGTACAGCGACCCCGATCGGGCGCCGGTCTCGAAGTATCCGTCACGCACCGGCCACTTCGGCTCCAACAGCGCGGTCGCATTCGCGGCGGTGCCGTGCTGCGCCCACTGTGAGAGGTCTTTGCCATCGAACAGCATGGTGGCGTCCGACGGCGCGGCGCCCGGAGTGGCGCCGGGTGTGACCACCGGTGGATTCGGCCGCGCCGGATCGTGCACATGCCACGGCAGTCCTGGCAGCATGGGCGTGTCCGTAAATCCGTCATCGGCCGCCGTGCGCGGCGGCACGCCTCGTTGCGCCACCACCACAAGGCCGCCGATCGCGATCGAGACACATGCCACGGCCACGCTCGGCCGAACGAGGTGACGACGAGTGGGTGTGATCATGGGGTGCTCCTGAGCGCTGCGTGTGGGTCGAGGGAAAGACTGACGGTCGATCGCGCCAACACGGACTCCGGCAAGTACCGAACCGCCAGAGTCCTCATCGTCGCAATCAGTACGTTGCCTGTCGTTGTGACCCGCGCCACACGCGGGCCGCGTTTGATAAACGCGCGTGTCCGATGGGACACCTGGGCGCGCGGGTCGGCGACTTTGGCGAGACGATACCCAGTCCGACCTGAGCGACCCCACCCACGACTGTGTCCAATTCGTCTTCCGCCAATTCCTGCTGGCCGTCCTTCTTGGTCTCGTTCTCACTCATGGGATCCTCAAGGTCATCGTGGCCGCTACGCGGCTAGCATAACCTCAAGCCCCCGCTCAGCAGAAGGTCCGCAGGTAACCCAGCACCCCTGCGCGTGCGAAGATCCAGGCAATGGTCCCCCACGCTCGCATCGTCCTGATCGCACTCGGAACCACGGCCCTGCTGGCGGCCGCGACCAATGCGTGGCAGCCCGAAGATGCTGCCAGCTCATTGGCCATGCAACAGGCCGATCGCGCTCGCGTCCCAGTGCTGGTCGAACTCTTCACCTCCGAAGGCTGTTCGAGTTGCCCGCCGGCCGATGCCTTGTTGCGCGACTTGATCAGCTCGCAACCCGTCGATGGCGCGTTCGTCATCGGCCTCAGCGAACACGTGGACTACTGGAACCGCCTGGGGTGGACCGACCCGTTCTCCGACCAGGCCTTCAGCGCTCGGCAGTCCGCGTATGCGGCCGCCGTGCGGTCGGGCGAGGTTTACACACCGCAGATGATTGTGGATGGCGCGGCGTCGTTCGTGGGCTCCAACCGGAACCAGGCACTCAGGGAAATTGCCGCGGCAGCCGCGCGATCGAAGGCGACCATCGCCCTGGGATGGGTCGATGACGGCCAACTCGACGTGCGCCTGTCGGGTGGCCGCGTGAAGACCAACACGCCGGTCTGGATGGCGATCACCGAAGATGGCTTAACCGTCCGCGTGCCGCGCGGCGAAAACGCCGCCCGCACGCTCACCCACGACGGGGTCACTCGTCGTCTGACACAAGCCGGCCGCACGGACAAAGCGGGTGCGTTCAGCATGACGCTGGCGGTCCACCTCGACAACGGCTGGAAGGCGGGCGCGACTCGAGTGACGGTCTTCACGCAGCAGGCCGGTGGGCCCGTCACGGCCCTCGGCTCGATTCGCCTCACAACCGCGCGACCGTACTGACAAGCTGCGCCAGTGCGGCCGGCACATCGGATCGCGGTTGTGCACAAGAGGGCTTGTGTGGTCACGAACGTGCGGCACGACCACGCCGAGACGAGACGAGAATCGCCAGACCGGTGAGCACAACGCCGGCGGATATCCACTGCGCCATCGTCATGCCGAGCGCGACGCGGGCATTCATACGGATGAACTCAAGCACGAAGCGAAAGCCGGCAGACGCCACGAGATATCTGCCGATCACCTCAGCGTCGACCACTCCCGTTCGCCGCCAGCGGATCAACAGCCAAGCCAGGCCCGCCAGCCACACAGCCTCATACAGTTGAGTGGGATGCACCGGCTCGAAGACAGGGGGAAGCCCCAATGGAAAGGCGACCGCCCACGGCAGACTTGAAGGCCTGCCGTAGTCGTCGCCGACGAGAAAACAGCCAATGCGCCCGATGAGATGGCCAATGGCCAGAGCCGGTGTGGCCGCCGAAAGCGTGGCCACGAGCGGCAACCGACTCCGCAAGATCAGCGCAGCGCCGGTGCCGACACCTCCGACAAACCCTCCAAACCAACTGAGGCCGCCGCGTGAGAACACCAGATCAAGGAATGGTTGCTCGTGCAGATGCTCGAAGGCCCAGAGCAGCTTGGCGCCTGCGAAGCCCCCGAAGATCGCATAGAGCGCGAGGTCCGAGGCTTTGTCGGGGATGCCGGCGATACGCGCTTCGCGGGTAAATATCTGCCAGGCCACCAGCGATGCCAGAGCGACCAACACGCCGAAGCTGCTGATCTCAAACTCGCCGAGGCGGAACAGGACGGGATACATGCAACGCCGCGGACGGGCGGTCCTTCTGACTTAGCTGCAGCAACCCTCGCCGCTCTTTGGCGCGTCCCCAGGCGTGCCCACGTACTGCGTCGGATCGAGACCGAACTTCTCTTTGCAGGCGGACCCGCAGAAGTAGTAGGTCTGTCCTTGGTACTCGCTCTGTTCCGTCGCAGTCGCTGTGTCGACGTCCATGCCGCACACCGGATCCTTCACGATAGTCGTGGTTGTCATCGTCTTCTCTCCTTCGAACATCCGTGCTGGGTTGCACGATGAAGGACAGCATGCGGGACCCGCGACATTGCAGCTGTCCTCCATTGCACATCGCGCTGGCAACCGGAAGCGCGTCGCGCGGGTGTGCTCTTTGGGTCAGACCCAACGTCGCCAGGTGCGCCAGGATGTGGAATGAGGCGTCGCGACCGCGCCACGGCGCATCACCCGCATTCGCATGCTGCAGAACAGCGGCTCCGACGACGGCGGCGAAGGCGACAGGTGCGCTCGATGCTGTTGGCGAGCGCGACGTTCGTGGCGCCGACCGCGCTAAAGCCGGCCGTCACCGGGCCGGTGCCGATGGTGCCCAAGGCCATGACGCACTTTGTGGCTGAGCCGATGGGCATCGTCGTGACCTCGGAGACGTTTCGGCTACCGCCAGAATCGGCGTTCGAGGGGTTCATTCATGAGGCCGCGCAACGCTACCGGCTGGCACCTGCACTGATTCGCGCGGTGATTCAAACTGAGTCCGCATTCGATTCGCGCGCGGTCTCGAGTGCCGGTGCGCAGGGCCTGATGCAACTGATGCCTGCACTCGCAGCATCCCTTGGTGTCGCCGACGCCTTCGATCCGCGCGAGAACATCATGGCGGGCGCGAAGTATCTGAGCGGGCTCATTGGCGATCAGTCCGGCGACATCGCCCTCGCGCTGGCCAGCTACAACGCCGGCCCCGGCGCCGTTGAGCGCTATCACGGCGTCCCGCCATTCAAAGAGACGCAGCGCTACGTGAAGACCATTCTCGATCTGGTCGCTCGCGGGGAGCGTACGCCTGATTAGCGGCGTTACCCGCCGAGTGTCTGGTCCTGTTGCCTGAACCACGCGAGCGCGTGATCAAAGTGTTCGCGATGACAGTCAGGCCAGTACTCATCCCTGACATAAAAGTCCGCGTACACCGATTGCACCGGGAGGAACCCGCTGAGCCTGCGTCCCCCACCCCATCGAACAATCAAGTCCAGGCGCGAGACGTCACGTGAACGCAGACCACCATTCTTGAGGCCATCCAGGTCCCATTCCCACCCGTAGTTGACCAGCAAGTTCACTTTCATGCCAACGCCCTGCCGCTGGCGGAATCCCTTCAACGCGGCCGGAAACTGGAGCGAGGTGGCATCTCCGACCACGAGCAGGTCGGCCCCGCGATTGGCGAGTTCGGACGCCAAAGCGACGCACGCTTCACTGAAGGCGTGTGTCTGAATGGACGGTCGTCGCGTGTTGTCCTGAGTGAAGCCGTAGATCGACACTTCATCGATCCCGCGGGCCCTGCACTGCTCGAACAACCGCACACCCGGCTCGATTCCGTAAGTGTAGCCGGCCTCCTTGCTGAGACCGTGTTCCACTGCCCAGCGGCGATTCCCATCCGGAATGAACCCGACGTGCCGCGGAATCCTCGATGTCGACATGGCGAACAACCCTGATGGTCTCAAGGGCTCGCGTCGGTGTCTGTCTAATCCGAGACAGGCGCCATCCCTGTGCTCTGCGACCTGGGTATACCGGAGTCCGCAGCGACGTCCTGCGAGGGCTCACTGCAGCACGGCGACACCCTCATGTCGGTGCAGTGTCACGAGGCAGACGAGATTACGCGCGCCACCGAAACGCTGCGGCGCCACAACACGCCCGGCAGGCGGGGCCCCGGGGCTGAGACTGGCAACATCTCTGGCGCAGCCAGCCGAAGCCGCGCGGTTGTTGCCACGCGCTTCAATTCCGGCTTCCGGTCCGCCGTCGGGTATCATCGGGTCATGAGTCGACAGGAAGTCCTCTCAACACTCAAAGCGCAGTTGGGGGGCCTGCATCAACGATTCGGAGTGGTCCGGTTGACCCTGTTCGGTTCCGTCGCGCGGGACGAAGCGGTCCAGGGTAGCGATGTGGATCTGCTGGTGGAATTTGACAAGCCGGTAGGCCTGTTCTCCTTCCTGGAACTTCAGAGTCATCTTGAGACGTTGCTGGGATGTGCCGTCGATCTGGGCACGCCTCAGAGCCTGAAACCGCGCCTCCGCGCTCGAGTCATGGCTGAGGCGGTGGATGTCGTCTAGGGAGTGGCGTCACCGGATCGAGGACATCCTCGACGCCATCACGGAGATCCAGACGTTTGCCAGCGGGGCTACGCTGGAACAGTTCAGGGCGGACGCAAAGACGCTCAAGGCCGTCGCCGCCGACCTGATGATTATTGGCGAGGCCGCCAACCACGTCCCAGACGGCGTTCGGGAAGCCCACCACGATGTGCCGTGGTTGGTGATGCGAGCCATGCGGAATCGGATCGTTCACGCGTACTTCGATATCGATCCTGACATTCTGTGGGATACCGTCCAGCACGACCTCCCGAAGCTCGTCGAGCCCCTCAAGCGGCTGCTCAGCTGACGCTGATCAGAAGTTGCGGTGCCCGGGACTCGACCTCGAGGGCGAGCCCGCAGGGCAGAGCCCCGAGGCTGAGGGGTGGCAGAATCTTTGGCGCAGCCAGCCGAAGCCGCGCGGCAGCGCGCCTGGCGAAGGCTGGTGCGCCCGGCAGGACTCGAACCTGCGACCACCGGCTTAGAAGGCCGGTGCTCTATCCACCTGAGCTACGGGCGCGCCGCTTCATTCTACCGCCGCGCCGGAATCGGCGCGATCGCGTCCGTGAGCGGCCCGCTCAGCTCCTCGTAGACGCGATGCATGAACCACTCCACCAACTGCCCACGGAAGGCGCCATTGCGCGACGGGATCATCGCCCGTCAGCACCGCCATCACGTCTTTCAGGCGCGGATAGACCTCATCAGACGCGGCGAACGCCGTCAGTCCGCGCGCCTTCGCAACAGCACCTCGTCGCGCAGCACGCCGCCATGGCCCGGCACGATGACCTGTCGCCGGTCACAAGCACGTGCTCCTTCGGCAGATAGAGGAACGCATCACCGGGCGTCACCGCGCGGTCGTGATGACGCACCTGGATTTCACGTCCACCCAGATGCAACGTCAACTGATCGGTGAACGTCAGGTCGGGAAACGTGTGCGTGACGGTTCGCTTCTGCTCGAGGAACCACTGATGGGCGGCGATGCGCTCCCGAAGCGCCGTGGCCTCCGCAGATGCCGGCAACGACGCCACCCGTTTCTGCAGACTCGCGATGTACTCAGGCAGTTGCGAATCAATTCCCGGCTGGTTGAACACCAGCGCCGTACCGATCCCGCTGATCACCACTATCAGCAGACACCAGCGCTTCATGCCCCCAGTAGACGCCATCGCGACGCGCAATACTCGTGCAGCGGTACGGTCGGCGCAGGACCCGGGGTGAACGGCGCGGCCGGCGCGATCATGGCGGCATCCGTCCTGTACAATTCCCTCGATGCGTCCGCGCCTCCTGACCGTCCTTGTGCTCGCCGCAGGCCTCACGGGAACGCCGCGCGCCCAGGCCCCCATCTCGGCCATCATCATCGACCTGTCGGCCACCGACCTGGGCGGAGCGCCCCTGACCACGCTTCGCGCAGAGGACCTGGTGCTCCGTGTCGACAATCGGGTGCATCCAATCGACACGCTGCGGTTCATGCCGTACGAACGCGTGGAGGCACTGCTCCCGCCGCCGTATGGTACGAACCAGATCGCGCCGGGCCGCACGATCGTGGTGGCCGTGGACGCCACACGGCTGCTGCCGTCACAGATGACGCCGGTGAAGGAAGGTATTCGCGCGCTGCTTCCCGCGCTGGGGTCACGCGACCGGATCGGTCTGGTGGCGCTGGCATCGGACGGCTCAGCCCTCGACTTCACGACGAGGCACGATTTGATCGTCGCGGCCGCATCGGCCCTGAAGAGCGGGGCGCCGGCCGTATCCGCCGGCGCCGCCGCCGAAGAAGCGGCCGCCATCGCGTCGCTCGGACTGCTCGAACGACTGTGCACCAGCCTCGGCACCGAGCCTGGACGAAAGACGGTGATATTGGTGGCTGCGCCGTTCGCCACGTCCACCGATGTCAGACGCGCGATCCAGACCGTGGCTGAGGCCACCGGGCGCCACCGCGTCCAGTTGTTCATCGTGGATGCCGGCACGGCAGGCCCGGAGTCCGGCGGCGGACTGGCGGCGCTGGCCGCCATCGCGGGCGGAATCATGGCCCCATCGGTCGCCTCGGCCGTGGCGACGACCCACTACGAATTGCAGTTCACACCGACGGCCGACCAGCGGAACGACAAGCCGCATCGCGTCATGGTGGTCAGCCTTCGACCAGATGCCCGGATCGCTGCGCCATCATCGGCATTCATCACAGACACGGCTGCCGTGGCTGAGCCGATGCCCACGCTCACCGATATGTTGCGCGAGTCTCGCGCATATCGGGAGCTTCCCTTGAGGCTGGCCGCGTACCCGGTGCTCGACACTGACCGTGCCCGGGCCCAACTCCTCATCCTCGCCGAGTCTGACAACCCCTCACGCCCTCTCGCCTGGGCGGAGTTTGCGCTCATCGCCCCATCAGGCGCCATCGTCGCGCGCTGGAAGGTGCAAGGCGCGGAGGCCGCGGCGCGACCTGTGAAGACCGTGGCCGTCGCGCCGGCCGGACCCTATCGCCTGAGGATGGCTGCGTCCGAGCTGTCAGGACGACGAGGCGCCGTTGATTATGAGTTCGATGCCGAATTCACGGCGGCCGGTGCATTCGCGTTGGGTCCCCTGATGTTCGGCGGCATGAACGCCGCCGACAACGCGACGTTTGTCCCCGTACTCCAGTCGGCGGCGAACGCGACCGGCACCATGGCGTACGCGGAAATCTACGGCGCCCTTGCCGCCACGGACACGCTGGGTGTGCGGTTCGAGATCGCGCGCACGCTCAGCGGCGACCCGGTCGCGACCCTTACGGGGTCTGTGCGCACCACCGAAGACCCCACGCGCCGGGCGGCCCTCGGCTCGATCGACCTCGCGGCCCTGCCGCCTGGCGACCATCTCGTCAGAGCCATCATCACACTCAACGGCGTGGAGGTCGGACGCGTGACGCGCACGTTGCGGAAGGTGGCGGGGTGACCGACCGCCTTCGTGCGGCCAGCATCTTCCTGGCGCTGGCTGTTCTTCACACTTGGCCACTGGCGTCTGCGCCCCATCGCCTGTCGCTCAACTACAACGCCGACGCGCAACTGAATACCTGGATCGTCAGCTGGATCGCGCACACGCTGCCCACCCACCCGACAGCCTTCTGGCAGGGCAACATCTTTCAGCC
>CAZAZR010000104.1:0-14832 GCA_964489685.1 uncultured Solibacteraceae bacterium | reverse complement strand
GTTCCCAGAGCAACGGATGACGCAGGTGGTGTTCGGTGACCCACGCCCAGTCGTCCGGTCGCCACCACTGTGCGTTGGCATAACCGCCCGCGTCGACGAACTCCCTGTAGGCGGCGTTGGTGACGTTGTGGCGATCAATTTGGAACGCGGGGACGTCCACCGACAGTGCCGGCCGTTCGTTGTCCCATGAAAACGGTCGTGCGCCGGCATCAACGCCCAGTGTGGCGCGTCCGGCGGGTATGGTCACACGGTCATTGGTCGGCGCGGTGCCGTCGGTCATTGGGGCATAACCGGCCGGAGGATGTTTGTCGGTGTGTGGCAGCTGATGCCACATGTAGAGCAGCGTCTCCTGGTGCATGGCCTCGTGTTCGAGGATCGCGTACACCGCTTCAGCACGCGTGAGGAGGGGGTGACCGGGTTGGTCGATATCTCCATTCAGGATCGCGTCGAGCACCTGCCGATCCGCTTCGGCGGCAAATTGCTGCACGTCGGCGCGTGAGGGCCATCCCGCCCGCGGGTCATCCTTGGCAGCCTGTGCTTGGTGTGGGTCGATCCCCCGCGCAAACAGCGTTTCGAGTCGTGCATCGATGCTCGGCATGCCGAGGCCCTTTTTGACGACGGTGTTGAAGCTGAAGGCGGGCAGGTGTCCTTCGTAGAAGACCACGGGATTGCGCAGATCGATGGGACGTGTGTAATACGCGTCCTCTGCAATCACCGCAAACAGCGAGGCCGACCGCGCACGATTGCGACGATACCAGTCGGCAAGTCCTCGGCGATCGTCTGCCGTCAGTCTGGTCGAGTGAGAAGCCATACCCACAGGGTATACCGCAGGTGAATGTGTGCGGTGTCTCAGTTGACACGTGAGCGCTCGCCGACGTCCCGCAGCTGTTGCAGAGAAGGACCTTCGGAGATGAATGGACCACTGAGTCTCGCCCTATGCATGAAGTCTGTGTGAACGAGAATGTGTTACAGTCGGCGAACCGCGCTCGACTGTCCTGACATGTCGCCCACAGTGCCATCCGAAGACGCTCTCCTGGATCGTGCCCTGAACGGAGACGAGGACGCCTTCGTCGAATTGGTGGACTTGTATCACGCCCCGCTGTTGCGATTTGCCCGGACCTTCGTCCGGCAGCCGTCCCAGGCGGAAGATGTCGTGCAAGACGCCTGGGTCGGTGTGCTGCGCGGACTGGAACGATTCGAGCGCCGATCGTCGTTCAAGACCTGGATGTTTCGTATCGTGGCCAACCGCGCCAAAACTCGGGCAGTGCGCGAACAGCGATACGTGCAATTTGATGTGCAGGAAGACGGCGCCGACGCCGCTGAGAATTTCACCGAGGATGGACGACGCAACGCCCCTCCTCGTGAGTGGAAGATGACACCGGAACGACTGCTGCTGTCGGTCGAAACCCGCGCCCTGATTGAAGCAGCGCTCGAGCAATTGCCCGACAATCAACGTGTCGTGGTCACCCTTCGAGATCTCGAGGGACTGGAAGCTGCGGACGTCTGTAACGTCCTGAGCATCTCAGAGACCAACCAGCGGGTGTTACTGCATCGAGGACGAACCAAAGTCAGGTCTGCCCTGGCTGCGGCTTTGGAGTAGATCATGTTGAGCTGCCGTGATGTTGCCGATTTGACGTCGGACTATCTCAATAGAGATCTGCCGTTGCGGCGCCACCTGGCCGTGCGCCTGCACTTGCTCATGTGCGTTGGATGCCGCCGGTACTACAGGCAGATGCGCACCACGCTGGCCATGCTCCGGCAGCTCGGCCGCGACACGACTGGGGCATCCGCCGATCGGGCGCGCGATCTGTTTCGATCGCATCGAAGTGTTTGACAGACTGTGACAGCCCGACGACGCCGGATGTCCACGAAAGTCCGCCTCGTTCTGCTCGGCGCAGGCCACACGCACGCCGGTGTCTTGGCACGGCTGAGGCGTCGGCGATGGGCCAATGTTGACGTGATCTGCGTGTCTGATCACGCGTCAGCTGCGTACTCCGGCATGTTGCCAGGCGTGCTTGGCGGCCAGTACGAACGTCAACGAATGGAGATCGATCTGGCTGGCCTGTGTGACGACGCTGGTGCGTCGCTGGTCGTGGGCACGGTGCAGGACATCTCACGTGAAGACCGGGTGCTCGTGTTGGATGACGGACGCGTGACGCCATTTGACATTCTGTCCATTGGAGTCGGATCAGTGCCTCAGCGTGCCGGCGTCCAAATCGATGTACGGGCACACGTGATACCGACCAAGCCGATGCAAACGCTGATTGACCGGCTGGACGCCAGCCTCAGGCTCACCGTGACACCATCGGTGAGTGGGTGTTTCCCCGTGGCGGTGGTTGGCGGCGGCCTGGGTGGGGTTGAGATCGCGTGCGCGCTGACGGCCCACATCCGGTCGCGGTACGGCGCACGACTCCGGCCACAGGTCTCGCTTCTCACACGAGAGCACCGCGTCCTAGCCGGTTTGGCGCCTGCGACGGCCCGGCGAGTGATGGCGGCGCTCTCGGCCAACGCCATCACGGTGGTGACTGACGCCGACGTCAACCGGGTCGCTGGCGACGGCCTTCACCTGACTGATGGGCGCCGCATCGACGCCGCCCTGACCCTCTGGGCCACTGGTGCCGTGGCACCACCGATCCTCCAGAACCTTCATCTGCCGCAGGATGATCGTGGGTTCCTGCTGACCGATCGCACGCTGTTGGCGCACTGCGACCCTCCGATCTTTGCCGTTGGCGATGCCGGAACGCTGCGGGATGGCCCTGCTCCAAAAGCGGGGGTGTATGCCGTCAGACAGACGCCCATCCTCTGGCACAACCTTGGGGCCGTGATGCAGGAGCGACGGCTCCGCGTCTTTACCCCACAATCCTCGTTCCTCCGCCTGATCAACATCGGGGCCAATCACGCGATCGGTGAGTGGAAAGGCGTCTCATTTGAAGGGCGGTGGGCATGGCGGCTGAAGGACTACATCGACCGTCGATTCATGGCCGCATTCGATGTGTCACGGCGCCCGGCGTGTCATCAGGGACGTAAAAACCCCAGTGGCGAAGATGAGCGGAATGCCGTACATGGCCCACGGCCACGTGTAGCCGCCAGCCTCGCCGACCACGGCGAAACACCCGATACCCCAGACACAGCCGACGATCACACTGGCCCAGGCACCGGCGGTGGTAGCACGCGGCCAATGGAAGCCGGCCAGTAGGGCGAAGGACAACGCCACCACCGGGATATTGGCGAGAATCAGTCGATCGAGGATGTTGTCAACCAGCGTAGCGCCGCCGATCCAATGCAGCACCGCGAAGGCGGTGACCACTTGGCGCTGCCGCCGAACGCGACGCGCGCCCGCCCAGCCAAAGTCGGCCGCCACCATCGCGCCCATGGCTGTCCACACTCCCGCCAACGTCGTGAGTGCCGCCGCGAAGAGCAGGGCGAAACCAGCCCCGCGAGCCCCCGACGGCAACCACGTCGTCACCATCATTGGCACCGCACGCTGCGGGTCATCAAGGGCCACGCCAGACACTCGCAGGTACGCCGCCGCCAATGCCAAACCGCCGTACAGGACGAATACCAGGACCGCAGCCCACGCCACAGCCCGGAATGCCGTGCGTTCGTCTCGCGCGGCAAAAATCTTCTGGCCGTACCACGGTGCCGCGATGTAGGTGAAGCAGGTCAGCGCAATGAGGGTCGTCACGAACCGGAACGGCAGCGCGGGATGCGTCCACTGGGCGATCGGATTGACGGTCAACTGCGACGCGTCGAACACGGACGCCAGCCCTCCCGCCGCAGCGCCGTGCCAGAGACCAATGGCGAGCAGAACGGGCACCAGAACCAGTGTGAGCACAAAGGCGGACACGTCGCTGCGCACCACCGAGACGAGTCCACCAGGGAGCGCCACGGCCAGAACCACGAGCGTCAGCAGGCCGGTCGTCAGCCACATGGGCCAGCCAGGCACAAACGGCGAGAACAGGAGACCGAGTGACTTCACGTAGGTCGCCCCAAAGCCGAGCATCGCCAGCAGCAGAAGAACCGATGCGAAGCGGCCAAGAGCTGCTGAATAACGTGAGGAAAAGAGCTCGGCCACCGATAGACGATCAAACCGTTTCCACTGGCGGGCCACCGTGGCCGTGTAGAACGCCAGGCCCACAAGGAAGACCAACGGCAAGGCCAGTGCCATCGGTCCCGCGGCATACCCGGCCGCGCTGAACGCCAGCAGCGTGCTGGTATTGAACTCGGTCATGACCAGAGTCGCCACCAGAGGAAACAGGGTGAGTTGACGATTCGCGACAAGGAAGGCGTCGTCGCCGCGCGAGCGGTGGAACGCACCACCGAGTACCACCGCCAACACTCCGCCAAACGCTGCCAGATCCAGAAGGTTCGTCACAGAATCGCCCGTCGACAGACAATACCAGAGCTGATGTTTGACGAAGTTGTCCGCACGCGCTTTGCGTCCGCCGCCAGACCACTCGCCAGGGCCTGTGTGACGCACGGAGTCTCGCCAATGAGCGTGACCTGGACCGGCGTCGTGCTGGCTCTGATCGCCGCGGCCGTCGTGGCCGCTGAACGACCGGTGATAGGCCTCGTCATCTGGCTCGTGAGCCGGATTGCGGACGGCCTTGACGGGCTCGTGGCCCGCGAAGGTCGGATGACCACTGCGTACGGCGGTTTCATGGACATCACACTGGACATGGCAGCGTACAGCGGCATGGTGCTGGGCTTTGCTATCGCCTATCCGGAATATGGGTTGATGTGGACCTGCGTTCTCGCCGGTTACGTGCTGGCCGTCACAACCACGCTGGCGCTGGCGGCAGCCGCCGAACGGCTGGGGCGAACGGTTGTGGTCGGCAACCGGACATTCCAGTTCACCCGTGGTCTGGCGGAGGCCGGAGAGACGACGGTTGTCTATGTGCTCTGGACCTTGTGGCCGGCCGCGATTGCACCGGTCGGCTGGGCGTGGTGCGGATTGTTGCTCGCCTCGGCCATCCAAAGGAGTTGGTGGGCGCGGCGGGCGCTCCGAGGCTCGCCGGGGCTCGACGAGAATGACTTGTAACGTCCCACCGGGTTCGCGGGACAGTGGACGTATGGATCGTTCCTTGTTCCCCATCCGCGTGGCGGTTATCGCCGTCGCCGTTCTTCTCCAGGCCTCAACCCAGGCGGCATTCGCCCAAACCAGTAGCGCCGTTGTCGTGGGAACGGTTCGCGACCAGCAAGGACAGGCGGTGCCTGGCGCCCATGTCACGCTCAGCCGAGGCGCGACCGGCCTCGAGCGCAAAGCCGTGACATCGCCAGAGGGCAGCTATGAATTTGCCGGCCTGACGCCTGGGACAGGTCTGTCCCTCGACGTGTCGTCTCCCGGGTTCGCGACCGCAACGATTTCGGTCTCCGCGCTATCGAGTGGTGAACGGCGCCTGGTGGATGTGCGCCTGGCCTTGGCCGGTCTGACGCTCCAGACGACGGTGAGCGCAGGGGAGTCGGCACTGCGACCGGCAACCGCTGAATTGGGTGGACGGCTGGACCGCGAACAGGTCGAGCAGGTGCCGTCCAACGGCCGCGACCTCGTCGCGCTCGCCTATCTGATTCCGGGCGCCGCACCAGCGCGAGGGTTCTACAATCTGGCGCCGCGATTGACCATCAACGGGGCATCGTCGCTGGCGACGAACTACACGATTGATGGATTCGACAACACGGATCTGTTTCTGGGCGGACCGAAGGTGCCGGTCACGATCGGGTCCACGGACAATCTTCGGATTCGGATCAACTCGTACTCCCCGGACACTGGCCGCACAGGCAACGGCGTCTTTTCGGTCACCACGCGATCGGGGAGCCGCGTGAGAACGGCCGACGCGTTCTATGTCGCACGTCCGGGTGCCACACTCGATTCACCGAATGTCTTTGCACCGAAGACAAGCTCAGGAACCGTCATCGCTGACAGTTTCGTCCGGCATCAAGGAGGCCTCTCGTCGGGAGGGCCACTTGGCGACAGCCGCTGGTCGTACTTTGCCGACGGCGAACTGACGCGGGAACGCCAGGATGCCATTCTCACGTCGCCTCTGGCCGCGGGGCTTGCGCCCACACGGTTCAACAGTCAGACCGGGATGGTGAAGATCGACGGCCAGTTGACCGACACCCAGAGCCTCACCATGCGTTATCACGGCTCGGACTATACCCATGATGGCGACGTCGGCTTCATAGGGGGACTGACGCTGCCATCGGCCGGTCTGAAGGTGAACTATCGCAACCATCAGGCCTCGGTCACTCATCGCCTGGTCACCCAGTCGAGTGTCAATGAGCTGGGTGTACAGGTGGGCCAACTGCGCGCCAACTGGGCTTCGATCGAGAGTGGCCCACGGGTCATTGTCACCGACCGTGGCGCCACGCTGGCCGTGCTGGGTTCGGTCAGTGACGATTTCTTCTGGACCGAAACCGATGTGCAGGTCAGAAACACTCTGACGAAGCTGGCAGGGCGACACACGTTGACGCTTGGCGGCGATGTCCTGTCCGGACGGTTCTTTATCGACTCCGGTCCAAGCGCGCGCGGCGTGTATATGGTTGACCTGGACGGACGCGCGATTCAGCCCAGGGGTGCCTTCGTCTCGATAGCCGATATCCCCACCGACGTGACGGTGCTGTCGTATTCACAGTCGTTCATCAATCCGGAAGTCCGCGCGCGCCAGACGCTGGCTGCGGCATATCTCGAGGACACGTTCCGCGCATCACCGAACCTCACTCTCACCGCCGGCGCGCGATGGGACTACGATTCGGTCACCCACACACCGGTCGGGAAGGGCGACTGGAACAACGTCGCGCCTCGACTTGGTGCGACCTGGATACCCAACGGCAGCACCCGCCATCTGCTGCGGGCAGGGTATGGCATCTTCTACGAGCGCATCCCTTTTGCGGTGTACTCGGACACGATTGTCAACAACCCGAACGGCGGTGGCGTGGGCGTGACCTTTGCCCCGGGCACAGCGTTTGAACCCCCGGCTTTTCCCGCGACCTTGCCCAGCGGCACGGTCAACTCTCTGCCGGTGGGACAGTTGCCACCGCGCAACGTCCAGGTCTTTGATCCGAACCTGCGCAGCCCGTGGACCGAACAGGTGTCAGTGGGGTACTTGCTGTCGTTGCCAGCCGACGTCTCGGTCGGACTTGACTATGTGCACACACGCGGCCGGAACCTGATTCGTCGCGTCGACATCAACGCGCCGGTGTCGATCGCACCCGGCGCGGTGAGATCCGTCGCCGAGGCCGACGCGACCCGCCCGACCGTGCCCATGGCAGGAGGGTTCCGACTGATCGAACAGGATCAATCCAGCGGCCGCAGCACGTTTGACGGGCTCTACGTCAGCATCAAGAAACGCTTCAGTCATGGCGTGGCGTTCGACGTGGCATACACGCTCTCGCGCGTGGAGAACAACACAGACGACATCAACTTCCGTCCCGTGGATAGCCGCAGTCCTGACGCGGAGCTGGGGCCCAGTCTGAATGATCGTCGCCATGTGTTGGCCGTCAACGGACTCGTCCGCCTGCCGTTCGCCATCGACCTGGCGCCTGTGTTGTTCGCCTCCAGTGGTCAGCCGTTGAACATCACCACCGGAACTGACGACAATGGCGACACGATCTTCAACGATCGACCGGCTGGGGTCTCGCGCAACAGCGAGCGCACCGAGGGGTTTGTCCAATTCGACCTGGGTGCATCGAAGCGCGTGCAGGTGGGCCGAGCATCCGTGCTGGTCCGCGCCGACGTGTTCAATCTCTTCAACCGAACGAACTTCTCCGGATTCTTCAACTGGGGCGCGAGCGGAGTGAGACCCGACGAGCAAGGGGTGCTGGCGTTTCAGCCGACACAAGCCGGCCCGGCCAGGCAGTTTCAATTCACGGCATCGATCCGCTTCTGAGGCGGATCCCCGGGTCCGGCCGCTGAATATGCCGGCCGTTTGTCACGCACGAGGCCGGGCAGGGCCCTCACAACGGCACCGAAGCCACCAGCGCCGCGCCGCCATCGCTGGAATGCGTCCAGGAAGGCCCACTGGCCACGAGTCACCGTTCCTCGTTTCCAGACACCTGCCACGTACTTGTTGGCCTCCGACATCGTCGGATACGTGTGAATCGTGCCGAGGATCTTGTTGAGACCGAGTCCATGCTTCATCGCCAGGACGTATTCCGCGAGCAAATCACCGGCATGCTCGCCGACGCATGTCACGCCGAGAATGCGGTCGGTGCCTGGCTTGGTGAGTACCTTGACGAATCCGTGGGCTTCTTCATCGGCGATCGCCCGGTCCAGATCGTCAAGACCATAGACAGACACGGTATGCGGCACCTGCTGTTCGACAGCCTCTTGCTCGTTGAGGCCGACCCGCGCCACTTCAGGTTCAGTGAACGTCGTCCGGGGCACCACGCGATAGTCGACCTTGAACTTCCGGAAGAGACCAAACAGCGCATTGACCGCCACATACCACGCCTGATGCGCCGCAGTATGCGTGAACTGAAAGGGACCGGCCACATCGCCAGCCGCAAAGATATTCGGATAGATGGTCTGCAGGTAATCATCCGTCTGCACCGTCCGGGAAGGCGTCGTTCCAATCCCGAGCTCCTCCAAACCGTAGCCAGTGGTGTTGGCGACGCGACCGACAGCCACGAGTAATGTGTCGAACGGAACTCGGACCTCGGCACCATCGTGCTCGGCGATCAGAATCTTCGCTTCGCCTTCCCTGACGAAGCGCGTAGCTGTGTGACTGGTCAGGACCCGAACGCCCTCGCGTTCAAAACGCTCTCGCACCATTGCCGACACCTCGGGGTCTTCGCGTTCGAGAAGACGCGGAGCGCGTTCGATCTGGGTGACCTGGCTGCCCAGCCTTGCGAACGCCTGCGCCATCTCGGCGCCGATCGGACCTCCGCCAAGCACCACGAGACGATCGGGCCGAGCCCGCAGGTTCCAGATCGTGTCCGAAGTGACGTACCCGATGTCATCAATTCCGGGAATTGGCGGGACGAACGGTCGTGCCCCCGCAGCGATGATGATGTTGCGCGTGGTGAGAGTCCGGTGCCCCGCGGCCGTCTCTACGTCTACGGTCCACGGCGAAGTGATGCGGGCGCTACCTTCGACGACGTCGACACCGAGCGAGGTGTAGCGCTCGACCGAGTCGTGCGGTTCCACCGTCTTGATCACGCGCGACACACGCGCCATCACGTCTGCGAAGTCAAAGGTGGCGGTTGCGGTCGTGAGACCGAACTCTTTGGCTCGACTGATATGCGACAGGAGCTTCGCGGAGCGCAGCAGGGCCTTGCTGGGCACGCAGCCGGTGTTCAGGCAGTCACCACCCATCCTGTGTTGTTCGACCAGTGCGACTCTCGCTTTGGTCGCGGCCGCGATGTAGGCCGAGACCAGACCCGCAGACCCGGCGCCGATGACGACCAGGTTGTAGTCGTACCTGGCTGGACGCTGGCTCTGCCACTTGGCGTAAACCTTGCGGGCCTTCAGCATGTCGAGCGCGCGGCGCGCGGCCAGTGGAAAGACGCCCAGCAGGACAAACGCGGCCACCAGCCCGGGCGAAATGTGGAACTGCCCCAGTTGCGTGCCCGCATAGATGTACACAACCGTGCCGGCGAGCATGCCCACCTGGCTGACCCAGTAGAACGTCACGGTGCGGATGGCCGTGACTCCCATTGACAGATTGATCAGCCAGAAGGGAAAGAGCGGCACCAGTCGCAGGGCGAACAGGTAGAACGCGCCCTCACGCGCGATGCCTTCGTCGAGGGGCTTCAGTCGGTCGCTCAGGCGCGCCCGGACCCAGTCGCGCAGCAGAAATCGCGACACCAGAAACGCCAGCGTCGCGCCGATCGTGGACGCGAACGACACGATGACGGTGCCGGTCACCAGTCCAAAGAGCGCGCCGGCCACCAGGGTCATGATGGCCGCGCCAGGTAAAGACAGCGCCGTCACCGCTATGTAGGCGGCAGCGAACAAGGCCGGCGTCTGCACCGGATGCGCCGCGGCGTACGCGTCAATTGCGGCGCGTTGGGCCAGAAAAGAGTCGAACGACAGATACTGGTTCAGGTCTAACGCCACAAACGTCGCCACACCCGCGACGACGATGGCAAAGACCAATAGACGGATTCTCACTTCTGTTCTCCCATCGCGTTCAGGCGCGGCGCTGCACCCTGCCGGATCACGTCATTGAGCGACCAGTCGTAGTCGAGAAAGCGCAGTCTGACCCTGTCACTGCGGGCTGCCGCCCTGGCGGCGTCTGGACCGTAGGTGGCGATGGCGCCGAGCACAGCACGATCCTTCGGAGAGCCCTGCGCCGGCCCCGCGGTCTCGAACCGTTCGACGAAGTCGTCGCCGTACCATTTAAAGATGCTCGACACCGACACGGTGGTGCCAGAGAGCACCAAGCCCTGAGCGCTGGAGAGATAGCGTCGCGCCGCGGCCTCAAGTTGGCGCTCAAGACCATCAGCGCGGTACGCGGCAGCCCAGAGAACCGGGCAACTCGCCGACGCGCAGTTCAGAGCGAAGTGGACCAACGGCTCCTTGAACTCAGGCCGCAGGATCTTGTGTTCGATGTCATCAAGCGTCAGTGACCGGCCGGCGGCCTGCCATTTCAGCCTGCTCCAGACACCGTCAATCTGCCGAATACTGTTGCGCGGACCGAGCGAAAAAAAGCTGCCTTTGATGGGATAGTGATCGACGATCGCCCGCAGGGTGAAGAGATTGTAGGCGTTGATCCAGAACGCCATTTGCTGATTCGTGGACCATCCCGCCAGATCAGCGGTGGTCACCGCCGCCAATGATGCCTCGACCTCCGCGAGGCTTGTGGTGCTGGCCTTCAACTGCTGATAATCGACGCGAGGTTCGCGCACCACGCGGCCCAGCAGCGCTCCGTACGCAGTGTAATCATGGTCGAACGCAGGGGGCTGATTCCCGGTCGCAGCCGGGGGCCCTTCGGACCATGGGAGAGTGGTGGCCACCAGGCCTGCGATGGCGATTGCGCGTATCGTCGTGAAAATCATGGTGTGAAGTCTGAGAAAGGTCGTGTCTGTTACGTACGTGACTGATGGCCCGGTGTAACGCCGGCGGCTGGCGGGTGACTACCCAGTCATCATGACTCTTGCCGCTCGCGTTCGCGCCGTGTTTGCCCGCCTCGAACTCATCCCGATGTCCTTGATGCTGCTCCTGATGCGCGTGGGCGTCGGCATGGTGTTCTTCAAGGCCGGGTTGCTCAAATACAACTCGTGGGAGTTCACCATTCTTCTGTTCCGTGACGAATACAAAGTGCCGCTTCTGGCGCCTGAACTGGCAGCCCGGATGGCCATGGTCCAGGAACTCACACTCCCAATCCTGCTATTTGTCGGCCTTGGTACCCGTCTGGCGACCCTGCCGCTCTTCGGTATGATTCTGGTGATCCAGACATTTGTCTATCCCAACGCCTGGGCCGACCACCTCTTCTGGGCCAGCGCACTCCTGCTCATCCTGAGCCGAGGGCCAGGGGTCTTCTCTCTGGATCACCTGATCGCCACGCGCTTCTCCAGTAGGCCCTGACAATGCGCGCGCCCAGAACACTCGGACTCGTGGTCGTCGGCGCAAGCCTGGTCCTCGCGGCCGGCCTGCACTGGTGGCCGTCAGACGCGGTGGGCGCTGGTGAGACCGCCGGCGTCGCCACCACGGAAGCCCGTGCGTTGCCGCCCTTCGCCTTCACGGCGCTCGACGGACAGACCGTGACGCCGGACTCCGTGAAAGGCAAGGTTCTTCTCGTCAACTTCTGGGCCACCTGGTGCGCACCCTGTCGACAGGAGTTCCCGTCGCTGGTCGCCCTCCAGGCCCGCCACGGCAGCGCACTTCAGGTGCTCGGCATGGCTTTCGATGAAGGTCCACTGGACGCCATCAACGCGTTCGCCGGGGAATTCCAGACCAACTTCCCGATCATCGTCGCCGGAGCCGCGGAGGCCGAGCTGTTTGGCGGCATCATCGGCTTGCCTGCGACGTTTATCGTCGATCGCGCCGGGCACATTGTGTACACCCACGTGGGTTATGCCTCGGCGGATATGTTGGAGGACGCGGTCCAGAACGTGCTCCGGGACCGGGGCCTGTAACGATCAGTCGGATCCAGGGACTGAGTGGCAGGAATTTCCGACGTAACCGCCGGTGGTTCCGAGACGAATAAGACAGAAGAGAGGTGACGGCGCGTGGTGCGCCGGCACATTGTGGCCCGTTCCATTGGAGTTTCACCGTATGCATCTCAACCGTCGTTACATCATTGCCTCCGCCCTTGCTGCCGCTGTCGCCGCCCCGGCCCTGTACGCCACAACCATGACGAGCACGATCGGTCAGACCCCGGCGTTCAAAGCTGAAAAGTGTTATGGCATTGCCAAAGCCGGCAAGAACGACTGCGCCTCAACCGGAAACAGCTCGTGCGCGGGCACCTCGAAACTCAACGCCGATCCGAACGCCTGGATCTACGTTGCCGAAGGGTACTGCGAGCGCATCGTCAACGGCAGTCTGAAGCCGAAGGCGTAGACGGGGCCAACTCCGTGATGATCTGGACCAAGACAGGACGACAGCCGCAGGACGTGGGCGCCGGCATAGGCCTGCGGTTGCCCCACCTTGCGGAGGTGCTGGACACCAAGCCGGACGTCCCGTTCTTCGAGGTGCACCCGGAAACGTTTCTGGCGAATCCGCACGCCACCGAACTGCTGCTGGCCATTGCCGATCGATATCCCGTGTCCGTGCACACGGTCGGGGTATCGATCGGCAGCGCCTCGGGCCTTGACCGTGCACACATGGCGCGAGTCAAACGCCTGGTCGACCTGGTCAACCCCGTCCTGTTTTCTGGCCACGTCGCCTGGTCGACCCATGCGGGTGACTATCTGAACGATCTGCTGCCACTGCCCTACACCGAAGAATCCCTGACGCTTCTCGCACGGCACATCACACAGGTGCAGGACGCCTTTGAGCGAAGGTATCTGCTGGAGAATCCCTCCAGTTACCTCGGCTTTGCAGATTCGACGATGACCGAGCCGGAGTTCCTGTCGGCATTGGTTGAGCGAACAGGTTGCCGGCTGCTGTGCGACGTCAGCAACGTGTACCTGAGCGCCCACAACATGGGCTTTGATGCGGAGGCCTACCTGGACGCCCTTCCAGGCGAAGCTGTAGCGGAGTTACACCTGGGCGGGTTTGAGGCCGAGGCCGACGAACGCACACCAGGAACCACTCTTCTGGTGGATACACATGGGACGCGCGTCGCTGATGGCGTATGGCAGCTCTATGAGTACGCCGTGTCACGGTTCGGTCCGGTCCCAACGCTGATCGAGCGAGACAACGACATTCCCGATCTCGGCACGTTGATCGCCGAGAGCCAGTTGGCCCGTCCGCACGCCAGCCGGGGCCTGGCCAAACAATATGTCCACACTCAGTGATGTCCAGCATCGAATCAGAGAGGCGGTAGTCCGGGGCGACTTCGCGTCGGCGAGTCCCGTACTCATCGGCGGCAGAGATCCCATCAGTCGCCTGGCCGTGCACCATCGGCACTTTCACGCCAGTTTGCTGGATGCGATTCGCACGCGCTTTCCCGCGACAGCCTGGCTGATTGGTGACATGGCGCTCACGGCCGGTGCGCAGCGTTTCATCGCGGCGCATCCCCCGAGGGTCGTCTGTATCGCCGAATTTGGCAGCGCGTTTCCCGCATTCCTGGCTCAGGAACCCTCCTCGAGCGAGGTGCCCTACCTGGAATCCTTCGCCACGCTCGAATGGCACGTCGGCCGCGTGTCGGTCGCGGTCGGCAGCCCGGCAATAGGGATCACTGACCTGACGGCGATCGATCCCCAGGCGCTCATGTCAGCAGCCGTTGTCTTGCAGCCTGGTGTGATCTACCTCACGCTTGAATGGCCGGTGGATGAACTCATGCGGTTGTATCTTTCGACCCAGGCGCCTCCAGCATTTCAGATCCACGCCAACACGGTTGAGGTGGAAGTCTTTGGCGTCCGAGGGGAATTGAAGCTGACGCGCCTCTCGGCCGCGGCCGCGACGTTCCGGTCGCAGCTGCAGTCCGGCGCGACACTCAGCGCTGCTTCAGAGGCCGCGATGGACTGTGATGCGGCGTTTGATCCCGGACGCGCCCTTGTTGAGCTGTGCGACAGCGGAGCCCTGTGTGGGCTCAGCCTGTCGACGGCAGACGTCGATTAGGTCGTCACGAAGGCCGGGCTGTGGAGCCGGCGAAGTTTACGCCGTCCTATCAGGGCTACTGCGCGACCGCCGTGGCACAAGGCATGAAGCTCGCGTCTAGTCCGGAACTCTTCGTAGTCGAAGGCGGCAAGACGTATCTGTTCTCAACAGCGCAGGCGAAGCAGATGTTTGAAATGGACAAGAAGGGTACGATCGCCAAGGCCGACGCAAACTGGCCAAAGGTGAGCAAGATGCCCGTCTCGAAGATGGGTGGGCTGTAGGCCCTGTCCAGCGGCTGGCTTTACATGGGGCGGCACCGGCGAAGTGCCGCCCCGGCGTTTGGACGCCCTGGGCCACTCACGCCTGACGCGATGAATCTCTGGAGTCGTTGCTCGGCAGCAACGGCGTCCTCGCCCAGGCCGAATCCTGGAACGATCTCATGGGGCGCATCGCGTTCAAGAGCGAGAAGCTCGCCACGACCCGTTGAATTCAATCTCCGCAGAAAGGATCGCCTATGAAAAAGAATTCGAAGCAAGTTCTGGTCGTGGATGTAGGCGGCAATCACGTCAAGTGTCTGCTCACCGGGCAGGAGAACCCGCGGGAGTGTGACTCCGGGCCGTCCATGACGCCCGAGGAGATGGTCGCCGGGGTCCGCAAGGCAACCAAGGACTGGAAATACAACGTGG
>CAZAZR010000103.1:0-14890 GCA_964489685.1 uncultured Solibacteraceae bacterium | reverse complement strand
CGCGCCACTGGATTGCAACCTTTACAACGCCGGCTGCGTCTATTTACACTACGTTTAGAAATATATGCCCCGATCGGTCTTTCTCGGAGATTTCGAACACCTCGTCCTGCTGGCGCTCTTGCGGCTGGGATCTGCGACCCATGGCACGGCCATCCGCCGCGAACTTGAAAGCCGCACCAGCCGTACGGTATCGGTCGGCGCGCTCTATACGGCGCTTGGAAGGCTGGAACGCAAGGGCTTCATTACGTCGGGCCTGGGCGATCCCACACCCGAACGCGGTGGCCGCGCCAAACGCGACTTCACCATCGAAGCCGCGGGGCGCGATGCGCTCAAGACATCGCGGGCCCTGATCGAAGATATGTGGGCGGGCGTCACACTTCGCCGCAGTTGACCGCCGCCATGCCCCCGCGTCTTACCTCGTGGCTGTTCGCACGCACGCTTCCGATCGCCGAGCGCGACTGCGTGCTTGGCGACCTCGCTGAAGAACACCGCGCCCTCATGGCCGCCCAGGGGCGCCGCCGGGCGAACCGCTGGTATCGCACCCAACTGGCCATCTCGGTCGTCCCGAACCTGGTCCGGCGTCTGGCCGGGCCTGTTCAGGCCACGCCACACAGGAGTCCCCTCATGCTGAGTTTCGTCGACTTGCGTTATGCACTGCGAAGCCTGAGGCGTTCACCCGGCTTCACCATTCCGGCCATCGCGATCCTCGCGCTCGGCATGGGTGCGGCCACGGCGGTGTTCACCGTTGTGCATCGTGTGGTGCTTCAGCCCCTGCCCTATCCCGATGCTGCGCGGCTGGTGCGCCTGTGGGACCGCAATGAAAGCGCCGGGCTGAGTCAGTTCTCCGTGTCACCAGCGAACTATTTCTCCTGGCGCGAGCAGAGCCGATCGCTGGAGGCGATTGCCGCGCTTCGGGAAGACGGATTGGGCGTGACCGTCGGAGACGCGGTGGAACGCCTGGGCGCGGCCCGCGTGACCGCGTCCATCTTCGACGTCCTCGGTGTGCAACCGGTCTTTGGCCGCGGCTTCCTGCCCGATGAAGATCGGCCAGGCGCGCCGGCGGTCACCATCCTCTCTCATGCGTTTGCGGCTCGCATCGGCAGTCCGGCCGGCCTGCCGGGACAGTCGCTCATCATCGACGGACGCGCCCATCAGGTCGTCGGAGTCCTTCCGGAAGGATTCATCTTCCCGATTGCTGACGACGTGCTGGTGCTGGTGCCGTACGCGTTGAACGGGTCTGCGCCGGAAGCCGACGCGCACTACCTCCGTGTTGTTGGCCGCACGACCAACGCCACCACCGTTGACTCGCTGCGTGCCGAAATGGCCACCATTGCCGCCGGGCTTGAGCACTCGCGGCCGGAGTCGAACCGCGGATGGGCCGTGCGCGTGGACACCCTGCAGGACGCGACAGTCGGTGGCGAGGACGCCGAACGCGACCTGTTGCTGCTCTTCGGCGCGGCGGGCCTGCTCCTGGTCGTCACCTGTTTCAATGTTGGTGGCCTGTGGCTGGCCCGAAACGCATCACGGCAACTTGAAATGACCGTCCGGTCGGCGTTGGGTGCCGGGCGGGCACGCCTCGTGCGGCTGCTCACCGCCGAAGCCCTCGTGATTGCCGGCACCGGCGCGATCCTCGGCCTCGTCGTCGCATGGCTGTTCTTGGATGCTCTGCTTGCCGTACACCCCGATGCGCTCGCACGCCGGGAGGAAATTGTGATCGATGGGTGGGTGTTTGCCTTCGCCTGCGCCATCTCCGTCGTTGTGGCGCTGGTTCCTGGAGTGGCACCCGGTACCTCGAGGGCCGGCCGCCTGACACTGAGCGCCGCGTTCGCGGGCGCCGGGCGCGTCACGGGCGGGAATCATCTCGCTCGGCGCCTGCTCGTGGGCCTCGAAATTGCGGTCGCCGTGACTCTGGTCGCGTGTGCAGCTCTGCTCGCGCGCAACCTGATCGGCCTGGCCGGCACCGATCCGGGATTCAACACCGATCACACGCTGACCATGGCCCTGCGCCCGCCAGCGGCCCGTTACGCTGAGCCGGAGCAGCGCGCACAGGTGTTCAACGAGGTGCTGCAGGCGCTGGACCGCCTGCCCGGCGTTCACGCCGCCGCCGCCGCGCACCGGCTTCCGATGTTCGGCAACTCCTCGTTCCCACTGATCATCGCCGGCCGCGACACCGCCGGCGTCCAGCCGCCGAGTGTGAACTATCGGTCAGTGGCCGGCCCCTATTTCGAGGCCATGGGCGCACCGCTCCTGAGTGGACGTGATTTCACGCCTGAAGAAATGTGGACGCGCGGCGGCGCCGTCATCGTCAACCGAGCCCTCGTGGACGCGTATCTTTCTGGCGCCGATCCGCTGACCACGCGGCTGCGTGACCCGCGCGGCGGTGAGTTCCGGGTGGTCGGCATCGTGGAGAACATGCGCGAAAACGATCTCGATGCCCCGGCCGACCCGGCCCTCTATTTTCCGTATCGCGCCCTCCCTTCGCCGGGCATGACACTGGTCGTCAGGACGGAAGGAGACCCGGTCTCACTGGCGCGCGCCTTGAGGCATGCCATTCAATCCGTTGACCCCGGCCTTGCGCTGGCCCAAATGCAGACCATGGAGGAGTATCTCGGGGAGGTGACGGCCGAACCACGGTTTCAAACGCTGTCGCTGACGGCCTTTGCTGTGATCGCGTTGGTGCTGGCCGCGATCGGCGTCTTCACCGTCGTGGCGAGCACCGTGGCGCATCGCACGCGTGAAATCGGCCTGCGCGTCGCGCTCGGCGCGACGTCGTGGGACATCTTCGGCGCCATCGTCAAGCCTGGGCTTTGGCTGGCTGGGGCCGGCACAGGCGCAGGCCTCATCGGCGCCGTACTGCTGGCGTGGTGGTTCGGCGGCGCGTTGTTCGGGGTCGATGCTCGCCAGCCGTGGCTGCTGGCCGGGGTCGCGGTGGTGTTGTTTGTCGTCGCAGCCCTCGCCACCACGCTGCCGGCGAGGCGCGCGATGCGCATCGACCCGGCGCGGGCGTTACGCAACGGCTGAGTCATCCCGGCCTGGGCTTATACTACGGCCGTCTGAAAACGATCACCCCTCTGGCGGTTACGCATGGAAGGGCCGACTCTGTCGACCCAGTGACGCCCGCCACACGCCGGTGGCTGACCGCAGCATGGGCCGCGGCGATTTTCCTGCTGCCTGTCCAGGCCGTCGCGATCTTTCCGTGGCTTGGCGGACGAGTACAGCCGCCTGACATTCTCATCCTCGTCCTTGCCCTGGGCGGGGTTCTCACCTGCTGGCGTTTGGGCCGGCCACCATTTGCGGCGCTCGATGTGGCAGTCGCCTGGCCGGTCGCGATGGTGGCGTCGCTGTTCGGGTCGGGCCAGGCGCAATCGCCCACGGCCACGCTCGAAGTGGTTGGTGCGCTGTACCTGCTTCTCCTGTATTTCGCGGTCCGACTCACGGCCACTCCCGAACGCATCGACCAGTTTCTCGACTGGTATCCCGCCTCGGTCGGATGCGCGGCGCTGCTGGGCCTCGCGGGTGTCGTGGCCGCCGCATTCGGCACGCAGACGCCGTTGGCGTCTCCAATAGGCGCCTTGCTGCCGTACCTCGGTGAAACCGCTCGCGCCCAGGCGTTGACGCCGGGTCCACAGATGCTCGCGAATCTGCTGCTGGCCGCGATCCCGCTCGCAATCGCACGAGCACACACCTGTGGCTGGACGCCGCGAAGGCGGGGGCTGGTGCTGCTCTTGTCACTCGGGCTGCTGGCCACCTATTCCAAGACGATGCTCTGCCTCATCGTGGCGTTGGCCGTCATGGCGGCCATCCTGGGCCGTCGGCGGCGCATCGCCGTGGCTGTGGCCGTAGCGGTCGCCCTGATCTTCCTGGCGATGACACACCTGGTCGTCACGAAGGCCGTTCAGGTTGCTGGTCTTGAAGGGTCACAGGTTGTTGCCGGTGCCCCGTGGGCGTCGTTTTCGTGGCGTGGGGATACCTGGGTTGTCGCGCCTACCACGTACGTCGCCAACAACGTCGTCAGCCTCCATGCGATCCGCGAGAGCTGGCCGGTCGGTCTGGGACCGGCGCAACAGGCGGCGTACGCCGCAACGCTGCAACGGTCTGGTGACTACCCCGCGTCAATTCGATTCGCGCGTTTCATGGAGCCGCACTCGACATATCTGGGTACTGTCGCTGAACTCGGCCTGGCCGGCGTCGTGGCTGGTCTGTTGTTGATCGCAGCAGGCGTCTTGATGCTGCGGCGATGGGTGCACAGTCAACCGGTCGATTGGACGGCAGCGGCTGTCTGCGGAATTTTTGCCGGCGTCCTGCTGGAGGCATCCGCGACCGACCTGATGAACTGCCGCCACTACTGGTGGCTGATGGCCATCGTGGCCGTCAGGGCAGCTCGGCCAGCCGTCGTTCAAGGAAGCGTCGCTCGGGCCCCTGCTTTGTGAGTGCGAGCGCACGCGCGTACGACGCTCGTGCGTCTACGGTTCGTCCCAGTTGGCGGCACAAATCGGCGCGCGCCGAGTGCGCCAGGTGGTACTCGTCAAGGTCTCCCATCGCCAATAGCGCGTCGATCAACACCAGTCCTTCAGCCGGGCCATCACGCATCGACACCGCAGCCGCGCGATTGAGTTGCATGACGGACGAGGGGTCCAGGCGCACCATGACCTCGTAGAGGGCGACGATCGCCTGCCAGTCTGTGGCGTCGGCGGTGGCCGCGTGCGCGTGGGCTGCGGCGATGGCCGCTTGCAGTGTGTATGGACCGATGCGGCGCGACGCCAGCGCCTGTTCCAGCCGGGCGCCGCCATCGGCGATCAATGCGCGGTCCCAGCGCGAGCGGTCCTGGTCGCCGAGCAGAATCAGCTCTCCTTCGGCCGAGGTTCGCGCACCGCGCCGCGATTCGTGCAGCAGCATCAGCGCCAGCAGGCCCGACGCTTCCGGCTCGGCCAGCAGGTCCACGAGCAGGCGACCCAGACGGATGGCCTCGGCTGACAGGACGTTGTCGAGCAGCTGGGCATCGCCGGACAAGGCCGGATGGCAACACGTGAAGATCAGGCGCAGACGGTCGTCTTCAACCTCTTGGGCATCGGCCGGGGTTGATGAGGCTGTCGCATCAAAAATCGCCGAGGAGGCGTATGAGCGTGGCCAGGACGCGCCGCGACTCTGCGCGGTAGATGGCGTCAACGGTGCCCCTCATTCTTCAGCGATGCCAATGCCAATGTGCCAATGTGCCAATGTGCCAATGTGCCAATGAGGCAATGAGGCAATGGATCAGGCCGGCATGTCGAACTCGACCACCGGCCTGATCTCCACGGTGCCCGTGCGCGCCGAGGGGATCTTTGCAGCCACCTGAATGGCGTCGTTGAGATCACGGGCGTTGATCAGGTAGTAGCCACCCAGCTGCTCCTTTGTCTCAGCGAAGGGCCCGTCGGTGGTGGACAGCTTGCCGTTGCGAATCCGGACGGTCGTGGCTGTTGAGACCGGCTGCAGGGCCTCACCGGCCAGGTGGTGGCCGCTCTTTTTGATCCCGTCGGTAAAGGCGAAGTACTCGCCCATGAAGGCATCGCCCTCTTCCTTCGACATCCCCGCCATCGTCTGTTCGTCGTCATAAATCACACACAAGTAACGCATTTGATTCCCTCCCTGGGATTGGACGTTCACACCTAGTCGTTCGGCCGCGGCCAAGATCGACACGGATGCGCATTCACAGAATGAGCCAATGTCAATGGGCCAATGCCTCAATTCCATTGCCTCATTGCCTCATTCCCCAATAGACTCCCCGCATGAGCGAATCCATCGGATCGTCGGGCACCGGCATGAAACTGCACACGAAGATCCTCTTGGGGCTGGCCGTCGGGCTCATCCTGGGCGTGACCACCAACCTCACGGTCGGTGTCACCAATCCAACCGTCGAGTGGGTCAACCGATATGTGGCAGGGCCAGTCGGCCAGATCTTCCTGCGCATGTTGTTCATGGTGGTGATGCCCCTGGTGTTCGCCTCCATCTCGCTTGGCGTGGCGGGGCTGGGCGATATTCGCAAGGTCGGCCGCGTGGGCGGCAAGGCCATCGGCTATTTCTTCATCACCACCTGCCTGGCCGCCACGCTCGGTCTGATCGTGGTCAACGTCATGAAGCCGTGGGAGCGCGTCACCCCGGAGACGCGAGTGGCGCTGATGGAGCGCTTCGCCGGCGATGCGTCCACGAGAGTTGAGGCGGCCGCCACCACGGCCAAGTTTGGCCCCGAGACGTTCGTGAACATCGTGCCGCGCAACCCCATTGACGCCGCCGCCAAGACCGACATGCTGGCGATCATTTTTTTCGGGCTGATGTTTGGCGCCGCGCTGACGCTCATCCCGGCGGCCAAAGCCAAACCGATGGTCGACTGGCTGGAAGCGTTGAACGAAGTGGTGATCCGGATCATTCACTTCGCCATGATGCTGGCGCCCTACGGTGTCGCGTGCCTCATCTTCACGGTGTCATCGCGCTTCGGCTTCGATCTGATGGTGGCCGTGGCCGCGTTCGTCGTTACCGTGCTGATGGCGCTGGCTCTGCATGTCGGCATCACCCTGTTCAGCATCCTCAAGTTCGGCATCGGCCTCTCGCCCCTCTTGTTCGTCTCGCGCGTCAAGGCCGCACTCATCACGGCCTTCTCCACAAGCTCCTCGAGCGCCACGCTGCCGACAGGGCTGGACGTGTCGGAGCATCAGCTGGGCGTGCCGCGGGGCATCGCCGGCTTCGTGCTGCCGATCGGCTCGACGATGTGCATGAATGGCACGGCGATCTTTGAAGGCATCACGGTCATTTTCCTTGCGGAGATCTTCGGAGTCGACCTGACCCTACCGCAGATGGCGATCGTCATGATCATGTCGGTCATCACGGCGATTGGCGCCGCAGGAGTACCCGGCGGGTCCATTCCGCTGCTGGTGGGCATCCTGACGATGTTTGGCGTGCCAGGTGAGGGCATTGCCATTGTGCTGGGCGTCGATCGAATCCTCGACATGTCGAGAACCACCGTCAACGTGTTCGGCGACCTGACGGCGGCGGTGTATGTCGCCAAAAGCGAGGGCGTCTGGACGCCCAGTGATGTCCCGGCGGCCAGTCAGACCCAGTGAGGCCGTCCGTCATCCGCGCTAGAATGAAGATCTTCCACGATGGCCGGCGAGCCCCAACCGTTACCTAAACCCGCGCCCAAAAAGTTTGATCGCCGCATCATCGATGGCCCGCTGCC
This sequence comes from uncultured Solibacteraceae bacterium, assembly GCA_964489685.1. Lineage (GTDB taxonomy): Bacteria > Acidobacteriota > Vicinamibacteria > Vicinamibacterales > SCN-69-37 > SYFT01. The sequence continues at coordinate 7,680 of CAZAZR010000103.1, read as the reverse complement.
GCAGGCCGTCTGGATGCTGGCGTGGCCGACGATGCTGCAGAACATCATCGGCGGGCTGCAGGGCGTCGTGGACCACGCCATGGTGGGACACTACGTCGGCCTGAACGCCAACGCGGCGATAGGCGTCAGCCTCCAGATCTTCATCCTCGTCATTGTGTTCGTCGCGTCCGTGTTCTCCGGCATGGGCGTGATGGTCGCGCGATTTGCCGGCGCCGGTGACGCCGAGGCCGTCAATCGGACCGTCTATCAGGCGTTCCTGACGGCGGTCTTTATCGCCATGGGCGTCCTGGCGCCAATCGGATACTTCTCCGCGCCATGGCTGCTCTCACTGGTGAACGCGGCGCCCGAGGTGCAGCGCGAGGCACTGCCCTACATCCGCACGATGTTTGTCTCAAGCATCGGCATGTTGATCTTCTTCATGATGAGCGGGGCGCTGCGCGCGGCGGGTGACGTGAAGACGACGCTGCGCATGGGCGTCCTGATGACGGCGATGAACGTGCTGCTGAACATCCTCTTCATTGGCGGCGCAGGCCCCATTCCGCCGCTCGGCACGTTCGGCGCGGCGCTGGGCACGGCCATCTCCGGCCTGCTCACGGCCGGCGGGTTCCTCTGGCTGCTGTTCTCCGACCGTCTGGTCATCCACTTCAGCCCGACGATGTCGTTCAAGCCCGACTGGCCGATCATTCGAGAACTGTTCCGGTTCGGGCTGCCGACCGGGTTTCAGGGCATTGCCATGAACCTGGCCGGTCTGCTGATGCTGCGGTTCATCGGCGGGCTGGAACACAGCGCCGAGGCGCAGGCGGCGTATGCCGTGGGCTACACCGAACTCTTCTCGCTGATCACGTGGACCTCGGTGGGGCTCATGGGCGCCACCGCCGCCGTGGCCGGACAGAACCTGGGCGCTGGCCACCCCGACCGCGCCGCGCAGTCGGCGGCCGTGGCCGCGCGCATCGGACTCAGCGTGGCGGCCGTGGTCGGACTCGCGTTTGTCCTGATGCCCCGCGTCCTGCTGGGCGCGTTCGCGCTGACCGAAGGCGTGGGGTTCGAACTGGGACGACAGTTGCTCGCGTTTCTGGCGGTGTCGGGGTTCTTTGTCACCGTGGCGCTCTGTTACACCGGCGGGCTCCAGGGCACGGGTGATACGAAGGGCCCGCTCTACATCTCGATCGTGTCCCAGGTCATTGTGCCCGTGGGTTGGTGCCTGGCGTTCTCGATGACGCGGGGGTTGGTCGCCTCTGATATCTGGCTGGCCATTGTCCTGGGTCATGCCACGCGTGCGACCTTGAGTGTGCTGCGTTTCCGCCAGGGAAAATGGCGAAATATCCGGGTGGCCGTACCCAAAGCGACCACGCCCTAGCCGGCATTCCGTCGGCCCCGTTTCCGGCTGACAATCCCGCCGCAAATGTGTATCGTTTCGGGATACTTTCAGGGAGTTCATGAAGAAGACCGCACTGACCGCGCTTGTAACCGTGCTGTTTGGCGCCGCCCTCAGCCTGCGGGCCGGCACCGCCGCGAGCCCGGTTCCCTCCGCCGGCCTGCCGGATGCCGCCAGGAAAACGGTGGCCGCCCATGAGCCGTCGCTGATGTCCGTGACGACGCAGAACGAGGTGATCCAGCGTTTTTGCGGCGACTGTCACAACGACGTCGACCTGAAGGGCGAAATGTCGCTCGATGGATTCGACGCCGGACGGGCCGCCGACAAGGCGGACCTGGCGGAAAAGGTCGTCAGCAAACTGCGGACCGGCATGATGCCGCCAAAGGCGCATCCGCAGCCTGACGTGGCCACTCGCAGCGCCCTCGCCACCGCGCTCGAGACCACTCTCGACAGCGCGGCAGCGGCCAACCCGAACCCCGGGCGTCGGCCGTTCCAGCGGCTCAATCGCGCAGAGTACGTCGCGTCCGTGCGCGTGTTGTTGGGCCTCGACCTCGACGTCAGCGCCTACCTTCCCGCCGACACTCTCAGCGCAGGCTTCGACAACATCGCCGATGTCCAGATGCCGTCTGCCACGGTGATGCAGGGCTACCTGCGAGCCGCCGCCCACGTGAGCCGAGTGGCGGTGGGCGACCCGGCTGCCGATCCCACGTCGGCAACCTACGACGTGCCGCGCACCCGGTCGCAGAAGGCGCGGATGGACGGGGCGCCGTTCGGCACGCGGGGCGGCACCGTGGTCGTTCACAACTTCCCCGCCGACGGCAAATACAAATTCCAGCTCCTGCTGCACGGCGAGCCGACCGGTGCGCTCTTTGGCCGCACCGTGCGCGCCATCCAGATGGAAGTGGCGATCGATGGCGAACGCGTCGGCGTGGTGAAAGTTGATCGGTGGATTTCTGAATCCGATCCTACGGGCCTGACGATCTCGACCGATTCCATCTACGTGCGCGCCGGGGCGCGGCGCGTGGCCGCCACGTTCATCCAGGAATTCGAGGGCTCGGAAGACGACCTCATCAGGCCCATTGACCACACGCTGGCCGACACCCAGATCGGCGTCGGCTACGGCGTGACCACCCTGCCTCACCTGCGCAACCTCGCCATCGTCGGGCCCTCGGAAGTATCGGGCGTTTCAGACAATCCGACTCGGCGCCGGATCTTCTCCTGCCGCCCGACGGCACCCAAAGAAGATGTCGCGTGCGCGCGCCGCATCGTCGAACGTCTGGGGACCGAAGCGTATCGCCGGCCGTTGACGACGGCTGACGTCAACGAGCTGATGGCCTTTTACCAGCAGGGGGCGGCCACGGCCGGGTTTGAAGGGGGCATTCGCACGTCGCTGCAGGCCATGCTCGCGAGCCTGCACTTCCTCTTCCGTGTCGAGGAAGTACCAGCGGGCGTTGCGCCCGGAGGCATCTACCACATCGGCCCGGTGGACCTCGCCTCGCGGCTCTCGTTTTTTCTCTGGGGCACCATTCCCGACCGGACGTTGATTGATCTGGCGCGCACCGCGGAACTGGTGCGGCCCGAGGTGTTCGCCCGGCAGGTGCGGCGCATGCTCGCCGACCCGAAGGCCGAGGCGCTGGCCACACGGTTTGCCTCGCAGTACGTGCGGCTCCAGGACCTCGACAAGATTGAGCCGGACGCCCTGGACTACCCGTACTACGACGACATCCTCGCCGAGGCGATGCGTCGCGAAACAGAACTCCTGTTCGACCACCTCGTGCGCGAGGACCGGCCGGTGATGGAAATGCTGACGGCCGACTACACGTTCGTCAACGAGCGCCTCGCGCGTCACTACGGTTTTTCCGGTGTGAGCGGGCCCGAGTTCAGGAAGGTGTCGTATCCCGACGACCTGCGGCGCGGCCTGCTTGGCCATGGGAGCATCCTGACGCTGACGTCGCACGGCAACCGGACGTCGCCGGTGCTTCGAGGCAAATGGGTGATGGAAGTGCTGCTTGGCAGTCCGCCCCCTCCGCCGCCGCCGAACGTGCCCGACCTGGACGAGGCAGGGGATGCAGTTGATGGCCGATTGCTGTCGGTGGCCGAACAACTCGCCATGCACCGCAAGAACCCGGCGTGCAGTTCGTGCCACAACGTCATCGATCCGATCGGCTTGGCGCTTGACGGCTTTGACGTCACCGGGTCCTGGCGCATCAAAGACCGCGGTGTGCCTGTGAACACGGCGGGCGAGTTGTATGACGGCACGCCGCTCAAGGGCGCCGGCGATCTGCGCGCGGCGCTGTCGGCCCGCTCGGATGTGATCATCACGCACTTCACCTCGATGCTGATGTCGTACGCGCTGGCGCGCCGCGTGGAGTACTACGACATGCCGGCCATCCGTCGCATCGTGCGCGAGGCCAAGGCCACCGACTATCGATTGTCGTCGCTGATTCTCGGCGTGGCGCAAAGTTCCGCGTTTCGCTCATCCCGCAAGGAAGCGGTTGTCACGAAGTGAGGGTTCTGCCATGTATCTGACTGGAAAACACATCTCTCGGCGCACGGCGCTGCGAGGCCTGGGCGCCACCATCGCGTTGCCGTTGCTCGACTCCATGATTCCCGCGCGCACGGTCTTCGCCCGCAGCGAGGCCGGGCGTCTGGCCGATCGCACGCGTCTGGTCTGCATCGAGCAGGTGCACGGGGCCGCCGGCTGCAGCGAGATTGGCGCGTCACAGTTTCTATGGAATCCGGCCGAGGTCGGTCGCCAGTTCGACCTGAGCAAGGGCAGCCTCAGCCCGCTCGAGCCGTACCGCGACTACCTGACCATCGTGAGCAACACCGACGCGCGAATGGCTGAAGCGTTCGCACCCGCCGAGGTGGGCGGCGACCACTTCAGATCAAGCGCGGTGATGTTCACCCACGTGCGCCCGAAGCTGACCGAAGGTTCGGATGTCAGGGTGGGCACGTCGATGGACCAGCTCTACGTGCAGAAGTTCGGCCAGGACACGCCGATTCCGTCGATGCAGCTCAGCATTGAGCCGGTCGATCAATCCGGCGGCTGCGCCTATGGATACGCGTGCGTCTACACCGACACCATCAGCTGGTCGGCCCCGGAACAGCCGCTGCCGATGGTGCGGGATCCGCGCATGGTGTTCGAGTTGCTGTTTGGTGCCGGGGGCACTCCCGAGCAGCGGACCATGCGGCGCGCGACGGACCGAAGCATCCTGGACATGCTCGTGTCGCAGATGGCGGGCCTTCGTCGCGACCTGGGGCCGGCCGACAAGGCGCGGCTCGATCAGTACGCGAGCAATATCCGCGAGATCGAGCAGCGCATCCAGCGCGTGGAAGCGCGCAACGCCAGCGGCGAAACGCGCGAACTGCCTGGCGCGCCCGCCGGCGTGCCCGACGCGTTTGATGAACACGTCAAGCTGATGTTCGACCTGCAGTTGCTGGCATTCACCTCGGACACGACCCGGGTGTTCTCGTTCAAGCTTGGCCGCGACGGTTCAGGCCGCGTGTATCCGGGCAGCGGCATCGAGACCGGCTTCCACAACGCGTCGCACCACGGCGTGGCGGAGGAACGCATCCGGCAATTCTCGGAGATCAACAAACACCACGTGTCGATGCTGCCGTACTTCCTGGAACGGTTGAAGACCACCATGGAAGGCGACGCGTCGCTCCTCGACAAGACCCTCATCGTCTATGGCTCGCCGATGGCGAATGCCAACGTGCACAACCATAGGAACTGCCCGCTGATTCTGCTGGGCCGCGGCGGCGGCATCCTTGAGGGTGGCATGCATCTCAAGGCCGCAGGCGGCACGCCGATGGCCAACGTCATGCTGAGCCTGATGCACAAGCTCGGGCTCGACATGAAGACGTTCGGCGACAGCAGCGGCGAGTTCTCGTTCGCCGCGTCAGGCGCGGTGTCGCATGCGTAGCCTGCGGATCGGCGCTCTGGTCGGCGTGTGGTCACTGGTGCTGGCAGCGGCGTTCTCGATACCGCCCGCGGATGTGTTGGCGGCCGGCGCATCGGGCCCGACGTCGCCAGTGGCCGACGCGGCCATGAAGGGTGACCTCGCCGCGTTGCGGTCGCTGCTGCGCGACGGCGCTGACGTCAACGCCGCGCAGGGCGATGGCATGACGGCACTCCACTGGGCCGCGCTCAATGGCGACATCAAGACGATGGAGCTGTTGCTGATTGGCGGGGCCGTCGTCGAGCCGCTCACGCGCATCGGCGGCTACACGCCGCTGCACCTGGCCAGTTCGCGCGGTCATGCCCCGATTGTGGCTCGTCTGCTTGAAGCAGGCAGCAGGCTGAAACTGGTCACCGAAACCGGTGTGCAGCCGATCCATCTGGCGGCTCAGGCCGGCAGCGCAGACGCCGTCAGGTTTCTGCTCGATCGCGGTGCGGACGTCAACGCGGTTGATGCCACGCATGGCCGCACCCCGCTGGTCTTTGCGGCATCGCAGAATCGCCTGGATGCGATGCGGATCCTCATCGAAAAGGGCGCGAACAGCGTTCTCGCCACGACGGTCATCGATTACGGTCAGCGGTCGCAGGCCGACAACGCCGCGCGCCTGACCCGCGACCGCGTGATCACCGCCACCACCGGCCGGACGCCGGTGGCACCACCGCAGTTCGATCCGCCGCAGACCGGCAGAGCCGCCTCCACAGGTGTGGGCGGCCAGGCCGCCGGCGACCCACCCGCTGCGCTCGGACGCGGCGGGCGCGCCGGAGGGGCAGCGGGCGGACCACGACCCGCCTCGGACATCCAGCAGATCGGACGGCAAGGCGGACTCTCGGCCCTGCACTACGCCGCGCGCGACGGATTCGCCGGCGCGGCGATGATGTTGCTCGATTCGGGCGTGGACGTGAACCTGCCGACCGCGGGAGACCGCTCAACACCGATGTTGGTGGCCATCATCAACGGTCACTACGACCTGGCGCAGGCGTTCCTCAAGCGGGGCGCCAATCCGAATCTGGTGAGCGACGACGGTGCGGCGCCGCTCTTCGCCGTGCTGAACAACGAGTGGGCGCTGCGCACGTGGTATCCCCAGCCGACGGCGGCCACGCAGCAGCGGGCGTCTCATCTCCAGTTGATGGAAAGCCTGCTGCAGGCTGGTGCCGATCCCAACGCCCGCACTGCCTCTCATATCTGGTACGCGGCCTATAACGCTGGCCGCATGGGTGTGGATTACACCGGGGCCACGGCGTTCTGGCGCGCGGCCTACTCCCTGGACGTGGACGCGATGCGCCTGCTGGTGCGTTACGGTGCCGACCCGAACATTGCGACGATGTCCTACGGCGCCACGGCGCGGCAGGGCCTGCCTGCGGTGCCGTCCGGCGGCCCGCACGTGCCACCGTTCCATGCGGCCAGCGGTGTGGGCTACGGCACATCACGGGTCGCCCAGCAGCATCGTCACGTGCCTGACGGCTGGATGCCGGCGGCCAGATATTTCCTTGAAGAACTGGGCATGGACGTGAATGGTCGCGACGCCGACGGGTTTACCGCGCTGCACCACGCCGCGGCGCGGGGCGACAACGCGATGATCCTGTATCTGGTGAAACGTGGCGCTGACGTGATGGCCGTGAACCGCAACGGCCAGACCACCGTCGACATGGCGAACAGCCCCGAGCAGCGCACGCAGCCGTTCCCTGAGACGATCAAGTTGCTCGAGGGCATGGGCGCGAAGAACAACAATAACTGTCAGGCGTGCAAGTAACGCGCGAGCGGCCGCACCCTCCTGAACCGTTGACGGCTACGATGTCTGGGCGTATGGTCCGACGTAGTGGGTTTGCTGCGGCCGTTGCTCGGCGCGATGGTGGCCGACCACGAGGCCAATCCAGGACCTAAGGTCGCGAACCTCAGCATCGGAGCACGAAGAGAGTTCTTTGAGAACAGCACAGCGGAGCAGGCAGTCCGCGATGCTATAGCAGCCGGCATTGTTGTTGTAGTCGCGGCTGGCAATAAGGGCATTGATGCTTCAGAGTTTGTACCTGCGAGAGTCGACCAAGCGATCACAGTTGGAGCAACCGACGCTGCCGACGCGCGGGCCATCTTTCCGTTTCCGGAATCGTCCAACACGGGCGTTGGGCTCGACTTGTTCGCTCCAGGTAAGGAAGTTCCCGCGGCGTGGGGACAAACGCCGACCTACTCATATCCATTCAGTGGGACGTCAGCAGCGGCTCCCTACGTCGCTGGAATCGCCGCGCGCTACTTGCAGAACTTTCCAAACGCGATCCCTTGGCAGGTCCAAAACGTGACAAGGGACCAGGCTCACCCAACAAGCTCGCATACTCGGGGTTCTTGACG
>CAZAZR010000102.1:0-15136 GCA_964489685.1 uncultured Solibacteraceae bacterium | reverse complement strand
ACCTCGGCCTTCATCTCGAGCTTCCGGGGCGGGTCTGGCAGTCGATTGCCGCCTCCACCCCCGCCGCCCCCCGGGGCCACGGTCCGGACAAACACGAGGTCGTATTTCTCAGGGGGCGCCGGTTCGAACACGCGCTCGGGCACCATGGACATCAACAAGACCACCACGGCCAGCCCCACCCCATGCAGCAGCATTGAGACCATGAAGGCCCGGCCAACCGGCCGATCATCCTTGCGGGTGAAGGTGGAATTGGCCGCCAGCCAACCGCTGGACACGATTCCGGGCTTGGGAGTCATCGTACGTAGAATACGACGCGCGGAAACGCGAATCGGCCTGACACCTCGTCGATGATATTGACTTGGCAGGTATAAAGGCCTGGCTCAAAGGACGCGGCCGGCACTTCGAACTGAAAGAGCGTGGCCTGGCGGTTCGCCGCGTCCACGGTGGCCTTGGCCACCACCGGGGTTTCGAGCACTTTGACCTGGCCCCGGTAGAACGCGATGGTCGTCCTCAGGTCGGGCACCTTCGCGGCGGTCAGGCCCGGCTCGTAGACCTCGTAGTAGAAGAACATCTTCTGGCCGCGTGAGACCACGTGCGTCAGGTTGGGAATGATCTGGACGCCATCCCGGATCAGGGGATTGTCGGACTTCGTCGTGCTGGCCTGCACCTGCGTACTCAACACGACGGAGCTGACCTTCATCGGTTGCCCCGCCAATTCAGGCACGTTGATGGCCGCTTCAAACGTGCCCATCAGGCCGGTGGCATTCTCGCGAACCACAGCCTTGATTGAAAAACGGCCGGGCGGCAGCGTCATACCCGACTGATACAGGATCTGCTTCCCGGCCAGCGTCTTCTCTGTCCCTGCAGGCAGCTTCATCGTCTGGCGCAACCGGCCCACCGGCATGCCGCGCTCATCCATGACCTGGCCGAGCACATCAAGGGTGATTTCCTTCAGGCCCTCAGTCACGGGCACGGCCGACCCGGGGACCGACACCGCCACCGGCACGTAGTACTTGTCGGCCGCCAGACGGAAGTACATCGCGCTGGCGATCACGGGCAAATCGGTAACCGAGACGGCGGCGAACAGCTGCTCTTCGAGGAGCGCTTCGCGATCGGTTTTCGACGTGTGGCTGAAGTCGCGATCCGCGTAGTATCCCGAACGCGCCTCAAGCCGGTACCCGGTGTCGTTTTTCTTGAGCCGCACCTGGATGCGCCGGAAGCGCCCGTCCTGATTCTTGTTTGAACTGCTGTACCCGAGCAGGTAGTAGGCCGACATGTCGCGCTGCACGCGCGCGAACGCCTCGCCAAAGTTGTTGGTATCGGTGAAGGCTCGTCCGCCGGTATCGGCGGCCAGTGACACCAGCGTGTCTTGTGACGCCGCGAGCTGGGCAAACTGCCGCGACATTCCGCGACCGCTGAACATCGCCTGGCCGCGGCCACTCGCCTGGCGCGCGTCACCGCCAGGCACCACCGCCTGCAGGCCGCGCGTGTCGATCGGGTAAATCGAGACATTCGCTCGCACCGCGGCGTTGATCGCCGACCGCAGTTCCACCTGATTGTCCTGACCGCTCCGCTGCATCCCCGCGCTGAAGTACACGATCGCCTTTTTCTGTTCGATGAGCGTCAGCGACTCCGCCAGCGTCCTTAACGCACGCAGGCGCAGATCGTTGTTGAACATCTCAAGTTCGGCGGCTTCCGCATCGGCCGCGGTCTCTTCGGTCGCTGCCGCTGCGGCTTCGTCAGTGGCCGCTGTCGCCGCGCTCGGCGGAGGCGTCTCGGTGCCGTCTGAGTACGACAGCTGATTGAGCGCCGCCGAGACCTTGTCGCGGTCCGCAGTAAAGTCGGTCAACACCGTCAGGATGCTGCTGACCGTGGTCACGGCCACGAGGTCGGACGTACTCATCTGCTCGGCCACGTACTTGCGCGCTGAATCGACGGAACGCTGCACGTCTTCGGGCTGCATGGAACTGGTGTCAAACAACAGGATCACCATCCTGCGGCCCGCGAGGTCCTCCGAGCGCATGGGCCCGGTTGCCGCAGCAGGCTCAGGGGCCGCGGCGGCCGGCCGCGCGCCGCTCGCCGTACTCGCCAGGGCCTTCTCGGCCACACCCGCCAGCAGGTTAACCGAGACCACCGCGGAAGGCGCGTCCTTGATTTCCTCGAAAGCGAACGTCCGTACCTCCTGCGCGCGGCCATCCTCGACCAACTCGAAGTTCTCGGCCGTCAATCCGCGAACGACCTTGCCGTCCTTGTCGCGGACGATGACGTCCACAGACACGATTGAGAGGTTCGCCCGAAAGACCGGGGGCTTCGCCTGCTGCTGGGCCGCCGGGCTGGGCGCCGACCACGCGACGAAACCGGCAACGAGCGTGAGGGCGGCGGATATGCTTGCGTGTGTCGTCGTCATGACTGCCTGCTCAGAACCGGAAGCGCGCGTTGAAGGTCATCGAGCGCATGGGCCGCACCGACGTGATTTGCCCGAACGACGGTGAGTTGATGCTCGTATTCACGCCGCTGTAATTGACCGTGTTGAGGAGATTGTTCGCATTGAGCTGCAAACTCATCACGCGGTTGCCTCCAAAACGAAGGTCGCGGGAGAATTGCGCATTCAGAAGCCGGCTGCCAGGACCAATGACCAGGTTGCGCGACGAGTTGCCGTAGGTGCCCGCGTCGGGAACCGAAAACGCCGACGTATTGAAGAATTGATCGATCGTCGGATTCGAGATGCGGATGTTCGATCCGTCGTAGTTCGCCCGGAGCGTTCCTCCAGCGCCGCCGGCAACGCTGCTGGCAGCCCCGGTCACTCTCACGGTGAGTGGCGTGCCCGACTGCAGCGTGAAGTTTGTCGTGAACCGCCAGCCGCCGAGAATGCTGCCCCAGACGCCACCATTCGTGAAGAAGCGGCGGCCGACGCCAAACGGCAGATCCACATTGAGGTTGGCGTTCACCTGATGGCGTCGGTCAAAACTCGACAGCCCCCATTCCGCCTGCAGATCTCTGTCGTTCTGGGCAACCACCGTCCCGCCACCACCCATCGACGACGCGTTGTCTCGGGAGCGGGCCAGCGTGTAGGACACGCCGCCGCCAATGCCACGCACCGGCCGTCGGGTCAGCCTGAACTCTGCCGCGTGCAGTCGCGATGACCCCTCGGAACTCTGCCATTCAAACGGCTGCACGTCGTCCAGCAACAGGCCGCTTGGGCCACGATTGGGCGCGCGCACGATGTCGAGGTCTGATCCCCGAATGTGCGTGTAGCTCACGCCCAGGTTCCAGACCTGCGTCAGGTCTCGGGAAATATCGGTGTTGTAGGTCTGCACCATTCCCAGCACGTAGTTCAGATCCACGCCATAGTCATTGGTGACCTGGTCTGGTGTGGCCGTGGCGAGAGGATTTGTGATCGACAGCGGATTCGTGAGATCGCCGATTGCTGTATTGGTCGTCGCAAATGGCGGCTGGTTGACCATCTGCCTCGCCATCGACGAATACGATCCCGCGTTGTAACTGATGCCGTAGCCCACGCGGACGATGGTGCCTTGCGCCACGCGCCAGGCAAACCCCACACGCGGCGCGATATTGTTGGCGTCGGTGCGAATCAATCCATCGGGATACCGCCCCGAGTAGGCGCCGGACTGCCCGGAGATCACCGGCGTGACTGCCGTGAATCCCGGCGCGGCGTCGAGATTCACCATGTGGCCGTTGGTCTCGACAAACGGAAGAATGAGCTCATACCGCAGGCCGAGGTTCAGGGTCAGGTTCGCGGCCTTCCGCCAGTCGTCCTGCACATACAGACTGAACGAACGACCGCGCAGACTCACCTCGCCGAGGCCATAGTTCACCGTCGCCTGCTGCGGAAGGCCCAGCAGGAAGTCCGCAAAGTCGTAGCCGCCGCCTCTGACCTGCGAGGAGCCGCTCGAATAGAGACCCGAAAACGTATACGCGCCCTGCGCGTTGGCGTCTGACTGGCTCTTCGCCATGTCCTGGCGTACGTCACCACCCATTCGCAGGGTGTGCTGCTGGAAGGGCTTCGTCAATCCGTATCCCAACGACCAGCGCGTGTCGCGCCTGGAACTCGGTGTTGTGTCACGCACACTTGAGAAGGTGGAGAACGAAAGGGAGGGCACGCCCCAGCTGATGGGATCGGTCGATACCCCGGTAATGCCGGCATTGCCCGCCACGTCTTCGATAGAGGCGAAGTGATTGGCGGTGGAGGATGTCGTGCGCGCGTAGTTGAGCGTGATCGCGTGCTGGACGCGATTCTTCGAAATATTGATGGTGATGGGCACCGCGATGGACGAACCACTGCTGGTGCCGCCGAGCTCGGGCAACACATTCGCCTGCTCGCTGCTGTTCCCTCGGTACTGCACCTGAGCGGTCATGTTCACCGACAGGCCCTGATTGCCGCGGCCGGCGGCCCCCCCGGCGCGACCGCCTCCGGCCCCACCTCCACGGCCACCCCCGGCGCCGCGACCGGCGGCCTGGGTGAAGTTGTGCGTGAGCCGAAGCGTGACGTTGTTCGCCGACGAATCACGCGTCGTCACATAGTGGAAATTCCGGCTGGTGCCATCCAGATTCGGCGCCGGGATAAAGCGCAGCAGCGCAAGTGACGCCTGACTGATCTGCCCCTGTGGAATCTGGTTTCCGGCAAACGGTTGTCCGGTGGACGGGTTGATGAGCGCACCGCTCAGTGCCGAAAAATCACCCGCGCGCTGTGCCACGGTGGGCACCGTGGCGTACTGGTCGAACAGGTTCGCACCACGATTGCCGCCGTAGGTCACGGTGAACGTGGTCCTGCGCGTTCCGTTGTAGACGCCAGGAATGATCACCGGGCCGCCCAGCGTCATGCCAAAGTTCTGGCGGCTGTACGGGTTCGTGACCGCCGGCGTGTCCGATCGCAGTTGATACGGCGCGGTGTCGAGGGCTGATCCGCTGTAGCTGTAGTTGGCCGTGGCCTGGAAGAGGCTCTGGCCGCGACCGCCACGACCACCGATCTGAAAATCTCCCGCACCGCCTCGTCCCGCGGGCCCTCCGGGACCGCCGCCGCGGCCACCGGGCCCCTGCGCCGGCTCAGCACCTGGCGCGAACGTGCCGGTGGCGGGATCAAATTCGCCACGGGTGATCGCGCCAAGGCGATCGCCCATCATCGCGCGGTCAATGCTCGCCATCTGCCCGTTGATGGCCACCGCCTCGTTCGAAAGTTCGGTAGAAAAGCCGGGAGGCAGCAGGGCCATCGCCGCCTGCTCGGTCTGCCTGTCGGGCGGTGCCACCTGAAGGGCGGCCGCGGCGGCCTGGTTCGCCTGAACATTCAACGTCGCAAAGCGCTGTCCAGCCCCTGCGGCGGCCGCCGCGGGTGCCGTAGGCGGCGGAGCCACCGTCGCGGCGTTCGGAACACGGGATGCGAGCACCAGCGCAAAATCCGTCTTCGATTGGCACGGGGCCTCACCAAACGCCACCACCTGCTCCCCTCGCGCGAAGGCCGTCATCTCCACAGCGATGCGATATTCGGCCCCCGGCGGCACCGACAGTTTGTAGGAGCCGTCAACGCCAGTCGACGTCGCGGCGACCAGTCGCTCGCCGGCCCGCACGGTCACCGAGACGCCGGGCAGCGGCGTGGTGCCGCTCAGCACTCTGCCGGTCACGGCACACGTAGGCGGCGCCTGCTGAGCGTCCAGGGCCGGAACCGACGGCCACGCAAGCGCGCCAGCCAGCGCGGCCAGGCCGCCAACGAACATACGCCACGTCGGTAACAAAGTCGGCTGAGCCATGATGCATGGGTATACGGTGGTTTTCGCGCGGTTGTTGACGTCAACCTGCAATTGACCGCGCATCATCTGTTCACACAATCGCTGTTGATCTGCCACACTCGTGAGACTGGCCATGTCCGCCGTTTCTTCCCCGCTCGACCTCTTGCATCAATATTTCGGCCACCCGGCGCTCCGACCGCCCCAGGTGCCCATCGTCGAGGCGGCCATGACCGGCGCTGACGTGCTGGCCGTGATGCCGACTGGCTCGGGTAAGTCGTTGTGCTTCCAGTTGCCGGCCGTGGCGTTGCCGGGACTGACGCTGGTCGTTTCTCCCCTGATTTCCCTGATGAAGGACCAGGTGGACGAGCTGGTGAAACGCGGTATCGGGGCCGCGGCACTGCATTCGGGCCAGACGGCCGACGAACGCCGCGACGTACTGCGCCGGGCGCACGCGGGCGCCCTTCGCCTGCTGTACGTCGCACCAGAACGATTCGCCTCCGACTACTTCATCTCGGCGCTGCACGGCTGGCCGGTGGCGCGGTTCGTCGTGGACGAAGCCCATTGCGTGTCGGAATGGGGCCACGACTTCCGCCCCGACTACCGCCGCCTGGCCGACGCCGCCGAGGCCTGTCACCGGAGCGACGATGGACCAGGGCGGCCTCCGGTGCTTGCCTTCACCGCCACCGCCACCCCGGAAGTCCGCGACGACATCGTCGCGCTCCTCGGCATGCGCGAACCGCAGGTGTTTGTGTCGGGATTCGACCGGCCGAACATCGAACTTCGTGTGCGGCCCGTCACTGGGGACAAAGAGAAGCGAGCCCTCCTGCCCGAACTGGTCGGCAGGAGTCGATCGCTGGTATACGCCTCCACGCGCAAGAGCGCTGAAGACGCATCAGAGACACTCGTCGATGCGGGCATTGCTGCGGCGGCGTATCACGCGGGCCTGAGTGACACCGAACGCACGCGCGTACAGGACGCGTTTGCCGCCGGAACGCTGCAGGTGGTCTGCGCCACGAATGCGTTCGGCATGGGCATCGATCGGCCCGATCTTGAAGTGGTGGTGCACAAGGAACTGCCCGCGTCGGTGGAGGCCTACTATCAGGAAGTGGGCCGCGTGGGCCGCGATGGGCGGCAGGCCGTGGCCACGCTCCTGTGGAACTACGTGGACGTGAAGACGCGCGAGTTCCTGATCGACAAACGCGACGAAGACGGTGGGCGGGATGGAGGCGAGACCGATCCTGGAGAACAGGACCGGCGGCGCACACTCGAGCACCTCAAGCTCAAACGCATGGTGGCGTACGCGGATGGCACCGGCTGCCTGCGCATGACCATTCTCCGGTACTTCGGCGATCCCGACGCCGGGGCCGATTGCCAGTCGTGCGGCAACTGCCTGCGGCGTGCGGCGCTTTCTGATGATCAGTTGCTGTTCGTGCGGAAGATTCTGTCGGGCGTGGCGCGCAGTGGCGAGCGATGGGGCCGTCGCAAGATCGCGGCGATGCTTGTGGGCCAAACCGAAGAACTGCCAGATGCGCTCGTATCGCTCTCGACAACCGGCCTCCTCAGGGATCACGATCCGAAACTGATCGAGAAGTGGATCGATGCGCTTGTGGGCGCAGGCGCGCTGCTCAGTTCGCCGGATATCTATCGGACATTGCGACTGACCGCCGTCGGCCGCGACGTGATGTCGGGTCGCCAGACGACGATCGCGCTGCTGGTGCCAACCGTTCGCGTGAAGTCGCCTGGCAGCCGTAAGGCAGCGAAGAAGGCAACACGCGTGCGCGCGACGGGGGCGACCATCGCACGTCCAGGCGCGGGATCTCAGCCTGATGAAGGGATCTTGACCGCACTGCGAGAGTGGCGTCGTGATGAGGCACGCACACGCGCAGTGCCGGCGTACGTGGTGCTGCACGACAAGACACTGGACGCGATCGCCGCTGAGATCCCTCGCTCGTTATCCGACCTGGGGGAAATCAACGGTATTGGTCCGGCGAAGATCGCGGCGTACGGCGAAGCGATACTCAGAGTCGTGGGGTCCCGTGGTCCCGGGGTCGGCTAAGATACGGCGATCTTGAAGACCACTTTCAGCACCGGCACGGGGTCGGCGATGGCCATGCCAGGCATATGCCCATCTTCGGGCCACAGCAACACGAAGTCTCCGGGACGCAGTGTGACCTCGTCGCCGTTGCCAGTCAACCACAGCAGGTCTTTGGCCTCGTCATAGGGCTCGGCCACGAGGGTGCCAAGCGGCGCCACGCCGATGTGCTCTTCCCCGCTGACCACCAACTGCAGATCGATGTGGGAGCGATGCGCCTCCCACCTTCCCTCACCTGGCGCCTTGGTCACGTAGCGCTGCACCAGAGCCCGCACATCGTCTCCGGCCGCCGGATAGGTGCCGTCGGCCATCGCGGTGAAGTCCGTCGCAAGGGCAAAGTCGAAGGCCCGCGCAAACCGCGGCCCGAGGCACCGATACCGTTCATGGAGCGCGAGAAGATCCTTGACCATGGCGCGCATGCTACCAGAGAGAAGGTAGAATCGCGACGCCATGTCGGCCTCGGTCTTTGATGAATTGGCGGGCCAGCTTGAGGCGCTCCTCGCAGGCGCGATGCGCCGCGAGTATGCCGACGAGCTGGCGTCCTCGTCGCCCACCATGGGTGACGCACTCGGCCACCTTCGGCTGGCCATGCGCACCCACACCTGGGGCCATCTCGGTCAACGCGCGTCAATGGTGCGGGCAGTGTCGACGTGCGATCGGCGCACCAGGGCGGAAGGGTTTCACGCGCTGCACGACTGGGACGGCGTCGCGGACCACGTCAATCCCGAGATCATCCCGGTTGATGTGCTGGACTTCGTTCGTCGAGTGCGCGGTCAAGGGCCGCCCGATTCCACAACACTGTCGATCCTTGCCGACTACTACTTCTTCCATGTGTTGTCCCTGCTCGCGTTGCGCGTGTGGGACACCGACGATCCCGATGGCGCGCTTGGGCGCGTGGGAGCCCTCCTGGATCTGCTGCAGGGTGGACAAGGCAGCGGCCAGCCGTTTGTTTCCGATCCGGAAACACTGCTGCTGATTGCCACGTCGCACTACGAGCCGGACGAACGCGGCTACCATTCGCTGCTCCTCCAGGTGCGCGCCCTCTCACCGCGCCGACAGCTCGGCGTCGCGCTTGGTCACGCGGCCAGCATGGGCGCGCACCTCCGGTTCGGGTTTCATGCCACCTATGCGCGCAGCACAGAGGCCATGCGGGACGACAACGTCGCCGACTATCCCTGGCTGCACTACGCCGCGGACCTGGTCCTCGGGGAATACGAGCGGCAGGCGAACGGCGGGACCGACGGGCCGGCGCTGGAAGTCGCGGCGGAAGCCCTCTTCGGCAGTCTCACCGCCGACACCTCGTCGCTTCTGAACTCAGGCCCCTTCAGCCAGCGCCTTCGCGCCATGGCGGGTCCCTTGCGACCGGCATTCGCCGCCCTCGACCCACTGGAGGCGACCTATTCGCCGCTGTCGCTGTTCTTCAACTTCTCGCACAACGTCCTGAAGGGCACGCTGATCGACGCCATGCTGCGAGGCGACGCATGGACGGTGTCGTTTAACGACCTGCTGACGGGCGCGCCCGGCGGCCAAAGCCCCCTCGCGTCTCGGGCCGCGCTGGCCGACACTCTGATGGGGTATGCCCGCCGCCATCCACAACGAATCCGCGGCCAACTGATGCCGGTCATTGTGTTTGACCCGGTCGCTGGCCGAGCCGTGCACCAGGTCACGATGGCGCGCCTGGAGGCCACCATCGCGTTATGATGGGCCGTCCCAACTGGAGGTTCCGATGCGACGACGATTGACCGGGCGCTATAGGCAGACGGCATTGACGATGTGCGCGTGCACCCTGGTGCTCGCGGTCGCGACGCGTGCGCAACAGGCTCCGGCGCCTGCGGCTACACTGGTGCCGGTCGCCGCCAGTTCGCTGCTGCTGCATCCCGACCTGTACCTCGGCAAGACGGTCGCCGTGTTCGGCACAGTGGAACAGCTCCTGTCGGCCACCACGTTTTCGATGGATCAGGACGCGAAGAAGCCGGCGATGAGCGACCTGCTGGTGGTGGCGCCCACGCTGAACGCGCAGCCGAAGGCCGGCGCGTACATGACCGTGGTCGGCGTGGCGATGCGATTCGACCAGGCGGAGATTCAGAAGCGGGCCAGAGCCTACACGCTGGATCTGGCTCCGAATGTCAGCGAACGTTATCGCGGGCAGATCATGGTGTTCGCCACGTCAGTGGTTGACCCGGGCATGATCGATCTGGCCAAAGTGTTGCCGACACCCATGACGCCGGAGGAAGACGCGTTCGACAAGATCATGAAGCAGGTGAACCCTGCGTCTGCGGAATTGCGACGTGGCTCCGAGGCCTCCGATAATGCCGTCGTCACCACCCAGGCGGCGCTGCTCGGAAAACTGTTTGGCGACACAAAGAAGTTCTTCGAGACGCGCGCAAAAGCCGACGCTGTTGGCTGGGCCACCGAAGGCGTGGCGCTGATGGCGGCGATTGAAAAGTCGGCGGCGGCGAATCAGTGGCCCGACGTGCAGGCGTCAACCGCCAAGCTCACCCCCTTGTGCCAGCAGTGCCATGCGGCGCACCGGGAACGTCAGGACGACGGGACCTTCAGAGTGAAGAAATAGGCTGGGGTCTTGGGGTCCTGGGGTCCAGAAGTCCCGGGGTTCGTGGAGCTGCTATGACGGTACGGGCAGGACCAGAATGAAGCAGCCCCAGTCCGAGCCCTGCGTAGCCACCACAACCCAGCGTCCCGAATGAAGGAACTCAACGCCGGAGGGAAAGGTCAGCGCTTCACGCTCGGCGGCAGCGACGATCTCTGCTTCAGATCTGCCAGAAAGGTACGGCAACACAGAAGGGCCTTGCTCCAGGCGATCGCCGAAGGCGCAGGACCCTGGACCCCGGGACTCCGGGACCCCGACAGGTGTCAACAGCTCTGGCAGCGGTTGTTGTTCTTCGCGCCCATCTTCTCGAGGAGCGCGATGGTCTCGGGGAACGGTGAAATCCTGGAGACCGGGCCGTTGGCCATGTCCACGGTGGTCTGTCCACGACGGCTGACGGCTTTCGGATCGGCGCCTTTCGAGACCAGATACAAGATCAGCTCGTTGTCGCCTCTGGCCGCCGCGTGGTGCATTGCGGTGTAGCCATCGCTGTCGCGGCTGTTCACGTCAGCGCCGAGTTCCTCGACCAGATACTTCACCGACGCGAGCCATGCGTCAGGCGCGTGCCGGTGGGCATTGCCCGCGAAGCCTTCGCCGTACTCTGAGCCTGCGGCCGCATGCAGGGGGAACACACTCGGGCCACCCCGGGGTACCGGGGGAACACCAGACGGGTCCAAGGCAGGCGTTGTGAGCGCTGGTGTCGGGGCAGGGGCCGCGCCATCGGGCCCGCCGCCGCGTCCGCCGCCACCACCACCGCGTGCGCCCGCGCCACCGGCGCGACCGGCAGCGGCCACAAACGTCGGAATGTTCGGGTCAGCCCCGTTCTTGACGAGGAAGCGCATGGCGTCAACGTCGGTGCCGTATGCGGCGCGCCAGAACGCCGTGGCGCCCGCTGAATTGGACAGGCCGCAGTTGGCGTTGCCACAGTCGGTATAGACCATGTACCAGGGATGGACGCGGATTCGGGCGTTCACGTCGGCGCCCTTGTCGAGGAGCGCCTGCATGACGATGAAGTAATCAGCCTTCTGCGCGTCCATTTCCTGCGGCTGTGGGAAGCGCGTCCGCGGCTGCCAGCGCGCGTTGATGGTCGCCCAGAGCGGCGTGACGCCATGGCTATCGGACGACAGGTTCACGTCGGCGCCCCGGCGGATGAGTTCCATCGCCACGTCGAACTGGCCGTTGATGAGCGCCACGAGCAAAGGGCTGTGGCCGTCACCGGTCTTTTCGTCCTTGAGCGCCCCGGCGGCGAGCAGCGCGATGCTCGTGGCCAGGTAGCCTTGGCGCACTGCGTGATGGAGCGCAGACAACCCGCCCTTCGCGGAAATGTTGGGGAGCGGTGTTTCCTGATTGCCGGCGGTCACCGGTGGCACTGCTGCGTCAGGCCCACCTGCGCCACCAGCACCGCGTCCGGGCGCAGCGGCCGCGTCAGGCACCGCGCCACCAGCCCGGCCGCCGCCTGCGGCCGGCGGCTCTGGGAGCTTGCCGCTGACGTAGAACTCGCGTGCGGCTTCGATCGCGCCCTGCATCTGGCTCGGGGTGGGTTCTGCACCGCGTGCCACGGCACTCTGCAACACTTGCCGCTGCAGCGTCTGTGCCTGGCGCGACTGTGCGCCGAACACCGTCATGTCGATCGCCTTGGTCTTCACCTTCACATCGGCGCCGCGGGCAATCAGGAGCCGCACGGCGTCCAGACGATCGGCTGATGCCGCGAAGATGAGCGGCGTCTGTTCCCACTCGGATTCTTTTGCGTTGATCTCGGCGCCTTTGTCGAGCAGGAGCGTCATCACCGCGGTGTCGCCAGCCGTGGCGGCCAGATGCAACGGCGTCACACCGCCGGTGGACGTCCTGGCCGAGACGGAGGCCTGCGCCTTCAGGAGCGCTCCAACGGCGGCCGGGCTCCCGGCGCGCGCCGCCAGGTGCAGCGGCGTGTACTGACCAATGCGGGTCACCGCCGACACGTTGGCCCCGGCCAACACCAACATCGAGATCATGGCCTCGTCGCCGCGGTCGGCAGCCCAGTGCAGCGCGGTCATGCCATCGCCGTGAGACGCATTGACGTCGGCGCCCTGCGCGAGCAGGGTGCGAAGCGCGGTCGCGTCGCCGCGTCGCGCAGCGTCGGCCACCGGGGTTGCCTGTGCGGCAACCGTCGCGACCGCAGCCGCGGCCAGGCATACCGCAACCATCAAGGAAGCAGTCAAGCGGCGCATGTGAGACATCCTGGTCCTGTTCTGTCGAGTGGCTTACGCCAGTGAAAACGGCGCCGTGCTGTCGCCGAAGCTGTTCACGTCCATGCCAAGGTTCTGCATCAGCGTGAGCATCACGTTGGCCATCGGCGTGCCGTCTTCGGCCTTGTGGTGCACGCCGCCTTTGAGCTGCCCGTTGCCGTGGCCGAACAACACCAGCGGGCACCGCCGGTGATTGTGGACGTTCGGGTCCGCCATCGGCGACCCCCAGACAATCAACGTCTTGTCGAGCAGGTTGCTGTCGCCCTCGGTGGTGTTCTTCAAGCGGTCGAGGAAGTACGCCATCTGGCTCACGCGGTACTTGCAGATCTTGTTGAACTCCAGCACGCGCAGCTCCGTGTTGCCGTGGTGCGACGCTGGATGGAAGGGCTGGTTGGACCCGCTCTCCGGGAACACGCGGTTCTGCGCGTCGCGGCCAGTCTTGAACGCAATCACGCGCGTCATGTCTGTCTCGAGCGCGAGCACCTGCAGGTCGAACATGAGCTTCATGTGCTCTGAGAACGAGTCGGGCACGCCCGCCGGGGCGTCGGGCAGTTCGCGCATTTCGCCGCTCGTGTTGTGCGCCTCCACCATCCGGATGCGACGCTCGATTTCGCTGATGTGCTCCATGTAGCGGTCGAGACGCTGGCGGTCGGCCGGCCCCAGGGTCGCGCGCATGGTCGAGACCTCGCCATGCACCCAGTCGAGAATGCTGCGTCGCGTCATGCGCCGCTCGGCGCGCGCCGACGTGGTGCCGCCCGATCCAAACAACATGTCGAACGCCACGCGCGGATCGCGAATCATCGGCAGCGGCTCGTTCGGCGACGCCCAGCTGATCGAATCGGTGTAGGCGCACGAATAGTTGTAGGTGCACCCGCCGGCCTGATCGAGGTTCTCGATGCAGAACTGCATCGACGGCACCGGCGTGGTCTGGCCGAACTTCTTGGCGTACATCTGGTCGAGCGACGTGCCAGCCCAGATGTCCGAGCCCTGTGTCTGCTTCGGATGTGCCTGGGTCAGGAACACCGCGCTCGATCGGAAATGGTCGCCGCCAATTTCGGGCGCATTAAACGCCTCGGCCATCCGCACGTCGGTATTGCTGACGATGGTGGTGTAGTCGCGAAAGGCGTCGAGCGTGCTGAGCGGATTGTCGGGGACCAGCGTGTAGTCGCGGCCCACCTGCTCGGGCGCAAACAGGAACTTGCCGGCACCGATGCCGTTGCATCCGGCCAAGCCGTGCACCTCCTCAATACACACCAACCGCGTGTGGGTCGGCGCTGCGGCGCGCGCGGTGGCGCTCCAGCCGGCCGGCACCATTGCGTCGAGGAAGGGAAGGGCCACGGTGGCGCCGGCACCACGCAGGAACGTTCGGCGAGCCATGTGTTTACCGGTGAGATACGACATCGCTGTGACTCCTTGGAAAGCTATCGACGACTCTTGCGACCCTACTGCTTACGCCCGGCGGCCGTGTCCGGGACGGCGTCGGCCTTGCTCATTCGAAACGCATCACTCTTGACCACGCCCAGAATCAGGGCCGACACGGGATAGTCTGCCGCTTCGGCGCCCCGCGTAATCGCGCGAATGGTCGGCTGGTCGTAGTACTCGGCCCGCCGTCCCAATGCAAACGCGAGGAGATTTTCGGTCAGCATCCGCACCAGCGGCACCGGCCGTTTGAGCAACACCGCCGACAACTGCGCCGGCGTCGACACCGGCGTGCCGTCATAGAAGTCGCCGCGCGTGTCGAGCGGACTGCCGTTCTCGCGCACGCGCCAGCGGCCCGTCACATCAAAATTGTCGAGCGCCAGCCCGATGGGGTCCATGAACAGATGGCAGGACCGGCACTGCGGATCCGCGCGATGCATCTCCATGCGCTCACGGGTCGTCACGGCCTTGCCGTCCTTCGACTCGGCCGTGTTCTCAAGGGGCGGCACGTTCGCGGGCGCAGGTGGCGGCGGCGTGCCCAGCAGCACCTCCATCACCCACTTGCCGCGCAACACCGGAGACGTCCGGTTCGCCAGCGACGTCTGCACCAGCACGCTGCCCTGCCCCAGTACGCCGCGCCGCGTATCGTCCGGATACGTCACACGACGGAACTGGTTGCCCGCGACTCCGGGAATCCCGTAGTGACGCGCAAGGCGCTCGTTCATGAACGAGTAGTCCGCGCGATAGAGGTCGAGGGCGCTCGCATCGCGGCGCACCAAATCGTTGAAGAACGTGATGGTCTCGGTGCGCATCGCATCTGCCACCCGGTCGTCGAAATTCGGGAAGAAGTTCGGGTCCGGATGCACCTTGTTGATGTCCTGCAGTCGCAGCCACTGCGCGGCGAACCGTTCCCCCAGCGCCTGCGAGCGGGGGTCGGCCAGCATCTGTCTGGCAATCCGATCGAAACCCGCGGGCGTGGACAACAGGCCCTTGCCGGCCGACGCCAGCAGCGGCTCATCAGGCGGCGTCCCCCACAGGAAGAACGACAGGCGCG
>CAZAZR010000101.1:2156-15227 GCA_964489685.1 uncultured Solibacteraceae bacterium | reverse complement strand
GCGGATTCGATAAGATCGGGTCGATGAGTGTGGCTCCAGGCCGGCAAGGCGCAATTGCGTTCTTCGTGACGTTTTGCGTCCTGCTGGTCGCACTCGCGATCGGTCTCAACGTCCAGTGGGTGATTCAGAGCTGGCGGCAGGTCTGGCCGCTGGTCATCGGGATCCCCATCTTTGCCGCTGAGCGCCGCCGCGGCTCATGCGCAACGTTATGCCGATCTCAGGGACTTGATCGGTGGTTGCCCGAGCGTGAGAAGCTCCTCATGTTGGTTCGTGTTCCTCAAGCAAGAGCGAGACGATTTGAGCGCGGTCCAATTGAAGCTGGTCACGCCTCGAACTGCCGAATGTCGTCCGCGTGCATGCGCAGTAGTCGGCCGATGTCCGCGGTGCTGCAGTTGCCGAGGCGGAGCCACACCTTCGTCGAAGAGCAGGCGCACAGTTCACGCAGAGATGCCGACGGTTCCGCGCTCTCGCTCGGCCGCGTAGGTCAAGCATGCGCGGATGTCATCGGACGTGAGCTGCGGGAAATCGGACAGGATCTCGGTCTCGGACATTCCGCCGGCCAATTACCCCAGGATGTCGCCCACGGTTATACGGGTACCGCGGACGCACGGCTTTCCGAACCTGACGGTCGGATCGAGGCTGATGCGGTCCATGGGGCCCATGGGCTGATTCTAGGTAGCCCAACGCCAAACGGCAAAGAGGCGGTTTCTTTCATGTGGGTTGCCTTGAGCTAGATCTTGTCAGCCCAACTACTCTTGGAGTAGACCGCTTTAGCTCAGGAGCGTGTATCCATGGCGCTCAGGCAGCTCGGCGGTCCTGTCAAGATGTTGATGGGGTGGATAATTAGCACCCGCCAACCACGGCGCGGCGACCGTGGTTACGCGCCAGGGAGATGGTTACGCGACAACCGGCAGCGCGCAACCACCGGCGCCATTCCTCCCAGAATCCTCGTAACCAACTGACCGTGTCCGACTTCCGCTGTCGCGCTGCGGACCGATGCCTCGAATAGCCGACCGGGCTTCGAGGTGTCGACTCCATCGAATCACAACCGATCCATCGGACTTTTCACACCAACCCCGCCTCGATTGAGCACATGCGTACAGATCATCGAATGTCGGAGAAGTTCCTGAACGGTCCGGATGTCATACCCGGCCTCAAGCAGGTGCATCGCAAACGAATGCCGGAACGTATGACACGTCACGCGAGCGGTCACACCTGACCGCCGCGCGGCCTCCGTCACGGCCTTTTGAACCAGAGATTCGTGTACACGAAAACGCGACGGCGGCCCAAACCTGGGGTCGCGACAAATTTTCCCGGCCGGGAAGACAAGCTGCCACCGCCACTCCGTCGGCGCCGACGGCAACTTCCGCTCCAACGCATCGGGCAGCATCACTCGCCCCAGACCACTGCCCAGGTCCGCTTCATGCTGCACCCGCACCTTGCCAGGTGCCCACACAACACCTCGCGAACGGATTCGGGACACATCACCCGCCGATCCTTCTGCCCTTTGCCCCGGCGTACCGTAATCTCCCTCCGCTCAAAGTCCAGGTCCTTGACGCGAAGTTCCAGACACTCCTGCAGACGAAGCCCCGCACCATAGAGCAGCATGGACACCAGACGGGGCATGCCCTCCAACGACTCCAGCACCTTCCTCACATCCGTCGGTGACAACACCACGGGAACGCGATGGGGCGTGCGCGCACGCGGCGGAGGGGCGATTTCGCCAAGGTCGACATGAAGCACTGCCCGATACAAAAACAACAGGCCGCTCAACGCCTGGTTCTGGGTCGAGGCTGACACGTGCGCCTTCACCGGCGCCTCTCCCATCTCGCGCGGATGCCGCTTGCCATGAAACAGGATGTATTTCCTGATCCAGTAGACATACGCCTCCTCCGTGCGACGGCTGTAGTGCCGCGCACGGATGGCTCCGCGCACCTGGTCAAGGAGCTTCGGCGGTTCAGTCGGCATGGTTCCCGACGACGACGATGCCATCGTCGGCGTGCGGTGCGACTATTTGGGCTGAGGGCTCAGCGCTGGACCGCGATCCCCTGCACCTCAAACCGCGCATTAAACAGCAGCGGTCGTCCACCGCCATCACCGCTGAGGGCGCCAGTACTGACACTCGGGCTCATAACAGGCGCCTTCCAGATCGACGACCTTGCTCTCGAAGTACCGCTGCGCGTCCACGATGGCCTTGTTGTAGATGGTCGGAGCAATTTCCTTCAGACAGAAGTCTAGCAACATCGTCGCCTTCAAGTCACCGATGTCCTGATCGAGATGTTCGGCGACGTAACGTTTGATCGATTCGCGCAGCTGTGCCGCTACGGGCGGGGGCAGTTCAAGGGCCATGGGTGATTGTCGCTCAGCTAGACGTGCTGATCGACAAGGATGGGGTTGCCATCTGGGTCAACCATCGTGATGTGCGCGGGACCAGTCGTGGCTTCGTCACACTCGGTGGTCAGCGCCACGCCGGCGGCCTTGAGCTTGCGTTGCAGGTCACGCACGTCGGTAAACGGCGTCACGGCCTTGGCCTCCTGATCCCATCCGGGATTAAACGTCAGCATGTTCTTCTCGAACATCCCTTGAAAGAGCCCAATCACGTACGCGCCATTCTTGAGAATAAGCCAGCCCTGGTCCTGATTGCCCCCCAGTGTCGAAAACCCCAGCTTCTCGTAAAACGCGCGTGATACCGCAATGTCCTTCACCGCAAGACTGATTGAAACCGCTCCGAGTTCCACATCGCCTCCTCTTCATTGCCCATTGCCCCATTGCCCCATTGGCCGTTGGCCCATCAACGACCGCGAGTAATCACCTTGCCAGGAAGCGCCCACGTGGGTTTCGACTGATCCACCACGGCGACGCCATTGACGAACACGTATTCGACACCCTCCGAATATTGATGCGGCTCGAAGAATGTCGCTTTGTCGCGGATGGTGGCCAGGTCGAAGATCACCAGATCCGCGGCCATCCCTTCGCGGATCATCCCGCGGTCCTTGAGTCCCATGATGGTCGCCGGCAACGAGGTGGACGAACGAATCGCCGACTCGAGAGTGATCGCGCCTCGCTCAATCGCATAGTGACGGATCTTGCGAGGGAAACTGCCGTAGAACCTCGCATGCGTCGAGAGCGGACCGTCCAGCAACGAAATGCCGGCGTCGGTGGAGGTCGCCACCCAGGGCTGTTTCGCAAACGCCTCCATGTCGCCTTCGTTCATCGAAAAGCCACGCATGCGCGCGCCACCGGCGCGGGTCGGCAACCCCTCGAGCTGGATCTGGATCGCGGCCTCAACCGGATCCACACGCCAGAGCCTGGAGATCGCCGCAAGCGTTTTTCCGTAGAGCGACTTGTCCGTGTACTCGTAGATGACGACGTTGGTGGCGCCACCGCGACGGGCAATTTCATGTGCGATGTCGGAGCGGACGATGGCGGCCTTGGCCTGATCCATCAGCGTCTTCCGCAATGCTTCTGCGCGACCGCCGGTGGCCTGTGCGGCATCCGTCGCACTGGTCGCCCACGCGGGAATCAGCACGGTGGATCCATCTGTGCCACTGGTGGGATAGGGATATTGATCCGCCCATACATCGACGCCACGCTGCCGCGCACGTTCAATCAGACTGATCGCCGCCGCACTGGAACCCCAGTAGTTGGCACCTTTGGCTTTGATGTGCGAGGCCACGACGCGCGCGCCACTCTTTTCGCCGATCTCAATCGTCTCCCGCACGGCATCGAGCAACGTCGGGGGGCCCGGACCATCCTGGCTTGGCACATACCAGAGCGGGTCACTGCCCTCACTGCGCTCATGCGAGATGTACACGCCGTCAAACGCCGGCAGTTCCTTCGCCAGCTCCACCACTTCAGCCGTCACACTCCAGCGACCGGGTTCGTACTCCAGCCCGGCCGACATCCCGACCGCGCCCTCCTGCATGGCCTGCCGCACGAGTGCGCGCATCTTCACGATTTCGTCGGCAGTCGCCGGGCGTCGCGAGTCGCGCCCCATCACTTGTGTCCGCACCGCGCCATGCCCCACCAGCAACATGGTGTTCGGACCGATCTGGTTTTTTTCGACCTGCGCCCGCTGCGTCGCAATCGGCCATGGTGACCGACCATCCTGGTTCACGACCACCGTCGTAATGCCCTGGGTCACAAGATTTGGAGCCGCGCGAATTTGCGCGTTCTGATCACGAAAGCCACCGGTCGGTCGCGCGCCATCATCGGCATGTGAGTGAATGTCGATGAACCCCGGCGACACGTACTTGCCGGTCGCATCAATCACCCGCGTCGCCTCCCCAGTCAGGCGGCCGATGGCCACAATGCGACCGTCGCGAATGGCAATGTCGGCGGGAAACCACGGATTGCCGGTGCCGTCGAAGACACGCGCATTGCGAATCAACAGATCAGGCACCTGCGCTGGCGCCGCCTCAAAAGAAGCCGCCGCCATTGTCGCCGTCATCGCCGCCGCCGCGAGCCCGGTCAGGAGTCTGGATTTCATGATGAGAGACTAGCCGCGAATCGGGTCAAAAGGAACCTGCCCGCGTTCGTGCTCCAGCCAGCCGCGTGTCAGGTCCTCCGCAGGCACATTCGACAGGTACGGCTTGATGTCGAGGATCGGCGTGCCGTCCACCATGTCGACGCCGGACACAATGAGCCGGCGGCCTTCGCGACGAAGCAGGCGCACCACGGCAGGCCGATGGGAGCTGGTCCCCTGAGCCATTGTGTTCCTGGACGAACGTCTGACGTCGAGGCTCGTTGCGGCGATGGCCCTTGTGGTGGCCGGGATGTGGCTGCCGACCGCCGTCGGCCGACGGTCAGGCTGACGGGAAATCCGGGCGAGCCTTCGCCTGTTCGGCCTGCGCGAGATGCCTGCGCGCGTGAGCGAGCATGACGAGGATCCCGGTCGCCACATTGAACACGCGCCTGCCACCGGCGAACGGGTTGGCGAACCGTGTGCGTGCGGCATCTATCTTCATCGCGCGGGCGGTCAGCGCCTGAAGGTAGGCAAGGCCACCCTGAGCTTCGGAGGTCACGGTGACGAGGTCGAAAGACGACCGTGGTTGCGCCGTGTCGGGCGCCGGTGTCTTGATGCGTACCGGCGGCTCAAGGAACCAGATAAATCCTCGCCCGAGCAGGTCTGGCCGGGCGGCCCGCGCATGCGCTGCCGGCGCAGCGGTCACGGCTTGGTCGATGAAACCGCCGTAGAGATGCGTGGTGATCGTCACATGGTCGAGACACTGACCGACGCTCCAGGCCCGGCCGCCGTCGGGCTGCCAGTTAAGTTGAGCGCCCGTCAATCCATCGGTCAAGCGGGTCAGCCTCGACGCGATTTCGCTGACCTGGGCGACAACGTTCTCCTCTGTCAGCATGTACGAGCGGCTCATGCGCGCTCCCCTTTCGGTCCTGATAGACCGGCACGCCGCAAAACCGCGACGGCGTCGACGAGCGGCTCGAATGCCGCAAGCTCCGGGACCGCCGGGTCGCGACTGGGACGGCCGGCACGATTGAACCATCCGGCCGGAATCCCTGCCATCCTCGCGCCTTCAATGTCGGCCACCCAGGCGTTGCCCAACATCACGGCCTCGGATGGCGCCGCCCCGGCGCGCGCCAGCGCGTGGTCGAAAATCCGTCCATCAGGTTTGGAAAACCCCGTTTCTTCAGATGTCACTATCGAGTGGATCCACGGACCAAACCCGCAACGCTTCACCTTCAATAACTGGCGGTTCGGACAGACGGCAACGGGGCCTCCGCCGGACCCTCGCGCGAATTCACTCCAGAATTCGGCGAATCGCGTGAGTGGGACCTCAAGAACCTGGAGCAACAGCGACAAGGTTGTGACACAACTCATGTCACAGCTCGCGTGTCAGAACAGTCGATATCGCGAAATTGCTAGTAAAGATTGGCTCCTCGGGCTGGATTCGAACCAGCAACCCTCCGGTTAACAGCCGGATGCTCTGCCGTTGAGCTACCGAGGAACGAGAACCCCAATTCTAGAACGCCGTGGACAAGCGGAGCAAGTCCGAGAGCCGCCCGCCTTCGCGCTCCGGCGGGGCAAGCCCCAAGAGCCGCGGCCTTGAGACCCAGGCCGCGCTACGTACGCACGGACTCCGGACTCTGGACCCTCCTACTTGACGACGACGTCCAGCGTCACGGTCATCGACCCGCGATACGCGTTCGACACCGGGCACTTCGACTCGGCTTCTTTCGCCACAGCCGTGAACGCCGCCGCATCCAACCCGGTCACGCCCTCGGCCACCAGCGACAGCGCCGATGTCGTGATCTTGATCCCGGCCTCACCCTTGTCGGCCGTCACCTTGCAAGTGATCTGCGTTTTCCCAATCGCGCCGCCCTTGCGGCCCACCGCCCCATTGAGCGCCATGGCGAAACACGCCGCGTGCGCCGCCGCCATCAACTCCTCAGGGCTCGTCATGCCTTCCGGCTCGCCAATCCGGCGCGGAAACGTGACCGGCAGCGAAAACGCGCCCGATCCGGCCGCAACCGTGCCCGACCCTTCCATGATGGCCCCGGTCCAGTTGATGGTGCAGTGACGTGAAAACTCCATGCGCTCTCTCCCTATTGTGGCCGGCGACCTCCGCCGGACTTCTTTGACTTGCCACCCCTGGTGGTGGTGCTCATCTGCACCACCGCGCCGGCCATGGCCAGCACCACCCACGCGCCCGTGACCCACCAGTTCCCCGGCAACGGGCCGGTACCGTAAACCACCCAGATGTTCTCGGCCGTCACCGAAATCCCATTGAACCTGTCCCCCGCCAACGCAAGCGCGCCAACGATGAGCGTCCACGACCCCGCCAGCGCCGTGCCGAACACCACCACCTGACGCGCGATCGACAACGCTCCCAGCGCACCGAGCACCGCCATCACCACCAGCAGCGCGGTCGGCGGCTCGCCACCAATCATCCGCCACACCAAATGCACAGCGAGCGACGCCAGCCCGGCGCCCACGAGCCCGACGCCGATGAAGTACGCCGCAATCATCAGGCCCGCACCAAGGAGCCCGCCCACGCCCGCCGCCAGCACCAGCGCCCACACATTCGCCGTGCCCATGACAGACGATGTGACCATGGCACCGAGGATGAAACCGTACACACCCAGCACGATGCGAAACAGCCGATATCCCGCGAAACACGCCACCGCCCCGCTGATGGCAAGAATCGCCGCCACAGGCATGGCATAGGCGGCAGGAATCATCTGCTGATTATAGAACGTATGGGATGATTCACACCGTGTCGTCTCGTCGCCCATCCCTGACGGGAACACTCCTCGCCATCGTCGGCCTGGCCTTGCTGGTGTGGCAGGTCCGATTGGTGGGACTCGACCACATTGGCGATGGATTCAGGGCGGTCGGCTGGCGGGGCTTCCTCGCCATCCTCGGATTGTCGCTGTTCCGCTTCGCCGCGCGCTCGCTGGCGTGGATTACCCTGATCGGCCGTCCCGTACCTCTGTCAAGCGCCACGGCGGCCACGATCAGCGGTGACGCGCTCGGCAATCTCTCGTTCCTCTCGCTGCTGGTCTCGGAGCCCGCGAAGGCGTTCTACGTGACGCGGCACGCGCCGGCCGCCGAGGCGTTTGCCGCGCTGACGGCCGAGAACTTCTTCTACAGCGTGTCGGTGGCGTCGGTCATTCTCGGCGGAACGATCACGCTGCTCGCGACGTTTGTGGTGCCCGACGCACTGCGCCTGGCGCTTTGGCTGTCGCTCGCCGTGATGGGCGGCGTCCTCGCAGTGGCCGTGTGGCTGGCCCGCGCGCGCCCGGCTCTTGCCGCCATCGCGCGGTCGGCTTCAACGGCCCTGGCGCGCAAGTGGCTGTCGCGTCCGCCCGGGCCGCGCGTGGCCGGCTGGCTCGACCAGCTGGAGCGCGTCGAAACGCGGACGTACAGCGCGCTCTCGGCCAGCCCCTGGCGGCTGGGCGTTGTCCTGGCGTGTGAGACGGCGTTCCACCTGGCCAGCATCGCCGAGGCCTGGCTGACGCTGCGGCTGCTCACCGGCTCGGCCACACTCCTCAACGCGTTTCTGCTCGACACCGTGAATCGCTTCATCAACGTGGCCTTCCGGGCCGTGCCCATGCGAGTGGGCGTTGACGAAGTGACCACGTCGGGGTTTACCGAGATGCTGGGACTGGGCTCGGCCGCCGGTCTGACGCTGGCGCTCGTGCGCAAGGCCCGCATGCTGGTGTGGGCCGGCGTGGGACTCGGGTTGCTCGGCCGCCGGGCGATCAGGCGTATCCTCTAGCGATGGCCACAATCCTCGTGGTAGACGACGAGCCATCGATTCGGCAGTTGATCGCCCGCATTCTGGAGCGGCAGGGGCACCGGGTGATCATCTGCGGCGACGCGGCTGGGGCCCTCGCCGTGGCCGACCCGATCGACTTGCTGATCGTTGATTACATTCTTCCCAACGTCAACGGCCGCGAGTTGACGGACAAGCTCCGCGAGCGCCAGCCGGCGCTGCCGGTCATCCTGATGTCGGGGTATCTGCCCAGTCCCGATTTCGCGCCGCCTCCCCCGTCCGTGTTCATGCAGAAGCCGATGCGGACCACGGTGGTGGTGGAGACGGTGGCGAAGATGCTGCCAATGAAAAACGACCTCTGAGGTCGTTTCGCGAGTGCCCTGTCGAAACGACCTCAGAGGTCGTTTTTCCTACATCTCCCGTCGGCCTTCCATGGCCTTCGACATGGTGAACTCGTCGGTGTAGTCCAGGTCCGACCCCACCGGCACGCCCATCGCGATACGGCTGACCCGCACGCCAAGCGGTTTGAGCAGTTTCGCCAGGTACAGCGCCGTCGCCTCTCCCTCCACTGTGGGATTGGTCGCGAGAATGACCTCCTCCACCGTGCCGTCCGCCACGCGGCTGAGCAAGCCCTTGATCTTGAGATCGTCGGGACCGATACCCTGCAACGGCGCGATGGTGCCCATTAACACGTGGTACTTGCCGCGGAATCCGCGCGTGCGCTCCACGGCCCACACATTCTCTGGCTGCTCCACCACACACATCGTGCGGCCCTCGCGCGCCGGGTCGGTACAGTAGTGGCAGGGGTCCACGTCGGTGATGTTGCTGCAGATCGAACAGTAGGTGACGCGATTCTTCACTGAGAGCATTGCGGCGCAGAGCGCGTCCACGTCTTCGCGCGTCGTCTTCAGCAGATGGTAGGCGAGGCGCTGGGCGCTTTTGGCCCCGATACCCGGCAGGCGCTGGAGCGCCGTCACAAGTTCGGCCAGCGGATCGGTGTGCATCAACTGAGACCGGGCAGGCGCATGCCACCCGTCAGATTCTGAAGCTGGCCCTGCATCTGATTGGCCAGCGCTTCGTCCACTTTCCGATGCGCGTCGTTGGTGGCGGCCACGATCAAATCCTGCAGCATCTCGATATCGTCTTTTGACACCACTTCCGGGTCGAGCCGCAACGACAGCAACTGCTTGGTGCCGCTGACGGTGACGGTCACCATGCCGCCGCCGGCGGTGGCTTCCACGCGCATCTCGGCCATCTGCTTCTGGAGGCGCTCCTGCATCTGCTGCGCCTGCTTCATCATGTTCTGAAAGTCCACTCAGGTTTCCTCCACGTCTTCGATCTCGCCGCCGAACACGTCGAGCACGTTCTGCACCACCGGTTCCGCCTTGGCGCGCGCGCGGAGGTCGGCCTGGCGAGCAGGATCCACCACCTTGGCTGCTGGCGCCTTCGCTGCCGGGGCCGACGTCACGGCCTCAGCCTCCTTCACCGCCACGGTCATCTTTCGACCGGTGAGGCTATGCGCGAGATTCTCGATCCAGGCGCGCTTGGCCTCGAGCTGCCCGCGCAGGTTCTTGTGCGCCGGCGCGAAGGTGAACATGATGCGATCACCCTCCACATCAACCGTCTGCACCTGGGCAATCACCATTCCGAAAAACGACTTGTTCGCCTCGCGAATTGAGGCAAGCAAGTTGGACTTGAGAGACGGGGACACTGACGGCTTGTCCGCCGTCGCTCCGGCAGGAACGAAGGCGGCAACTGGCTTCGACGCCGCTGGGCGAATTGGGGCGGCCGGCCTCGGAGCCTGGGCTGGACGAGCCACCACAGCGGGGGCAGGAGAACCGCCGGCTAGCAACTCCTCGATCGGCGTCATCTTACGCAGGTGGATCCACTTGAGCAGCGCCATCTCGAAGGTGTGCCGCGGCTGCGACGACGTGCGGATGTCGCGCTCGGCCATGGCGAGCAAATCGAATGCCCGCATCAGGTCTGCGTGCGAGTAACGCTCGGACAAGGCCAACATGCGATCGCGTTCGCCTTCCGACGCAATTTCGGGATCGGCCAAGCGCGCCGGATCGATCTTCGTCACCATCAGATCCCGCACCAGCCGCGCCAGTTCGCGGCAGACCGTGCGCAGGTCGAACCCCGACTCGAGGATGTCGCCGGCCAGGGCAAACACGGCGCCGGCGTCCTCGCGCGCAACGGTTTCGGCCACGTCGAACTGCACGTCGCGGCCGACCAGGCCCAGCACGGTGCTCACATCGGCTGCCGTAACGTTCCGGCTGGTGAACGCCAGTACCTGATCGAGCGCACTCAGGGCATCGCGCATGCTGCCTTCCGCCGATCGCGCCACCAGCGCCAGCGCCGCGTCGTCCATCGTGACGCCTTCGTTGGCGGTGACGCCGCGCAGTTGTTCGCGGATCGACGCAAACGGCAGCGCCTTCAACTCGAAGACCTGCGACCGAGACAGGATGGTGTCGGGCACCGCGTCAAGCTCGGTGGTCGCCATCATGAACTTCACGTAGGGCGGCGGCTCTTCGATGGACTTGAGCAGCGCGTCGAACGCATTCTTCGACAGGCGGTGCACTTCGTCGATGATGAAAATCTTGTAGCGGTCGCGCATCGGCGCGATGGAGAGGGGTTCGACGATGACCTCGCGCACGGCGTCGATGCCGGTGTAGGTGGCGCCGTCGATTTCCATGACGTCCACGTCGCGACCTTCGGCAATTTCGCGGCAGGCGTCGCACTCGCCGCACGGTTCGGCGGTGGGACCGGTCACGCAGTTGAGGGCGCGAGCCAGGATGCGGGCCGTGGTCGTCTTGCCCACGCCGCGAGGCCCGGCGAAGACGAACGACTGCGCCAGCCGGCCTGAGGCGATGGCGTTACGCAGGGTCTCGACGACCCCGCGCTGGCCGATCACGTCCTCAAACTTCTGAGGGCGCCATTTTCGAGCGAGTGCAATGTGGGACATGAAAGTTTCCGCACGAGCCCGACCGCGGCCCGGAGGGCCTGCGGCACAGCACAGGATCGACTGAGCGCTGCTGCCTTCCGGCCCTGACGCGGTTCGTCGGCTGAACTTGCACAGGTTCCGGACCGCGGTCCGGCGCGTGCGGGTGCTGTGAGTGTACTCGTAGCGCGGCCTGGGTCTCAAGCGTCATGCTGCGGGCTGGGTGCTGCGGGCTGGTACGTTACACTCATGGGTCCGCGTCGAACGGAGAGATGTCCGAGTGGTTGAAGGAGCACGCTTGGAAAGCGTGTGTAGGGGAAACTCTACCGAGGGTTCGAATCCCTCTCTCTCCGCCAACCTTCGCTACCCGCTCAGGTTGGCGGATGATGGGGTGATGTGGAACGTGAGAATCATCAGTGTCCCCTCGGCACCGTCATCTCTTACGCGTTCACACGGGTCGGCATTACACTACGTGAGCCGTCACGGCTGAAAGTGCCATCGGGGCGCACAGACGGCGCGCCCCCGGAGACCGCTCTCTTTGCCCGTACCCGCCCCCCTCACCGGCCGCCGCATCCTGCTCGTCGATGACGACCGCGGGTTGCGGCATGTCTTGTCCACGCTGCTGACCGAAGCCGGCCATGCCGTAGACACCACGGGTGATGGTCCCGACGCCGTCGCGCGCATCGAACGCGGCCACTTCGATATCGTCCTGCTGGACCTCGGGCTCCCGGGGATGAGCGGCCTCGAAATCCTGGCCCACGCCCGCGCGCTGCCCAGTCCGCCACTGGTGATCGTCATGACCGCCGACGACACCTCTTCCACACTGCTCGAGGCGGTACGCCGGCAGGCCTATCGCTACCTGCGCAAGCCGTTCGCGCCCAACGAGGTGGTGGCCATCATCGCCGGCGCCATGGCCACCGCCCCGCACGCGGCGCTCTCGATCGAGGTGGTGTCGGCCAAGCCGGAATGGCTTGAGGTCATCGCGCCCTGTTCGCTCGAGATGGCCGACCGCATCCAGTCCTTCGTCATGCATCTGGAAGCCGACCTGCCCGAACCCATTCGGGAATCCGTGGCCCAGGCCTTCCGTGAGTTGCTGACGAACGCCATCGAATGGGGCGGCAAGCTCGATACGACGAAGACGGTCAGAATTTCATGCGTCCGCGGCCAGCGAATGCTCCTGTATCGCATCTCGGATCCGGGCAAGGGCTTTGATATCGATGGTCTGAAACACGCCGCCATTTCGAATCCCGACGGCGATCCGCTCAAACACTTCGCCGAACGCGAGGAACAGGGCATCCGGCCGGGAGGGTTCGGCCTCGCGATGACCCGCTCGCTCGTGGACGAGTTGATCTACAACGAATCGCGGAATGAAGTGATGCTCATCAAGTATCTCAGCTGACGGGGGGTGGATCGTGGAAGCGTCCATGACAATCGTCGAGGAACGCGTCGCCGATGTGACGATCCTCAGGCTCAAGGGCCGACTCGAACTCGACACCGGTGACATGGTGCTGCGCGACCATGTCAACGGCCTGGTGGCCGAGGGCCGCGTGCTCCTCCTGCTCGACATGCACGACGTGACCCGCATGGACAGTGCCGGCATCGGCATGCTCGCAGGCAAGTTCCTGTCGGTCACACGGCGCGGCGGTACGATGCGCCTGCTGCACCTGACGAACCGCACCGGCCGGCTGATGCACGTCACCAGGCTCGAAACCGTCTTCGAGATCTTTCA
Organism: uncultured Solibacteraceae bacterium; assembly: GCA_964489685.1. GTDB lineage: Bacteria > Acidobacteriota > Vicinamibacteria > Vicinamibacterales > SCN-69-37 > SYFT01. Next base: position 2,320 of record CAZAZR010000101.1, on the reverse strand, counting down.
CGACGAAGACGAGGCGCTGCGGAGTTTCCAGACGCGGCCTTGAGACCCAGGCCGCGCTACGGGCGATCCAGGCCGCGCTACGGGCGATCCAGGCCGCGCTACGGGCGATCCAGGCCGCGGTCCGGGAAAAACGGCGCGCGCTCCAGAGCGACGTAGTCGATCTC
>CAZAZR010000101.1:0-2056 GCA_964489685.1 uncultured Solibacteraceae bacterium | reverse complement strand
CCAGGCCGCGGTCCGGGAAAAACGGCGCGCGCTCCAGAGCGACGTAGTCGATCTCATCTTCCTCGTCTTCGGGCGCATCGCCGTTGCCGGCCGCGGGCAGATCCGTCACGTTCCAGTTCGGCGGATCGATGCCAAGCAGGTGCTTCACGAACCAGTCGTTGCGCTTTCGCGTGCTGAAGGCGCCGCCGGCGCCGTGGTTCGCACCCGGCACCACCACCAGCTCGAACGTCTTGTTCGCGCGAATCAGCGCATGCGCCACCTGCATCGTCGACGCCGGATCCACGTTCGTATCCATCTCGGGCACGAGCAGCATCAGGCGCCCCGTCAGGTTGTGGGCATGGTCCACGTTCGACGAAGCGGCGTAGTGCGAGGCGATGGGCCAGCCCATCCACTGCTCGTTCCACCAGATCTTGTCCATCCGGTTGTCGTGACAGCCGGAGTTCGAATACGCCACGTGATAGAACTCGGGATGGAACAATACGGCGCCTGCGGCATTCTGGCCACCCGCCGACGTGCCATAGATGCCCACACGCGTCAGATCGTAATTGTTCGGATACTTCGCGGCCACCGCCTTGTGCCACAGGATGCGATCCGGGAATCCGGCATCGCCCAGGTTGCGCCACGCCACGTCATGAAAGGCCTTCGACCGATTCGACGTGCCCATTCCGTCCACCTGGATCACGATGAAGCCGAGTTCGGCGATGGCGTTCATGCCGCCCTGTGTGCTGAAGGTCTTTGGCACAAACGACCCCTGGGGCCCGGCGTAGATGTTCTCGATCACGGGATACGTGCGGGACGGGTCGAAGTTCGTCGGACGGATGATGATGCCCCAGATGTCGGTAACGCCGTCGCGCGCCTTCGCCGTAAACACCTCCGGGTACTTCCATCCCGTGGCGAGCAGGGCCGATGCGTCGCCCTTTTCCAGTTCCATGACGAGCGATTGATCGCTCGTGCGCCTGAGCACGGACTGCTGCGGCAGGTCCACGCGCTGCCACGAGTCCACGTAGAACTGCTTGTCGGCCGAGAACGTGACGGCGTGATTGCCGTCGGCATCAGTGAGCGCGGTCAGGCCGGTGCCGTCGAAGTTCACGCGGTAGTGGTGAATGAAATAGGGATCCCTGCCCGCGTGCATGCCGCTGGCGGTGAACCAGATCTGGCGCGCGGCGGCGTCCACGGTCGTGACTGCGCGAACCACCCACTCGCCTTTCGTGATCTGGTTCTTCACCTGCCCGGTGACGCCGTCGTACAGATAGAGATGGTTCCAGCCATCGCGCTCGGAGGCCCAGACGATCTCCTTGCCATCACCCGCGTCCTCGCGAAAGCGCTTGCCGGAGTACTCGACGAAGGTCTTCGGCGCTTCTTCGATGAGTGCCCGCCCACGACCGGTGGCGGCGTCGATCTCGATCACGCGATAGATCTGGTGGCCGCGCTGGTTGTACTCAAACGTGACCGCGCGGCTGTCGGCGCGCCACTCGAGCCGGGAATTGGCATAGGGGTTCGGGAAAAGCTGCAGATCCCCGGGCAACTGTTGCCGGGTCTCCACGTTGAACAAGACGGGATGATCGAAATCCACCACGTCGCCAGGCTTGCGATAGAAATTCGTCGTGTGTTTCGGCTGCACCTGATCGGCTGGTGAAGACTCAACGTAGTGCACGAGGCGTTCGTAGCCTGGGCGACGCCGGAACACCGCGATCTTCCGGCTATCGGGCGACCACCGCAGCGAACCAAACGTGTATGCGTTCCCTTCCGACCCATCGGTGCTGAGCATGAACCCCACCTGAGCCGCGCCGGCCGCCTGGCCCTGGTCCTGACCGCCGGGGGACGGCATCGGCCGTACGAAGATGTTGTAGTTCTGGATCAGCGCCTGCCACCTGCCGTCCGGCGAATTTCGCACGGCCTCGGCCTGCGCCCCTGCGGAGCCGCCGGCCCGCCCGCCACCTCCGCCGCTCTGGGCAGACTGTGGGGCTGCCGCCGTACGCGCGCAGGTGTAGTCCGCCAGTGTGCAGCGCCAGGCTGGCGCAGCGGCGGCCGCCGGACCGCCGCCCCCGGCACGGCC
>CAZAZR010000100.1:0-15268 GCA_964489685.1 uncultured Solibacteraceae bacterium | reverse complement strand
CTGCAGCGTCTGCGCCATCTCGGTGGCCGCCCGCAGGTCCACCTTCTCGGATTCCTCCACGAGCGGATAAATCACGTAGGCCTGACGGCCACGCTCCAGTTCCGCGCGCACCAGTCGATAGATCTCGTCGCGGCGCGAGTCGGGCTTGGCCACGGTGCGAATCGGCTGCCGCCCTGGCGGCAGTTCGCGGATCACGGACGAGTCCAGATCGCCAAACGCCGTGAGTGCAAGCGTGCGTGGAATCGGCGTGGCAGTCATTACAAGCACGTCCGGGTGCAACCCCTTGCCGCGCAGGGTGGCACGCTGCACCACGCCGAATCGATGCTGTTCGTCGATCACCACAAGGCCGAGATCCCGGAACGCGACCGCGCCTTCCACCAGCGCGTGGGTCCCCACCACCATGTGGGTGGTGCCACTCGCAATTTCCGCCAGCGTCGCGCGCTTCTTCGCCGCGGTCAGGCTCCCGGTGAGTGATGCCACGCGAAACCGCGACGGCTCAAGCAGCCGGCGTATGGTCATGTAGTGCTGGTCCGCCAGAATTTCTGTGGGCGCCATGAACGCCACCTGGAAGCCGTTCTCCATGGCGACAAGAGCCGCCAGCAACGCCACGATCGTCTTGCCGGCGCCGACGTCACCCTGCAAGAGGCGGTGCATCGGCGCGGCGCGCTGCATGTCCGTGACGATCTCGCGCAACGCCACTTTCTGCCCGTCGGTCAGCTTGAACGGCAGCACCGTGCGCGCCGCCGCACGAATCCGATCGTCCACCACCACCGGCCGCGCTTTCAGATACTGGGCCTGCTGGCGTTTGCGCAGGACCATCCCGGCCTGGAACAGAAAAAACTCCTCGAAGATCAGGCGACGTTGGGCTTCTGTGCGAAACGCGTTCAGGGCCTCAACCGAGACGCCCATGTCGGGAAAATGCGTGTGCAGAATCGCGTCACGCCGCGTGGGCAGCGCCAGGGCCTGGCGCACGGACGACGGCACCGGGTCGGCCAGATCTTCGGGCAGGAGCGCCATCAACTGATGCATCAATGACCGCTGCATGCGCGGCGTCATCGACCCGACCTTCTCGTAGATCGGCACGATCCGGCCGGTGTGCACATGGCCGTCATCGGGATCGTCGGCATCGCCGCGAACGATCTCGTACTCGGGATTGGTGAACTGCAGGCCGCTGCCGCGGTAGTCGAGCGGCCCGAAGAGCACCACCTGCTGCTGCGGGTGGAACACGTCCTTCAGAAACGACTGATTGGGAAACACCGCGCGCACTGCGCCACTCGCATCACGGACGGCCACCTCGAACAGGCGGAAACCCGGTCGGCGAGTCGGCCGGATTCCGGACGAAAGCACTTCGCCCACGACGGTGGCCGTCATGCCTGGCCGCAACCCGGCGACAGGCGTCAGCCTCGCACGGTCTTCATAGCGCAGCGGGAATCTGAGGAGCAAATCTTCGACGGTGAGGAGTCCTGCGCGATGGAGGTCGGCGGCGCGCCGCGGCCCCACGCCTTTGACAAACTGCAGGGCTTGCGACAACAGGTCGGCAGGCATGGCGCGGAAGGTGCGGCGCGCCGGCCGCTATTGGATCACCGTGGCCAGCCCACGACGGAGTTCCACCTCGCGGATGCCCGCCGGCAATTCAAATGGTGTATCGAGAAGAATGCCTGTGGGCGTCTCGGGCGTCCGCGTATAAAACGCCAGGATCTCCTGAAGCACCGACCTGGGTACGGGCGCCCCGCCCACTCGTGCCGACTCGAATGTGTAGACGCCCTGCCCATTGGCCCCGCGAAAGACGCCAATCAAATGGACTTCCAGCACGCCGCTCACGTACGCGAGCGGGTCAAGCCAGCCCCGCTTCTCCGACAGCCGGACCGCGTCCAGGTCCACCAGCGCCCGCGTATTCACCCGGCCGTCGTCGAGCAACTGGACGGTCGGCTGCTTGAGCCCGGGGGGCAGGTCGGGCTGCAGACGCATGTAGGCGTTGAGCTCTTCTTCCGTGAAGGTGGTCTTGACGGCCGGCGCCTTCGCGGCAGGCGCCACGGCACGCAGCATGATGGCCTGCATCTTCTTGTCGGCCCGCTCGGCCGCCGCCCGCGAGGTGTCTTGCGCAAACACCGACGGCACCGCCAGCGCGCCAAGGGCGACGAGCATCACCAACCGTGAAGGCATGCGCTGATTGTAACCGGTCCCTACCGGCCAGCGCGCGCCCGCGTCAGAAAGTCGATCTTCTGGCGGTCCATGTCTTCTTCAAAAAATCGGAAACCCGCGCGCTGCCTCGCGGTCAAGGCCTCGTCAATCGCCTGCCTGGCGGTCCTGATGGCGCCCTCGAACTTGAGGTCGAGGTCGTCAATGGCGCGAATGCGCACAACCAGATCCGCCTCGTTCGCCTGTTCGGTCCGCCACAAACGCCGCAGCTCGTTGAGCATTCTCATCCGCTGCTGGTTATGTCGCCGCCGCAGGTCCTGCAAGCCATTCATGCGCGTGAAGAATCGCTGGTATTGCTCGTCGCTCAGCTGGAGCACCCGCTGCGCCTGCACCAGCGCATAGGCATCAAACATGGACTGCATTTCCTGCAGCGTCATGCCGGGCCCGGGCGCGGGTAATCCCGGCCCTCGGCCACGCTGCCCCTGGGCATTGGGCCGGTTGACTTGCTGCCCAGGCGGCGGTTCCTGTGCCGCAGCCGGCCACGCCGCTGCCAGCGCCACGAGGCCGACCATGCCCGCGAGAACGACTCTCCGAAGAACTGCCACGACGACTACTCTATTCCTTCGGCCATCTCGGCCGTCAACAACTTCACGAATGCGTCACGCTCGTCGGAGGTCAACACCGCGAACGCGGCGTCCACCGCCATGGTCGACGGCACCAGCACCTCACGCACATCGTCCTGCTCAAACGAGTCCATCATGCCCGACACGAACGCCCACTCGGCGGTGTCGAGCGCCGGCGATTCGTCCGCCACCGCGACCGGCGCGTCTTCAATTGACGCGCCCGGCGCCACAGGACCGCCAGGATAGAGCGCCACGGCGATCGCGGCAACGACGACCGTGGCCACGGCTGCCACCGCCCCCCGCACCGACGTGACCATCGACCACCACGACACGCGTGCCGGCTGCACCATCTCTGCCTGCACCGCGGCCTGCACGCGCGACTGGAAGTGATCCCAGAAGAGCGGCGATGGTTCGGGCACGTCCGCGACCTGGCTGACATCGACCATCATCGCGTGAAGCCCGTCCACTTCGGTCTGGCAGGATGCACACGAGTGCAGATGGGCCTGCCGGCTCTCGGGCAATACACCGTCGAGTGCGTTCACAGATTCCTGAGCTGACAAATGCGTAGTCATGATTGCAACAGCCGTTTCAAGTTGGCGAGTGCGTGGAAAAAATTTGCCTTCGTGGCGCCGACCGAGCCACCGAGGATGGCAGCAATTTCCTCATGCGACAGTTCCTGATACACCCGCAGAAGCAGCGTGGCACGCTGTCTCGGCGGCAGTTGTACGATGGCGCGCCTCACCTCGGTTGCCTTTTCGCTCCGAGCCAGAGCGCGGAACGGATCGTCGGACCGTGGATCCACGTGACGCGACTCGAGGAGCGGCTCGGTGTCAGGGCGTTTGGCCGCAATCCGGTTCAGGCAGCAGTTTACGCCCACCCTGTAGAGCCACGTGCTGAGGGCCGAATCGCCCTTGAAATTTTTCAGCCCCTTGAAGGCGCGCACGAACACGTCCTGCGCGAGATCGGAGGCATCCTCATGATTCCGAACAAACCGGTAACAGACCTGATAGACGGCTCGCTGGTGCCGAGTCACGATGACCCGGAATGCCTCCTGGCTGCCGGCCAGGAACGCCGCCACCAGGACCCGATCTTCGGCGGCCGCCAGATCCAGTGCACTCGCGGGCGCCGCCTGGTCTCGCACCAGCGGATCGGCCTCCGTCCTGGCCCTCCAGGTCGGCATCTGTTCAGCAGCCACCGCTGTATGTGCTCCCATGCCCGTTAGACCGGCGCACCCCTGCTTCGGTTACCAGGGCCATGACCTCGGCCCAGGTCGGCAGGCCGGCCTGGGCGCCCACGGCCCGGCAATTGAGGGCCGCGGTCGCATTGGCGAACGTCAGCACGTCGGTGAGTTGAGCGTTGCCCGCCGCGGCAATCCAGGCCGCGATGAACCCGCCCCGAAACGCGTCCCCTGCTCCGGTAGAGTCCACGACCGGTACGATAAAACCAGGCGACTCGACCTCCCCGCCTGCGGTCCAGGCCACGGCGCCGCGGGCGCCACGCGTCACTACCACGGCGCTCGTCTGGAACCTGGCGTGAATCGCACGCATGGCCAGGCTCACCGTGGCCTTGCCTGTGTACTTCAGGGCGAAGCCGTCTGGAACGACCAGCACATCCACAACGCTGAGCAGGCGATCGAGACCGGGGCCCTCGCTATCGACGTCAGCCATGACCGGAACTCCGGCTGACCGGGCGTGCCCTGCGAAGGTCGCCGCGGCCTCAAGGTCCGTGGCGTCCACCATGAGCACGCGGGCCTGGGCGACCATCTCTGCCGCCAAGTGCGCTGCTGGCCAGCGGAGCGCGGGGTGACGGCTCCACAAGACTGTGCGAGTGCCGGTCGCACGATCAACCATCACGAGGGCCGTGCGATTGGGCGCCGCCGCGCGCACGCACCCGCTCGTGTCGATCCCCTGGTCGCGGAGCGCGCGTTCACTGCGCTGCCCATTCTCGTCGTCGCCGAACACCCCGAGATAGCGCGTCACGCAGCCCAGCCGTGCACACGTCACCATGGCCGAGGCCACCTGGCCTCCGGGCAAGGTTGAGAGATCCAGCAGTTCGAGCTTGTCGTCGGGTGCCGGCCACTGCGGCACGGTCGCGAGGACATCAACGGAGTTTTCCCCAAAGCCCACGACGTCAAAAGACCCGTGGCCGAGCGGGGGCAGACCGGGAATCCGTTGACTTTCGCCTTTCTTTTGCATACAGTCGGCCCCGTGCAGCCCCTCACCAAACGCCAGCGCGAGATTCTCGACTACCTTCAGGAATTCATCCAGCAGCACGGCTATGCGCCGAGCCTGGAGGAAGTCGGTCGTCGATTCGGCCTCTCTTCGCTTGCGACCGTGCACAAGCATCTCACCAACCTCGAGGAAAAGGGGTGCATCCGCCGCCTGTGGAACCGCAGCCGGTCGGTGGAACTGCTCACGGCCCGCACCGGTCAGAGGGCCGTGGAACTGCCTATGCTGGGCTACGTGGCGGCAGGCCTGCCGATCGAAGCCGTGACCGGCAACGAAACCATTGCCGTCCCCGAAGACCTGGTCGGTCGGCGAGACACCTATGTGCTCAAGGTCAAGGGCGACTCGATGATCGACGAACAGATTCGCGACGGCGACTACGTCATTGTCGAAGACCGCAAGACGGCCGAAAACGGCGAGATGGTCATTGCCCTGCTTGGCGGCTCGGACGTCACTTTGAAGAAGTTCTATCGCGAGCACGGCCGTGTGCGCCTGCAGCCCGCCAACCCCGCCATGCAGCCGATGATTGTGGATGCGGCGCTGGTTCAATTGCAGGGCGTGGTTATCGGAGTCATGAGAAAGTACTGACATGACATTGCCCACCAAACAGCTCAGCTTCACGATCGTGCCGGACGACCAGGGCGACGCGCCTCGGACCTACGCGAACTTCTGCGCCGTGGGACATACGCCGTTCGACATGACCCTGACCTTCTGCGACGTCCGCCCGCTCTCGGAAACCGACATCCGCTCTGCCGAACAGACCCAGACCGTCAAGGCACCGGTCGTGTCACGCATCGCCCTGCCCTTTGGCGTCATCCCCGGCCTCATCAACGCCCTGCAGGAACAGATGAAGGCCATGCAGGATGCGCAGGCCCAACAGGCACAGGGGTGGCCTTCGGGGCCGCTTCATTGATGCAAGACGCGGTCGCGATTTTCGACAAGCTCGACGTCCAGCACCCGAATGCGTGGACGGAGCTGCACTTCACGAATCCCTACGAATTGCTGGCGGCCACGATTCTCTCCGCGCAATGCACTGATGCGCGCGTGAATCTGGTCACGCCGGCCCTGTTCAAGAAATACCCGTCACCAAAGGCGTTGGCGAAGGCAGACCCGGCGGCGCTCGAATCGCTGATTCAGCCCACGGGGTTCTTTCGCATGAAGACGAAGAGCCTCATCGGCATGGCGAACGCCGTGGTGGACGAACATGCGGGCGAAGTCCCGTCTGACATGGACGCCCTCGTCGCCCTGCCTGGCGTGGGAAGAAAGACCGCCAACGTGGTCCGCGGGCATGCGTTCAACCTTCCCGGGCTGCCGGTGGATCGCCACGTGCTTCGCGTCGCCACCCGCGTCGGCCTCATTTCAGCCAAGGCCGGCGACGATGCGGTCAAGGCCGAAAAGCGGCTGATGACGCTGATTCCGCCAGACCGCTGGACGCGCGCATCCGACACGCTGATCCTTCACGGGCGACGCATCTGCAAGCCAACGCCCCTCTGCGAGCGTTGCGCGATCCGGGCGTCTTGCGCGTACTATCGACGTCAATGACTTCCGACGACTTCCCTCCCGCCCGGTTCCAACGCCTTGTCGACGAAGCGATCGCGTCGCTGCCTCAGCGCTTCCGCGATGCGATGGTCAACATGGCCATCGTGGTCGAGGACGAGCCGACCGTCGATCAACTGCGCGAGGTCGAAGTCGAGCCGCCCGATACCATCTACGGGCTCTACGAGGGGACGCCGCTGCCCGAACGCCAGTGGGCCCATGGCAACGTCCTGCCCGACAAGATTTCGATTTTCCGGCTGCCGATTCTCGAAGACAGCGCCGACGAAGACGACATCGTCGTGGGCATCGGCGAAACGCTGATTCACGAAGTGGGTCACTACTTCGGCCTCTCCGAAGACGAAATCATGGAGATTGAAGAGAAATACTGGCGCGGCGACGACGAGCCGCGCGAGCCGCGAACGTAGACCGTCCCATTCGCGCGTGCGGGCGATGAATCGCGGTTGGCCTACTTCAGCACCCGATAGGGGTCCAGCGCCGTGCCCTGCCACCATTGCTTCGGGTTGGACGTCTTGAAGATCGCAAAGTGCAAATGAGGCGTGTCACTTGGCGCATTGCCCGACGTGCCCACATAGCCCATCACCTGATGGCAACTGATGCGCGCGCCCTCCTTCAGTCCGTTCGCAACACGCTCCAGGTGGGCGTACTAGTAGACGAATTGTGACGACGGATCGAATTGATACAGCGTGATGCCGCCGTTGGCGCCGTAGAAGAGCTTGGCGATGGTGCCGTCCTCAATCGCGACAACCGGCGTGTTGCGCGGCGCCATGATGTCGATTGCTTCGTGCTTGCGGGTCCCATCACGTGCGGTTCCCCTGGCCGTTGTGGCGCCTCGCGCAGTTTCCAGACAAACGCTACCGTCGCGACCACCCCCATCAGGAACCCGATCGCCACGGCGGTCACGACCAGCAGGGGCCGTTCGTACTTCTCAAACGTGTCAAGCACTACAGGGCACCTGACACCGGATACACTCGATGCCGTGGCCACGTCCCATTCCACTCGTCCCCCCGCGGGTCATCGTCCCCGCCGGCGGTTTGGCCAGCACTTTCTGGCTGATGCCTGGGCGGCGAAGGTGGTCAAGACCATCGACGTGCAGCCACAGGATGTGCTGCTTGAAATCGGCCCCGGGACCGGCGCGATCACCATGCCGCTTGCCGCAACCGGCGCCCCCATCCTCGCCGTGGAGATCGACCGCGACCTGGCAGGAGACCTGGCCGGGCGAGTCCCCCCGAACGTCAGTCTCATGACGGCCGACTTCCTGCGCACCGACGTGGTGCCGTTCCTCACGGCCCTGCAACCCAACCGGCCGCCCTCTGACGACGGGCCAGCCGGCGCACCACGACGCTTTCGAGTGGTGGGCAACCTGCCCTACAACATCTCGTCGCCTATTCTGTTCCGCCTCATCGAACTCTCGCGCGCGCATGCCATCTTCACTGATGCCACGCTGATGGTGCAGCGCGAAGTGGCAGACCGGCTGGTGGCGAAACCGAGCACCAAGGCGTACGGCGTGCTTAGCGTCTTCGCGCAGATTTACGCGGACATCGAGCGCAAGCTCGACCTGCCACCGACCGCATTCTCACCGCCGCCCAAGGTACGTTCCAGCGTCGTGCGGTTGACCTTCCGGCGCAGTCCGGTGCGCATCGTCGATGAACTGGTGTTTCAACAGGTCGTCAAGACCGCGTTTATGCAACGGCGAAAGATGCTGACGAACGCCTTGAAGCACTTCGATGCCACGGCTCCGGCGGTACTGGCGCTCGCCGGCATTGATGGCAAACGCCGCCCCGAAACGTTGACGCTGGCCGAGTTCGCGAAGCTGACCGAGTTGTTTGTCTCGGTCCGCACGGCCGGCTGAACCGGCTTGTACGTCCTGAGCCGCTGTGTTATAGTTTTGCCTGTATTCCTGCCTGTTTTCCGGGTCTTCCCAGCGACCCACAGGTCGGGCACATTGACTGATTGCACGACGCACCCGCGTCGTAGTCCTGCCTTTTGCAGGCGAGCTTCCGCTCGTCAAGAGGCTGGTGTCCGAGCGAGAGATTGAAGGTCGCTGTCGATGATGACGGCTCAGAGTACTGCTGTTGGCGCGCCTGCCGTCGAGGTCATCCCTATCGGGGGCCTCGGTGAGTTCGGCATGAACATGATGCTTGTCGCCTGCGGGGACACGGCCCTGCTGGTGGACGCTGGCGTCATGTTCCCGGAGCCTGAACTCTTCGGGGTCGATTTGGTGATCCCGGATGTTGCAACGCTCGACATGTACAAAGGCCGCATCGCGGCCCTCATTCTCACGCACGGTCACGAGGACCACATTGGCGCCGTGCCGTATGTGATGCCTCACTTCAACGGCCCGGTCTATGGATCGCCGTTCACACTCGCCATGGTCACACCCAAGCTCGACGAACATGGCGTGGACTACGACGGCCGGCTCATCGCGGTGGCGCCACGACAGCGCATCGAGGTCGGCCCCTTCACCATCGAGTTCCTGCGCGTCACGCACAGCATTCCCGACGCGATGGCGCTTGCCATTCACACCCCTCAGGGCGTGATCATCCATACGGGCGATTTCAAGATCGATCAGACGCCGCTGGACGGTCAGCGCTTCGACCTGCACCGGCTTGGGGAGTTGGGCGCACAGGGCGTACTCGCACTGTTCGGAGACAGCACCAACGCTGAAACCCCGGGTGTGACGGGTTCCGATCGCGATGTCATCCCCGGGTTCGAGGAGGTCTTCAGCAGCGCGCCCGGCAAAATCATTGTGGCGTCGTTCTCCACGTCCATCTTCCGGATGCAGGTCCTGGTGGACCTCGCCGATCAGTTCGAACGCAAGGTGGCGTTCGTGGGCCGCGGGATGGTGCGCAATTCCGAAACCGCCGCACGCCTTGGCGCGTTGCGCATTCCTGGCGGGCTCCAAATCGCCGACAGCGACATCCGCGACTATGAGCCGCAGGACATCCTCTGCCTCTGCACGGGGTCACAAGGCGAGCCCATGGCCGCGCTGCCGCGCATCGCGATCGACGACCACCGCTACGTCAAGATTGAGGACGACGACGTGGTGGTGTTTTCAGCCCGAGCCATTCCGGGCAACGAAAAGGCCATCGGCCGGGTGATGAACCACCTGGCGAAACGGGGTGCCGAAATCATCACGGACGGCATGAAACACGTGCACGTGTCCGGCCATGGGTCGGCCGAGGAACTCAAATTGGTCCTTTCCCTGGTGCAGCCGCGGGTGTTCGTGCCGATACATGGGGAGTACCGGCAACTTGCCCAGCACGCCCGCCTGGCCAGGGCGGTGTGCCCGACGACCTCGGTGCAGATGCTGGAGGACGGGGATGTCCTGCGATTTGATGCAAATGGGGCCAAAGTCGTGGGCCGGATTCAGACCGGGCGCGTGCTCGTTGATGGCACCCGGATGGGCGAAGTGGGCGACGAAGTCCTGCGGGATCGGCGCCACCTGGCGGGAGACGGATTAGTTGTGGCGGTGGTCGCCATCAACGGCCAGACCGGGGCGATCGAACGCGCCCCCGAGATCATTGCTCGTGGCATGGCCACCGATCCCCGGCTTGACGACCTCTTGCGGGACGACCCGGGACTGCTCTCGTCGGCGCTGGCCGAGGCGCCGCGCGAAGAGCGCACCGACCCCGGCCTGGTGAAAGAACGCATTCGGCTCGAAGTGCAGCGGATGTTCCGCAGGCGAGCCGGCCGGCGCCCCATGGTGCTGCCGGTCGTGATGGAGATGTGAGGAGCGCAACCGGTGCCTGATACTGCCAGTTCTCGACGTGTGAGCGAAATCACGGGGGTGGCCCTCTTCGCGGTGATGATCATCTGGCTCATCGCCCTGATGAGCTACACGCCCACCGACCCCACGTGGTTTTTCAACAACGGCACGGGCACGAACGCGGTGAACTTCGCCGGCCGGATTGGCGCGTTCGTCGCGGAACTTTCATTTCAGTTACTGGGCTACGCGGCCTACCTCATTCCGGCGGCCCTGAGCATTCTCGGTTGGCGAGCGTTCTGGTGCCATTCCATCGACGCGGCGTACACGAAGCTGGTGGGCGCCGGGCTGTTCTTCCTCTGCTCGGCGGCGCTCCTGTCGCTCGCATTTGGGGCGTTTGCTCCCAGTGTCCGTCCCTTCGCCGCCGGCGGAGTTATCGGAGAGTTGGTGGCTTCGGTGCTGGTGGCGTACCTGGCCCAAACGGGAGCCGTCGTGCTGCTGATGGCGCTCATGGCGCTCGCCGTGATTCTGGCCACGCAGTTTTCGTTTGGCCGGGCGTCTGAAGCTGCGGCGGGAGCCGTGCGCGATCGATCGACCGGACTCTGGGCTGGGTTCCAGGCGCGCCAGGCTGAACGTCGTCGCGTGAAGGAACGCCAGCAGATCGTCGACAAACACGTCAAACAAGCAGGGCGCGACAAGGCGCCGGAGATCGCCATCAAAGCGGCCGACGCTGCCGCCGTACTCAAGGCCGCGCGTCAGACCGGGCGCACCTCAGCCGACGGTGAGGATGACACCGCGATCGCTCAGGGCGCCAATGGCCGGCCGGTTGCCAAGCCCCCGGCGATCAAGCGAGCCCAGCCCACGACCCCCAGCCTGCCGCTTGAGAACCGGGAAGTTCGCCCCCTTCCCGAGCGACGCAAGGGCGAATACGTGATGCCGCCGCTCACGCTGCTCGACAGCGCCAAGGCCTCGCAGAAATTCGACGAGCGGGAACTGATGGAGTCGGCGCGGCTGCTGGAAGACAAGTGCCGCGAGTTTTCGGTTGAGGGCACGGTGGTGCAGATTCATCCCGGCCCGGTCGTGACCACGTTCGAATTCAAGCCGGATGCCGGCGTCAAATACAGCCGCATTACGGGCCTGGCCGAAGACCTGTGCCTCGCGATGCGGGCCGAATCGATTCTCATCGATCGGATCCCTGGCAAGTCCACCGTGGGCATCCAGATCCCCAATGCCACCCGTGAACCGATTTCGTTGCGCGAGTTGCTCGAATCCGACGGGTACACCCGCTCGGCCTCGCGCCTGACGATGGCGATGGGCAAAACCATTCACGGCGAGCCGATGATGACCGACCTGGCGTCGATGCCGCACCTGCTGATTGCCGGTTCCACCGGCGCCGGCAAGTCGGTCAGCGTCAACGCCATGCTCACGAGCATCTTGTATCGCGCGACGCCCGACGAGGTTCGCTTCATCATGATCGATCCCAAGCGCCTGGAGTTGGGCATGTATGAGGACATCCCTCACCTGATGACCCCGGTGGTGGTTGACCCCAAACAGGCCGCAAACGCGCTGCGATGGGCCGTACGCGAGATGGAAGAACGCTACAAGACGCTCGCCAAGCAGGGCGTCCGCAACATCGAGCAGTACAACCGGAACATCAAGGCCATGCTGGCCGAGTTGAAGGAGACGCAGAAGGATCAGGTCGAACAGGAAGCGGGCGAGCCCCTGAAAATTCTCCCCTTCATCGTCGTCATCATTGACGAGTTGGCAGACCTGATGATGGTGGCCAGCAAGGAGGTGGAAGAATCGATCGCACGGTTGGCGCAGATGGCTCGCGCTGTGGGCATACACCTGATTCTGGCCACGCAGCGGCCCTCGGTGGACGTCATCACGGGACTGATCAAGGCCAACCTGCCGGCGCGTATCGCGTTCCGCGTGGCGTCGAAGATCGACTCGCGTACGATTCTGGACGGCAACGGCGCCGAACAGCTGCTGGGCAAGGGCGACATGCTGTATCTGGCGCCGGCCTCCTCGCGGTTCGTCCGTGTGCACGGGCCGTACATCTCAGAACAGGAAACCGCCCGGGTGTGCAGCTTCCTGCGCAAGCAGGGCAAGCCCGTCTACGACACGTCGATCACCGCTGAAGAGAAAACGAGCCAGCACCTGGAGTTCGACAAAGACGACCTGTACGACGAGGCCGCCCGGATTATTGTCTCGAGCGGACAAGCGTCGATCTCGTACCTGCAACGACGGTTGCGCATCGGCTTCAGCCGCGCCGCACGCCTGGTGGACATGATGGAGATGGACGGCGTGGTGTCGCCGGCCGTCAATGGCAAGCGCGAAGTGCTGGTCGAGTCCAATTACTTCGAGGAAGTGGACGCGCAACTGAGAGAAGTATGAGCACGCCTCCCCTTCTGACCCGCGTCGTGCCGGCCATCGCGCCCCGTGTGCTCGGGGTGCTGCTTGCGGTGTGGGCGGGCCTGGGCTCCCCTGAGGCGGCCAGCGCCCAGACCGCCGGTGTCCTGTACGAGCGCGCACAGACCAGGGAAGCCACCGCACGCAAGTCGCCCACTGTCGCCGGCCTGCGTGCGGCCACGAGCGCCTACGAGCACGTGGTGCTGCGTTACCCCCGGAGCGGTTTCAGCGACGACGCGCTGTGGAACGGAGCGCTGACTGCCCGGTTTGCCTGGGAGCGCTTTCGGCAGCAGGCTGACCTGGCGACGGCGACCCGACTCTTGAACACGCTGCGGCGCGAGTACCCCACGAGCAAGTGGAGCGCACAGGTTCAAGCCCAGTTGGGAGCGTTGTCAAAACCTGCAGCCCCACCTGCGGGCCGGGCCTCCGCGCCTGGGCCCGCAGCGGCAGCCACAGCGCCCGTCGTCACCGCGCCGCCATCCACACCGGCAACCCTGCGCAGCGTGACGCGGGGCGCGCTGTCGAATGGCACTCGACTGACGTTTGAACTCGACCGTGAAGTCCTGGTGGCGGCCGAACGCATTGCCGGCCCGGACCGCCTGTTCTTCGACCTGCGCGATTCGCAATTCGACGCGGCGCTCGCGGCACAGCTCGAAGGCCTGGCGGGTTCGGCGGTTTCTTCCGCCCGCGTGGGGCGCCAGGACGCTCGGACGATTCGCGTCGTGGTCGACCTGGCAGGCGCGCCGCGTCACAGTGTGTTCTGGGTCTACCACCCCTACCGCATTGTCATCGACCTCGAAGGTGATGCTGCGGCTCCGGTGTCCAACACACCGGTGACCGGCAGTGCCCCCGCCGCGCGTCCGCCAACACCACCGAGCACGGCCAAACCCGCACCGACACCGCCGCCGATTCTGCCGCCTGCGCCGCCGTCAGCCACGTCGGGCGGCGACTATTCGCTGGCGCGTCAGCTGGGCCTCGGAATTTCGAGGATCGTCATTGATGCCGGGCACGGTGGCCACGACCCGGGCGCGCAGGCGAACGGGTTGGTGGAATCGGCGCTGGTGCTCGACATCGCGCAGCGGGTGGAGAAGCTGCTGAAGAAGCAACCGGGCATCGACGTGGTCCTCACGCGCCGCACGGATCACTTCATCCCACTCGAAGAACGCACCGCGATCGCCAATCGGGAGGGCGCAGACCTCTTTCTCTCGATTCACGCAAACGCAAGCCGGCGCGTGGCTGCCAAGGGCGTCGAAACCTACTTTCTGAACTTTGCCACGAATGCCGACGCCGAGGCCGTTGCCGCGCGCGAGAATGCCGGCAGCAGCACGTCCATGGGCCGCCTGCCGCAACTGGTGCAGCAGATCACGCTTCACAACAAGATGAAAGAGTCGCGGGAACTCGCGCAGATTGTTCAGACCACCATGGTGCGCGCCATGCGCACCCAGAACAAAGCCCTGGTGGACCTGGGCGTCAAACAGGCGCCGTTTGTGGTGCTGATTGGCGCACAAATGCCCAGTGTGCTGGCGGAAATTTCCTTTCTCACGAACAAACCGGAAGCGTCCTTGCTCAAGGGCGACGCGTATCGGCAGCGTATCGCGCAGGCTCTGGCCGACGCGGTCATCAAATACCAGGCGTCATTGAAAAAGGTCACGACCACGGCGGCCGCCACCGGGCGTTGATCTACACTGGAGGCTCGTGTTTCTTCCCCAGGAAGCGAAACCGTTCATCGTTGAGATCATCCGTCCGCCGACCGAGGAACTGACGGTTGTTGACGTGCTGGTCGGCGCGTTAAGCCTGGCCGGCGTGTTCGCGGTCGCCGCGGTGCCACTGGGGCTGATGGTGGGATATGCGCTGATTCAGTGGAACCGCCGACGCCGGCCGGAATCGAGCCACATGCCCCACATCAGTCCATCGCTCCAGAGCGATGAGACTACGCCGACGGGGTCAGGCCGAGTTCGATGAACGTACGGACCGCCGCACCTGTCGCGCCCTTGGGCTGATAGGGACGACGCTCGTCCAGCCATGCGGTGCCGGCGATGTCGAGATGCGCCCACGGCACATCCTTGACGAACTCGCGCAGGAACATCGCCGCCGTATTGGCGCCTGCCCATCGTCCCGCCGAATTCGCGATGTCGGCGATATCACTGCGCAACATGTCGCGGTAGTCATCGAACAAGGGCATCGGCCACAGGCGGTCGCCCGCGCGCTGGCTCGCGCTCCTCACGTGATCGGTCCACGTGGACGGCGTGCCGAACAGGCCAGAGGCCGCACGACCCAGGGCGACTACGCAGGCGCCGGTCAACGTGGCGACATCCACCAGGTGTGTGGCACCCAGTTGCTGCGCGTACCACAACGCGTCGCCAAGAATCAGCCGCCCTTCGGCGTCGGTGTTGATGATCTCCACGGTCGTACCGCTGGCCGCCACCAGCACATCGCCGGGGCGCATCGCGCGACCGCCCACGGCATTTTCGGCCATCGGAATCACGGCCACGACTCGCCGCGGCGCCTTCAGCACCGCCAGCGCGCGCATGGCCGCAGCGACCGCCGCGCCACCCGACATGTCCAGCTTCATGCGCTCCATGCCATCGGCCGGCTTGATCGAGACGCCC
>CAZAZR010000099.1:0-15493 GCA_964489685.1 uncultured Solibacteraceae bacterium | reverse complement strand
GACGAACACGCCAGGCCCTGGCTGGCGAACGCTCCGGCCACGCACAAGATCCTCACGTGGGGCAATCACGACTGGTGCGGGCAGAGGTGCCACTTCGGCAGCGGTTCGCTCACGGCACCTGAGGGACAGATTCTCGTGGACGCTGTCACGAGGGTGCCCGCGTCACGCGCCGGCGGTGGGACGATCTCGGTCTGGGCGTCGCCGTGGTCGCGCGAGTTCGGCGACTGGGCGTTCATGAAGTCGCCAGACGGCCTGGCCGAGGTCTACGCGGCGATCCCGGAGGGCACCGACATCCTGGTCACGCACCAGCCGCCCCATCGGCACGGTGATCGCTTTGACCATCCCGGCGCTGCGGGTATAGAGCATCTGGGCAGTGCGGAGTTGCTCTCTGCCATCGGGCGCATCAGGCCGCGTCTGGTGGTGTGCGGCCACCTGCATGGCGGGCACGGTCGCTTCGATTACCAAGGCGTCCTTATCTACAACGTCAGCGTCGTGAACGACGACTACCGGTTGGTGCGCCCGCCCACCGTGATCGACATCGCGGAGTGGTGACACGACCATGGACCCGCTGACCTGGACCCTGTTTCGGCGTTGCCGGCCGCTGTCGGGCATGTCGGACCTTGCCATGCGGGAGATGTTTGCGGCGGCCGAGGAGCGCGCGTATCAGCCGGGCGACCTGATGATCAGGCAGGGCGACGTGGGCGATGGCCTCTTCATCTTCCTTGAAGGCACCGCACACGCACGCCTCCAAGGTGAGGCTGGCGGTCATTTGCTGGGCCGCTTCAGGGGTGGCGACATTGCGGGTGAGATGGCCCTCGTCACCCGCGAGGCGCGGACCGCCGATGTGATCGCCGACACGCCGGTCAGGGCGCTGCTCGTGCCCACGGCGGCGTTTGACGCGCTGGCCGTGCGGCACCTTGAGCTTGGCCTGGTGCTGACGAAGCTTGTGGCCGATCGACTCGGGCGCAGCTTTCACGATGGGTTCGGGGACAAGCGCATTGAAGGATTCCGCATCCTCCAGAGCATTGGACGCGGCGGCATGTCCGTGGTGTATCAGGCGCAGGAGGAGTCTTCTGGTGAAATTGTCGCGCTCAAGATGATGAGCTACCGGCTCATTTACGACGCCGCGGCTCTGGCGCGTTTTCACCAGGAGTCCTTGCTTCATCAGAGTCTGGATCACGAAAACATCGCGCGGTTGAAGCGCTTGTTCCCTGCCTACCGCACCTACTTCCTGGTGATGGAGTTGTGCGACGGCATGGACCTGCGCCGGCTCGTGAAGCTGCGGGGACGACTGGGCGAGCCGCAGGTGCGCGCCATCCTCGGCCAGCTCGCGTGCGCACTCGAATACGTGCACGGCCGCGGCCTCGTCCACCGCGACCTCAAACCCGCCAACGTGATGATCACGCGCGCGGGCCGCGTCAAGCTCACCGACTTCGGACTGGCCGTGCCCATCGCGTTGCCTGGCGATGACGAGACGGGAGCCGCAGAGGAATTCGTGATGGGAACGCCGGCGTTCATGGCGCCCGAGCAACTCGATCGCGGACGCCTCGATCGCCGGACGGATGTGTATGCGCTCGGGTGTCTGGCGTTTGAGTTGCTGACGGGGCGGCACCTGTTTAACGCCAAGAACCTGTTTGGTCTGGTGCAGCAGAAGGCGGACCTGCATTTGCCACCCGCCCGTGAACTGGGGAGTGGCGTCAGCGACGAACTCTATGCGTTCATGGCGAGTGCTCTGCGCGTCAACCCTGACGACCGCCCTTCGTCGCTCGCGGCTCTGGTGCCATGGGCCGCCACGTGCGACCCGCCGCCCGAGAACGTCGCCGACGAAGGCGCCGGCGACGACCCGACCGTGTAGACGCGCAACCTATCCCTTTGGCGCCACGTTGCTGTTCCAGATGTCGCGATACACCTTGAACTCGCCATCCTTCTGCCGTTTGTAGATCAGGATGCCCTTGACGTTCTGCTTGATCGGTTTGCCGTAGCCGGTGATCGTGCCGGCCTTGTTCCGCAGGATCGGCTTGTCAACCGCGGTGTCGAGTCCCTGATCGAAGCCGTAGTCTCCAGCCATCCACATCACCTTCGACACCTTCACCCAATGTGTCTTGTAGCCGTAGAAGTAGTCGGCGACCCATTTCCGGATGGGGGCGTGTCCGGTCACCAGTGGGCCATCGGGCTGCATCACCACCGCGCCCTTGTCGTAGTTGGCCATCACGCGATCGGTGTTGTTCGAGTTGATGGCGTTGACGTAGTTCTTGTGCGCCCTGACCAGTGCGGGGGGGAATGTCTTGCCGGCGGCTGATGTGCTCATGACTGAAGGCTCTCCGTAGAGGAACGTGCGTTGCGAGGACGCTATTCTGGAGCGAACCCGGTCGTCGGTCAACTCCCCAGTGCCTTGAGGAGCGCCCTGGCGTCAGCGAGGTCCCTGGTCTCAAATCCTTCCGTGAACCAGCCAAGGACGGGCATCAGCAGCGCACGCGCGTCGTCGCGCTGCCCCCGCCGAACCAGGAGGGTGGCCAGGGTCGTGGCGCTGCGCAGTTCCCACGACCTGGCCTGTTGCGTTGTGGCCGTCTTGAGCGACTCGCGCAAGGCCACTTCGGCTTCGTCGTCGCGCCCCTGGCGCATCAGCATCCAGCCTTTGAGGCGGAGGATCTCCGGCAGCCAGAGTCTTTCCTGCCATGCGGGCCGCTCGATCTGTTCGATGCATTCGTCGATGAGATTCAGGGCGGTGTCGAAGTCGCCTTGCAGGGCCAGCGCCTCAGCGAGTGCAGACTTGAGGAACGGAACGCGGACGTGTCCGCCGCGGCTCGTCCAGCTTTCGATCCCGGTTCGCAGCACGCGCACGGCGTCCTGGGGCCGACCGGCGTGCAGGTGCGCCAGGCCCGAGGCCTGAGGCGTGGAGACCTGGTAGATGAAGGCGATGCCCTGCTCCCGCGCGAGACGGTCCACTTCGTCCAGCCGTTCCAGCAGGCGATCGGGCTCGCGCCGATAGACGAACGTGTACGCATTAAACGTCAACGCCCAGACCAGGTTGAACGCGTGGCCGACTGAGCGGGCATGGGTGCCGCTTCGGTCACTCATCTGCTGTGCCTGATCCGGATGGCCCTGCATCCAGATGAGTTGGCAGCCGTAGACCTCCACGAAGGTCCGCAGGTCGTGGCCGGTCAACTGAATCCACTGCTCGGCGCGTTGCGGGTCGTACAGGGCGAGCACGCGGTCCAGGTGTTCACGCGCCTCGGCGAGCTGGCCCATGAAGAAGCGCGGCACCATGAGGGTGGCATGTCCGAAGATCTGCAAATCAAGGTCGCCTGTTTCGCGGCCTTCGGTGAGCAAGCGCTCGGCGAACGGCAGCGAATCAGCGATTCGGCCCTGGGTGATGGTACTGGTCCACATCCACCAGAGGCCCAGAATCAAGCTTCGTGTGTT
Organism: uncultured Solibacteraceae bacterium; assembly: GCA_964489685.1. Classification (GTDB taxonomy): domain Bacteria; phylum Acidobacteriota; class Vicinamibacteria; order Vicinamibacterales; family SCN-69-37; genus SYFT01. The sequence continues at coordinate 12,070 of CAZAZR010000099.1, read as the reverse complement.
GTGCTGGCTCGTGGCCAGCCGCAGGATCGCCGCCGAGTTGGCGTCGATTTCCGAGGCGGCCCATCCACGCAGCCCCGCCCACGCCGCGTTGAGTTTCTCGCGAATCGTCAGTTCGATGGCGTCGCGGTCGGGGGAGACTGGCAGTTGATCGAGCAGTGACAGACCCTTCTGGAAGTGGGCCACGGCTTCCACCAGGGCCACGCGTTCGATCGCGAGTTCGCCGGCGTCGCGCCACAGAGGAACGGCAGCGGCCAGGTCGCCGGCTTGTGTGTAGTGGTGTGCCAGCCATTCCGGTTCGTGCGCCACGCGATTCGCGAATTCGGTCTGGAGGACATGCGCGATCATCGCGTGCAACTGGTGGCGCCGGCTCTTGAGCAGTGAATCGTAGGCCGCGTCCTGCATCAGGGCATGTTTGAAGATGTAGTTGGCGTCTGGCGGCGCACCGCGACGCATGACCAGGCCGGCCTCGACGAGCCGCTCGAGCGCGGCCTCCAGCCGTTCGCCGCTGAGCGTCGAGATACGCGAGATCAGGTCGTAGGAAAATTCCCGTCCGATACACGCGCCAATCTGTGCGATCTCTTTGACTGGTGCCAGGCGATCGAGGCGCGCGGCCAGCGAGTCGCGCAAGGAGGTGGGAATCGCCAGTGCCCCCAGCGGCGCCAGCAAGGCATATTGGCCGCCGCGTTCGGTGAGCAAGCCCGATTCGAGCACCGACTTGGTCAACTCCTCCACGAACAGCGGCACACCATCGGTGTGCGACAGGATCTCGGCGAGCACTTCGGGCGGCAACGATCGACCTTCGGTGACCTTGTCCACCAGTTGAGCCACCTGCGGCCGTCCCAGTCGGTTGAGGGTGAGCGTGGTGACACCGCGCTGGCCCGCCCACGGCGGCGCATGCTCCGGCCGGTAGGTGGTGACCAGCAGCATCGGGAGGTTCTGGAGTTTGGGCACCAGCACCTCGAGCAGCTCCTGGCTGGTGGGGTCCACCCAATGCACATCCTCAAACAGCATCAGGACCGGCTCGCGACGGGCCCGCGCTTCAAGCTGCGCGGCCAGGGCGTCAAGCGTGTTCTCCTTCTGCTTCTGCGGCGAGACTTTCAGGGCTGGATAGCGATCGGTGGGCAACGACAGTACGGCGGCGAACAATGGTGCCGCCTCGGCGACCTCGGCCGCGCTGCCGACGAGTGCGGCTTCCATCTTGTCCAGCTTCTGTTCGGCGGTGTCATCGCGCGAAAAACCCGCCTGGAACTCGAACTGTTCGATGAAGGGATACAGCGCGGAATTCAGGTGATACGGCGAGCACTGGTAGCGGACGACGCCATGTGGTTCGACGATGCGTTTGCGGAGCGCCTGACTGAGCCGCGACTTGCCGATGCCGGCCTCGCCGCCGATGAGGACCACTTGTCCTTCGCCGCCAACCGCCTGATGCCATCGGCGCAGCAGCAGCGCGATCTCCTCGTCGCGGCCAATCAGGGGCGAGAGCTCCATGCCGCCATGCGCGGCTTCGAAGCGCCCCTTCGTCCTGTGCACGGCGTCCACGCGCCACGCCTGCACCGGCTCGGCGATGCCCTTGATCGACCGCGCCCCAAGATCCGTCAGCGCGAACGCATCGGCGATCAGCCGACGCGTGGCGGGCGCAATGACCACTTCGTGGGCAGCCGCCAATCCCTGCAGACGCGCCGCAAGGTTCGGCGTTTCTCCCACAGCCAGATTCGCCTCGGTATGTCCCTCGCGCGACGCTTCGCCCACGACGACCGGGCCGGTGGCCAACCCGATACGAACCGCCAGCGGCTGCACGGCGAGAATGTCTTTGACGGCCTGAACCATTTCCAGGGCCGCGCGCACGCCGCGCTGGGCATCGTCCTCATGGGCGACCGGCCAGCCGAAATAGATGAGGAGTCCGTCGCCCAGATACTGGGCGACGTGTCCCTCGTACCGTGCGGCCACATCACCGCAGGCTTTGCGGTAGGTCTGCATCAGCTCACGCAGTTCCTCGGGGTCCATGCGCTCGGCCAGGGATGTGGACCCCACGAGATCGCAGAACATCACGGTGAGCTGGCGGCGCTCGGCGCCTCGTGGTGCGACCGGATGTGCTCCGCCTGCAGGGGCGATGACGACGGGACGATTCTCAGCTGAGGCGAGCGCCCTGATCTCAATGACCAGCCGGCGTCGCGGCCCGGTGGGAAGACCGAGCTGGTCGATATCGGATTCCGTCAGGTGTGGCAGGACCTCGAGGGTGATTTCGTGCTCGTCGAAGATCGGGCCGTATTTCTCGAGGCCGACCGTCTTCAGCCACTCCGCGGTGGGGGTCACTCGGCGGATTCTACTCTCACACGAGGCGTGAAGGATATGAAGGTTCTGTTTCTCTGGAAGGCTGGGTTTCAAGGCCGCCGCGCGCGTGGTGCCCTGCCGTAAAGGCGAGGATGGATGCGGCGCACGTGGCTGTCGCGGCGGTCAATGGCATGGACTTCCTGGTCACCTGGAATCTTCGACACCTTGCGAATGCTAGCTTCGCGTTCGGGTGTGGTACCGTGTGGCCCGCATCAATCTGAAGGAGACCCCATGGGCGAGCGACACCAGTACCTGCTGGATGAGAGCAAGCTTCCCAAAGCCTGGTACAACATCAATGCGGACATGCCGGTGCCGCTGCCGCCATTTCTGCATCCCGGCACCATGGAACCGCTGACGCCCGACTTTCTCAGCGTCCTGTTTCCGATGAGCCTGATTCTGCAGGAGGTCAGCGCCGAGCGGTATATAGAAATCCCAGAGCCGGTGCGCGAGATCTACAAGTTGTGGCGGCCGACGCCGCTGCTGCGCGCGGTGCGCCTCGAGCGGATGCTCGACACGCCGGCACACATCTACTACAAGTACGAAGGCGTGTCGCCGGTCGGATCGCACAAACCCAATACCGCTGTGCCGCAGGCCTTCTACAACAAAGAAGCCGGCACCAAGGCGATGACCACCGAGACGGGTGCCGGCCAGTGGGGCGCGGCCATGGCCATGGCGTGCAACTTCTTCAACATGGATCTGGAAGTGTTCATGGTGAAGCTCAGCTACGGCCAGAAACCGTACCGCCGCATCATCATGGAAAACTTTGGCGCCCAGGTATACGGCAGCCCCAGCGACCGCACGCATGCCGGCCGCGCCGTGCTCGACCAGGACCCCGACAGCCCCGGGACACTAGGCCTCGCGCTCTCAGAGGCCGTGGAAGCAGCGGCCACGAGCGGCGGCACCAAGAAGTACTCTCCGGGCTCGGTGCTCGGCCACGTGCTCATGCACCAGACCGTCATCGGCCAGGAAGCGCTTCAGCAGATGGAGATGGCCGACGAATATCCCGATTTCGTGATCGGGTGCGCGGGCGGCGGTTCGAACTTTGCCGGCTTCGCGTATCCGTTCCTCCACCAGAACCTGACGGCGGGGAAGAAGAGCCGGATCATCGCGGCCGAACCGGCGTCGTGCCCGAGCATGACCCGCGGCAGGTACACCTACGACTGGAGCGACATGGCCGCCACCGCCCCCATCGTCAAAATGCACACGCTGGGGCATACCTTTATCCCACCGAGCATTCATGCTGGCGGCTTGCGGTATCACGGGATGTCTCCCAGCGTGAGCGCACTCGTGGAACACGGTGACATCGAGGCACGCGCCGTCCGGCAGCTCGACACGTTTGCCGCGGCGGTGCAGTTCTCCAAGGCTGAGGGCATCATCCCCGCTCCCGAAAGTGCACACGCGATCCGCGTGGCCATCGACGAAGCGCTCACCTGCAAACAGAAGGGGCAGAAGAAGGTCATCGCCTTCAACCTGTCAGGCCACGGGCACTTCGACATGACGGCCTACGAGGCCTACCATCGCGGGCAACTGCAGGACTACGAGTACCCGGAAGAGAAGGTGGCCGAGGCAATGGCGCACCTGCCGAACGTGCCCGGCGAATGAGTGTGTGAGACAGTCAGTTCCATCTCAATCCCATGGCCGCACATGGGTCGTCTTCCTGGGGTTGGTCGTCGCCACAGTGCTGGCGTACGCGCCGGTCTGGCACGGCGGGATGTTATGGGATGACCACGCGCATGTGACGACGAGCGCATTGCAATCGACCGAGGGATTGTGGCGCATCTGGTTTGAGCTGGGGGCGACGCAGCAGTACTACCCGGTGCTCCATTCCGCATTCTGGCTCCTGCATCGTGTGTTCGGCGACCAGACGCTTGGGTATCACCTCGTAAATGCCACGCTCCACGGGTTGTGCGCGGCGCTCTTTGTCGTCGTGCTTCGCCGGCTTCACGTGCCCGGGGCCGTGCTCGCAGGGGTCATCTTCGCGCTGCACCCAGTGCATGTGGAATCGGTCGCCTGGATCACCGAACTCAAGAACACGCTGTCGGGTGTCTGGTACCTCGGAGCAGCGATGGTCTATCTGCGTTTCGACGCGGAACGCCGGTGGGCTCTCTACGCGTGGGCCCTGTGTCTGTTTGTGCTCGCGGTGCTGTCGAAGTCGGTGACCGTCACGCTGCCTGCCGCCTTGCTTGTGGTGTTCTGGTGGCAACGGGGATCACTGCGGTGGCGGGAAGATGTCATGCCCCTTGTACCGTTCCTGGTGATGGGTCTGGCAGCGGGCCTGGGCACGGTCTGGGTCGAGCGCGAATATATCGGGGCGTCCGGGCCGGCATTCGACTTTACCTTCGTTGAGCGGGGATTGATTGCTGGACGCGCACTGGTGTTCTACGTGGTCACCCTGGCGTGGCCGGTGAACCTGACGTTTGTCTATCCGCGCTGGGATGTGAGCCAGGCCGTGTGGTGGCAATACCTGTACCCGCTGGCTGTGCTGCTGGTCCTGGGGTGGTGCTGGCGCATGCGGTCCCGCACCAGAACTCCACTGGCCGTCGCGCTCCTGTTTGCCGGCACGCTGTTTCCTGCGCTCGGGTTCTTCAATGTCTACCCGTTCATCTTTTCGTTCGTGGCCGATCACTTTCAGTATCTGGCCAGCCTGAGTGTGATGGCCGCGATGGCGGCTGGCGTGACGACGCTGTTGGCCAGATGGACGTCCGCGCATCACTGGCGCACCGTCGCCATCGTCGTCGCGACTGGTGCGGTGCTCGCGACCCTGACGTGGCGTCAGAGTGGCGAGTACGTCAGCGCAGACGCGCTGTATGCCTCGACCATCGAGAAGAACCCTGATGCATGGATGGCGCACCTGAACCTCGGGTGGTTGCGGTTGCAGCGCGGGGAACTGGACGCCGCCGTCCGTGACACCGAGGCCGCGCTTCGCCTTGAACCGAATCTGCCCCAGGGTCACAACAACCTGGGCAGTGCGTTTCGAACCCTCGGGCGATTCGACGCAGCAGAACGCGCCTATCGCGAGGCGCTGCGGCTCAAGCCCGACGACCTCGAGACCCGCTACAACCTGGGACTGGTGCTGATCGATCTCGATCGTCCTGGAGAGGCGACGGGGCACATCGAGGCGTATCTCCTGCGTCATCCCGAGGACGCCGCAGCCTTCGGTCAACTTGGAGACGCCCACCAGTCCATGGAGCGACTAGGCGATGCGATTGTGGCGTATCGCGCGTCGATCCGCATCAATCCGCGCGACGCCCGCGTGCGCACGAATCTCGGAAGCGCCCTTGGACGACAGGGACGTTTGCCCGAAGCGATTGCCGAGTTCACTGAAGCGCTGCGACTGGATCCCACCTACGAGCCCGCCGCAAGAAACCTTGCGCTGGCGCGCTCACGACAGTCCCCCGTCCCGGACTAAAGCCCGGGACCTCCGTACCGCATGGGCTCGGAGGGCATGGGCTTCAGCCCGTGCCAAGCGCCGCACGCAGACCTTCAAGATCCGCGTTATTGAGCTCCGGCGAAAAATGCCGCACGCGTTCGATGATGTCCGTGGTCTCCAGGTAGCCCTGCACGCATCCCGCGTGGATATAGCCCGATGGCACAAAGCGCCCATCGTCGTAAAACACGAGCGCGATGCGCCAGGTGTCCTTCGCGATGAGTGCCTTGCACGCGCGGCATGTGGCCCGCCCTGACGAGGCCCGGCCGGCGGTGCTGACGCGGGGGAGACGACGATCGGTGACGCCCAACTGAGCCTGTTCCCGCAGACGATCGGTGTTCGCGATCGGCTCGGCGGTCGTCGCGAGAGTCTCGAGGAGCGCCTCGGGGCGTCGATACGCGGCACAGACAAGATGGAACCAGTGCGTCATCTCCCCGTCGTTTTCGGCATACGGATTGGGCAACCGTTCCCCGAAGCGAAGGTCGCCCTTGAGGATCTTCTTTCCACAGCCGCGGCAGGCGGCGCGGCCACTGGGTGACAGTTCGAAGAAGTGTGGCATAGGCGCTCCGGGAAAGTGTATCGCGCCGTCCTGACCGGCATGCGTTCCAGTAGACTGTCGCACGGAGGTTCTTCCAGCCATGTCTTCTCGTTCCAGCCGCTTTCTCCTCACCCTGTGCGCAGTGGTGACCCTGACCGTCGCCATGTTTGCCATTCCGATCACCCCGTCGTTCGATGCGACTGCCCGCGAGGCCAGCGTCGCGAGTGGTGCTGATGGCGAGATGCGGCAAGGCCGCGGAGGCGGGGGTGGTGGAGCGCAGGTGCAGGCGGTGGACCCGTTGAAGTTCCGCTACATGGGACCGGCGCCCGCTGGCCGCATCGCCTCGGTCGTGGGTGTGCCGGGCGACCCCACCACGTATTACCTTGGCAACGCGTCGGGCGGTATCTGGAAGTCCACCGATAGCGGCGCCACCTTCGTGCCGGTCTTCGACAACATGCCGGTGCAGGCCATCGGCGCACTGGCGCTCTCGTCCTCTGATCACAATCAGGTGTGGGCCGGCACAGGTGAAGGCTGGGTGATCCGTCCGAGTGACGTGATGGGCGACGGCGTCTACAAGTCAGTGGACGCCGGGGCGACATGGACGCACATGGGGCTGAGAGACACGGGGCGCATCGGCCGCGTCATTGTGCATCCGACGGATCCCAACATCGTGTATGTCTGCGCCGTCGGCCGCGGGACTGGACCGCAGCAGGAGCGCGGCGTCTTCAAGACCGTCGATGGCGGCAAGTCCTGGACGCGTTCGTTGTTCGTGAACCAGGACACAGGATGCTCCGGCCTGTCCATGGATACACAAAATCCGAACATCCTCATCGCAGGCAGTTGGCAGCTGGTGCAGCGCACGTGGCAGCAATACAGCGGTGGGCCTGGCAGCGCGGTCTACATCACCAAAGATGCAGGTGCCACCTGGAAGAAGGTGGAGAACGGCATGCCGCGCTCGCCGGTCGGCAAGATCGACGTCGCGATTGCGCCGTCGGATTCGAATCGCATGTACGCGCTCATCCAGACGGCCGACCAGGGGTCCCTCTGGCGGTCAGACGACGGGGGCACGTCGTTCACGGTGGTGAGCTGGGACCGGTCGCTCATCGGGCGCGCGGGATACTACATCCGCCTCGGGGTCAATCCGCAGGACCCGAATGACGTCATCGTCATGAACAGCGGGTTCCATCGGTCCAAGGACGGCGGCAAGCTGTTCCCGATCAGCGGCGGATGCGGTGACTGCCACGATGTCTGGTTTGATCCCACCGACGGCACCCGGTACGTGTTGACCGATGACGGGGGCGCCAGCATTGTCACGTCGGCGGGCGCGCGGTCGGTGCGCCTCCCGAATGGACAGATGTACCACGTGGCTGTGGACAATCGCGTGCCGTACTGGATCTACAGCAATCGCCAGGATGACGGCACCATGCGTGGGCCGAGCACGAGTCCGGAACAGACCGGCAACGGTCGGCTCGGTGGTCCCGAGTCTGCGCCGCCGGCAGCCGCCGGGCGCGGCGGCGTCGGTGGTGGTGGTGGTGGTCGTGGCGGGCGTGCCGGAGGACCGGCGTGGGACACCTACCTGGGCGGCTGTGAGTCGGGCTTCACCCAGCCGCAGCCAGACGACGCCGACATCGTCTGGGGATCCTGCTACGGCAACAAGCTGACGCGGTTCGACGCCCGTCAGGGCACGGCCCGTTCGGTCTCGCCGAGCATGATTACGTTCGACTCGGCGCCGAACCTCTCGAAACATCGCTGTCATTGGACGGCCCCGGTCGCGTTCGACGCGTTCGAGCCCACGACCGTGTACTACGGGTGCGAAGTGATCTTCAAGACCAGCAACGAGGGGCAGAGCTGGGTGGAGATCAGTCCTGATCTGTCCACGCGCGATCCCAGACTGATTGTCGCGTCGGGCGGCGTCGTGCAGGACAACCTCGGGCAATATGCCGGCGCCACGGTGTATGCCATCGCGTCGTCACCGCGTGAGCGCGGCCTGCTCTGGGCCGGCACCAATGATGGCAAGGTCTGGTATACGCGCAACGGGGGCGGCAACTGGGTGGACGTGAGCGCCAACCTGAAGGGCATGCCGGACCTTGGCACGATTACGCAGATCTGGCCGTCCACGTTCGACGCGGCGACCGCGATCGTGACGGTGGATGGGCACGTCAACGACAACCGGCGCCCCTACATCTACAAGACCACCGACTACGGCGCGACGTGGTCGTCAGTGGTTGGCGACCTGCCCACGGGACATCCGCTCGACTATGTGCTGTCGACGATCGAAAACTCGAACCGCCCGGGGATGCTCTTTGCGGGCACCGGGCGTGCGTTCTACTACTCGATGGACAATGGCGCGCACTGGACGCAATTTAAGGAAGGCCTGCCCGCGTCACCAGTGACCTGGGTGGTCTATGAGCCCAGGTACCACGATGTGGTGCTGTCCACCTACGGTCGCGGTCTGTTCATCCTGCCGGACATCACCGTGCTTGAGCAGACGGGGCAGCCCGTGGCGCCGCCGGCGACGAAACTGTACACGCCGCGGGCGGGGTTCCGTCAGGCGCGCAGCGGGTCGGCAGACTTCGTGTTCTCACTGGCCGCGGCGCCCACAAGCCCAGTCAAGATGGAGATTCTCAACAGCGTCGGCGAGGTCATTCGAACCCAGTCGCTGACCGGTGGCCGGGCGGGTGTGAACCGCGTGTCGTGGAACCTGCAGTATGAGCCGGCGAAGATGGTGGAGATTCGCACGACGCCGCGCGAGAACCAGTACATCTGGGAAGAGCCCGACTTCTCGGGTAAGGAAGTGCGCATGGTCATGCACTGGGGGATCAGCGCGACGACCGGGACGCCCATTGCTGCGCCCGGGCGGTACGCCGTACGGCTGACGCTGAACGGCCAGTCGTTCACCGAGCCCTTTGATGTGCTGAAGGACCCCGCCATCAGGGCATCAAATGCGGATCTGGTGGAATCCACCGCGATGCAGATTCGCATTCGCGATGCGATCGCGACCACGTCTGGTGTGGTGAATCAGCTGGAGATCACGCGAAAACAGATTGAGGACCTGCTCAAGCAGAATCGCGGCAAGGACGAGATCGAAAAGCCGCTGATGGACCTTGATGCCGTGCTGTTCGGCACCGAACTGCGCCTGGTCACCCGCCAGGATCTGCGCAGCGACGACAAGTACTTTGCCGACGCCTACAAGGTCTACATGAATCTGCTCTGGCTCGGTGGCGCCGTCGGGCTCGGCGCCGGTGACGAGGCGGGCGCCGCAGACTACAAGCCGCGGGATGTGGCGTACGACATCCTCGCGGATCAGCTGCAGCAGTTGGCCGATGCGCAGGCCGCGTTCGACAGGCACATCGCGGTGGATGTGCCCGCGTTCAACAAGACGATGGCGGGCAAGATCCCCGCGATTCGGATCGTGAAATAGCGAGGACAGCTACCGCTGCGGGTTGAGCCCCATCCGCGCGACCAGCGCTCCGAAGCGTGGGTCGGGCCGGGCGCAATCCAGGATGGGATCCACGGCCATGAAGATGACGCGTGAATCCCGCGCGTCAAGCGCACGCTCGAGCAGGGCGCCGGCAATCGGGCTGAAGGGCCGCGGGCGGTAGGGGCCGAAAGCGTAGAAACCGTGGACGCGCCAAGACATCGCTGGCTAAAGAAATCCTTAATCCGAATCTAACGGTAGCCTAAAGACTTGTCGCCGGAGTGTGCAGTATTCTAGCGCCCGTTCAGTCAGACCGATCAAAAGGAGCACAGATGCGGATTCGACAGGTGACGGCAGTGGCGATGGTATTGGCGGGCATTCTCACGGGGGCGTGCGCGACGTACGCGCAGTCTGGGCGGGGGCCCAATTGGGTGTCGCTGGGGGAGCGCGTGGTCACGGACAGGAATGATCACGACACGATCAGGGTGACCGGGGGCCAGGGATCGTTCACGGCGGTGAAGTTCGAGGTCCGTCGTCGTGCCGTGGACTTCCACCGGGTGGTGATTCACTTTGCGAACGGTGAGGACCAGAACGTCGAGCTTCGGAACACCATCCGATCCGGTGGTGAAACGCGGGTCATCGACATTGATGGCGGCAGCCGGATCATCACATCGATCGATTTCTGGTACGACGCCAAGACGCTTGGCCGCGGCAACTCGGCCACGGTACGATCGCTCGGACGGCATTAGGGCTCGCTCCCCATGCAAGCCAGGCGCCTGAATGCACTTGTGACACAAAGGCTCAGAGCGCTTTTCGTTTGCGTGTAGGCCTCGGCCTTGAAACCCAGGCCGAGCTACGTCCGGAATGGTCTGCCGGTCAGCGATCGGGCGACGGGCCCGTACGTAGCTCGGGCTGATTCTCAAGCCCGAGAGTCGCCTCGGGATGTGACACCCAGGCCTTCGCCCGACATCCCCGCATGACGCTCGGCCGCCGGCTCGAAGAAGATGGCTTGCCCTACCGAGAGGCGCCCGCGTCGAATGACGGTGCCGTAAACTCCAGCCTTGTTGTCCCTCACCCTGACAATTGCCTTCAGCACCTCTGGGGACGGGCGTGCCGTGTCAGGGTCGAAGTTCACCATCGAGCAGCGCTCGTCTCTATTGGTGATGCCTATGGCGGCAGCGTCCCTGGTCTCTCCGAACGACAGGACACCTCCCACCCATTCGTCCTCCTCGAAGGCGACCGATCGCAGTGAGGCAATCAGGATGTTCGGTCGGAATCGCCGGACGTCTGCGCGCTGCGCCGCCAGCCGCCCGATTTCGTCGACCGTGGCGGAGGCAATCACGGACAGGCTCGCTTCGTCGAAGATGCCACGGTCGAGGTGCATCATCTCAACCGGCGAACCATGGCGGCTGGCGACCTCCGTCGCCAATTCCTGGCCGAACACCCCCAGTTCTTCTCCGCCTGGCGTGCGAACGTGCGTCGGGAGGTTGCCGTCGGCGGCGGGTCCCCGCCGCTGCGGAGCAAAGAGAATCAGCTCCGGAAGTTTGGAGGCGGTCAGCCAGGGGAAGCCCCCACGATCATGAGCCCGGCGGAAGGCCAGGCGCCGGTCGCCATCAAGGCCGTGCCAGCCCACGTCGGCGACCTCGAGGCGTTCGCCGCTCATGGACTTGACTGGGTACCGGAAAAGCGCCCCTACTTCACCAACTTTGATAGGCATGTTCGATGTTGTCCGCCCAACGCCAGCGTTCGCCAGCGGCCGCTCTCATCGCGTTGTCGGTTGTGCCCCCGCCCTCAAGGGCCCTTCGGGTGAGATCGACGAGCGGGAACGCTATGAAGCCGAGAACGGCAGCAGAAAACGGTTGAACGACGAACCCCGCAAACAGTCGCATTTGTTGGGCCACTGTGAGACTCTCGCGATTGATTCATCGTCGTCCTCATCAGTCCGGCTAACGGTCGGCGCATAACCCGCGGCGCCCAACTGCCCGGATGATGCCACAGAAGTTGACCGCCGCCGGGTTCATGCGCAGGTTCGGCAGGCCATCCCCCGGCCCGCCACCCCATGTTAAGCTCCCCGCATGAGCGCAAAATACACGCGACTGACGCAACCGCTCGTGCGTGAGCACGGGAAACTGCGCGAAGCCTCATGGGACGAAGCACTCGATCGCGCGGCCGGTGGATTCCGGCGCGTGGTGGGGGAGCACGGACCCTGGAGCTTCGGGATGTTCAGTTGTTCCAAAGCCTCAAACGAAGTGAACTATCTGGCGCAGAAGTTCACCCGAGGGGTGCTGGGCAGCAACAACATCGACAGTTGCAACAGAACGTGACACGCCCCCAGCGTCGTCGGTCTGACGACGGT
>CAZAZR010000098.1:0-15538 GCA_964489685.1 uncultured Solibacteraceae bacterium | reverse complement strand
CCTGCTGTTTGTCGTATCGGTAGCCGTGGCGTGGAAGCGGTCCGCGTACCGGTGGATTTCGGTGAACGTGGCGGCAGCGGCGCTGGCAGCGTCGCTGTTCTTCGGCTACCAGTTTCTGAAGTACCGAATGACCGAAGAGTTTGAGCCTAAGGTGTGGTCCGAGCCGCACGACATCCTGGGGGATCTGACGCGACCGAATCAGACCCTCCACTGGACGCGGAAGACTGGATTCAGGAACACCTTCGACATCATCGTGACCACCAATGGTCATGGCTTCAGAGTGACGCCGCCGGCACCAGGCGCGACGAAGAGCATCGTGTTTTTCGGGTGCTCCTATACTTTCGGCCCCGGTGTCGAGGACCGAGAGACGTATCCATACCTCGTTGGCGAAGCACTTGGCGGTTCGGTCGCCACCTACAACATCTCATTCAATGGCTGGGGGCCGCATGAAATGCTGGCGGCGTTGCAGAGCGGCCTTGTGGAGACGATGGTGAAGGAACCTCCGGAACTCGTGATGTTCCTGACCATTACCGATCATGTGCGCCGAGTGATCGGGCGTGAGGCGCAGCCCTGGATGGCCCGTTCTCCCCGTTTTGTCCTGGAAGACGGCATGGCGATCCGCAAAGGCACGTTCGCAGATGACCCGCTTCGCAAGCAACATTCCAACAGTGATCCGGGCTATTGGTCGTCGTTTACTCCGGAAGACTTTCAGCTCTACGGTGCGGTGGTCGGTGCCGCCCGTGACGAGGTGGCGCGGAAGTTTCCGGGGGCAAGGTTCGAGGTGGTGCTCTGGGAGACAGACCGCAACCCCGCGCGTGGTCCCGTTGTCGAGGCCCTGCGGGCGAACGGCATCACCGCCCATGTGAGCGATGAGTTTCTGGCTGACAATGCCGACGGGCCGTTCCGATACATGATCTCGGAGCAGGAGCGCCATCCGAACCCCGAGGGGCTTCGCCTGCTCGCGCGGTTCGTGGAGACCAGGCTGTTCAATAAGGACTGAGGGGCCGGTCGGTCATAATGTCGCTGTGAAAGTGCGCTCCCTCTGGGCTGTGGCTACCGGAACCGTCCGGCGGCTGTTGGGGAGCCTGAGGCAGTTGTTCGAGTTTCTGGTACGGTGGCAGATTCGCGTCGTTGTGGCGCTGCTGCGGGTGCGGCTCCGCGCAGAATCGCGGTTCAGTTCGTGGCGCCCCAAGGGCCAACCGCGAGTGCTGGCCACGGCGTGCGGCCCGTTTCCCATCTACTCGCAGACGTTCGTTTACCAGGAAGTGTACGCTCTGGCTGAGCGTGGATTCAACGTGCGTTTTTCGTACTCGGCACTCGAGGACCGCAGTGGTCTGGGACCCCGCTACGCGCGCCTGTGGCGAGTCAAGCGGCGGTTGCTACTGACATCCCGCCTTCGCCATGACGACTATCGGTTCTACCAGAAACGAATGCCGGCGAAGGTCGAGGCCCTGACTCGGGCCATTTGCGAGGCGTCCGGCCTGTCGCGCGCGACCGTCCTCGAACACGATCACTTTCTTCAGGCATTTTCGTTCGCGCGGATGGCGGCCGCGTGGCGGCCCGACTATCTCCACAGCTATTTCTTCTACGAGCAAACGCTGTTCTCACTAGTGGCGGCATCGCTACTTGACATCCCGAGGGGCGTAACTTGTTATGCCGACCACATGCTCGACGACTACCCGTTAAAGCTTGTGGCCTTGAACGTTACGACCTGCGATGTTGTTGTGGCGACGTCACGCCGAATCAAAGCCGAGCTCGAAGCGATCGCTGGTGGAGTGTCCCGTCCCAATGTCCTCGTCAAGCCCAACGCCATCGATACGAGAGTGTTCGAGTCCGCGCCCCGTGACCGCGCTCAGACCGGTCTCAGACCGTACCTGGTGTCGGTCTGCCGGGTGGAGCCCAAGAAGGGCCTGAGTTACCTGGTGGAGGCGGTCAGCCTTCTGCGGAAGGCCGGGGTGGACGTAGAGCTGCACCACGTGGGTGCCCCCGATGCGCACATGCCGGCGCGCCGGGCCTGCGCCAAAGAGCTTGAGGCACAAGTGGCCAGGCTGGGTCTCGGCTCGGCGGTGTATTTCGAAGGCCGACGAACGGGCGAGGAGGTGCGGCAGTTTCTGGCGCGCGCCGACGTCTTCGTGGCGCCGTTCGTCGAGCTGGAAAACGGTGACAAGGACGGAATTTCGACCGCCGTCCTTGAAGCCATGGCCGCCCAGTGCGCGATTGTTGCCACCGACGCCGGCTCCACGACCGAAGCGATCGATTCTGGTGAAAACGGGCTGATTGTGGCGCAGCGCAACGCCGAACAGCTGGCGTCGGCCATTCGTACGATCCTGTCAGATCCAGAGTTGGCGACCAGACTGGGCCGGAGCGCACGGGACAAGGCCGTTCGGGAGTTCGATGTGGCGCACTGTGAAGAGAGGTTCCACGAGCGGATCCGCCATGCGATCGCCAGGCGGGCGTCGTGAAGATTGCCTTGCTCTCGTTTGAGTACCCGCCTGAGACCGGATTCGGCGGCATTGGCACCTACACGTGGTACCACGCACGCGCGTTGGTGCGCCTGGGCCACGAGGTTCACGTTTTGGCCGGTGCCACCACGCCGACGCTGCTCCGCACCTCGGATCACGATGGGGTCGTCGTGCACCGGTTTCACGCCACTGGTGGGCTCATGCGCGCGTTCAAGGGGGTGGGGAAGGTGCGCCTCTGGTGGACCCGACAACGCCTCGAAAACGCGCTCAGCATGCACCGTGGTCTGAAGCAGTTGATGCGCGATCACACGTTTGACGTGCTTGAGATGCCTGAGTGCGGCGCCGAGGGGGCGCTGCTGAACGCCCTCACCCGGACACCAACTGTCGTGCGTTTGCATTCGCCGTCGCAATTGATCATGCCGTTCTACGACGTTAGCGCGCTCGATACGGTCCTCTGTTCGCGACTGGAACAACGGGCAATTCGTTCGGCCACGGCCATCAGCTCGTGCTCACAGTTCCTCGCGGACGCCGCAGCGTCCGAGCTGCAGCTTCCCGGTCCGGCGAGGGTCATTCCAAATGGCCTCGATCTGTTGCTGTTCGACCGAGCCGCCTCCGAGGCCAGGTCTCCGATCGAGATGCCTCGCGACCGGTTGACCATCCTGTTCGCGGGCCGCATGGAGCGTCGAAAGGGGATCCACCTGTGCCCGGAGATTGCCGCTTCGATCCTTGAGCGCTTCGATGTTTCATTCGTCTTCGCGGGCAGCGACTTGTTCCACTACGTCGATCAGACACTGCGGCCGTATCTGGCTTCGCGCACGCTCAAAGGATCGGTCCAATTCGTCGGACAGCAGTCGCTCGAGCAGATGCGCGCGCTCGTTTCCCGAGCGGACATTTTCCTGCTCCCGAGCCTTTGGGAGAATTGTCCCTACTCCTGCCTTGAAGCCATGGCTGCCGGGCGTGCGATCGTCAGTTCGGACCAGGGCGGGATGCCGGAGTTGATCCGGCATGAGCAGAATGGATTGTTGGCCGCTTCCGGGGACGCCGACTCGTTCATTGAGCAGCTGGAGCGCCTCATTGCCGGCGAAGCGCTGCGGCTGCGGTTGGGGGCGGCGGCACGGCAGACGGTGCAGGAGTCGTTTACGGACGATCGCGTGGCGCACATGTCGGTGGAGTACTACCGGGAACTAAACGGGGGTATGCTTGGCGACGACAGTCGGACATGAAAACGCTCCAGGTGTCGCGTCAGTTGGTACTCGCGTCGATCCTGCTGGGTGTCGCTTGCGACGGTTCCCGTTCGGCGACGCACGAACAACCTACATCGTCGCCCACGGGGGCAGCCGCCCAGGCGCCGAGTCAGGCGAGCGCCACCGGTCATGCGATGCCTGGGCACGAGATGCCCGCGGCGGGCGCGGGCCAGGCAGGCACCGGCGCACCCGGGGATAAAGACGATCTGGGCTGGGCGGCATTGCAGGCGCTCACCCGAAACTGGCAGCATGTGGCGCCGCCACAGATTCCCCACTCACAGCTTGAGCCCGGCGTCCGGGCCGAGTTGGTCCGCCAACTCAATCTCACCGGGGAGGTCGTTCGGCGGTATCCGACGGTTAAGTCCGCCGAAGCGGCAGGCTTCCGCCGGTTTGGTGCCTTCATCCCAGGGTTGGGCGTCCACTACATGGGACCAGGCGCCGTCAACACGGGGGGGGGCGACTACCGACCAACAGATCCTTAACCCGACGGCGTTGCTCTACGCCGGCATCCACCCTGATTCTCTATTTGCCGGAATCATGTACGGCGCCACCGTGCCGAATCCCGCAGGATTCGCTGGCCCGAACGATCATTGGCACAGTCATATAGGGGTGTGCGGCAAGCCCCGCGCTGGCGGCGGCGGTGAGACACTCGGATCTGACGGACACATTTCGAAGGCCGAGTGTGAGGCCCTCGGTTTCGTCTATACCGAAACCACCCTCACGATGCTGCACGTTTGGACGGCCCCAAGCTACGCCAGCTCCGAAGGCGCATTCAGCCACGAGAACCGCTCATTGACGTGCAAGGACGGCACGTACTTCGTCAATATGGATTGGGCCGACATGAGATACCTCACCAACCGATGCCGGTCGCAATAGAGTTCTCTACCGTGGTCGCCGCTCAGGCGTCGCCAGAGCCAGCGCTCCAGTCGCCCAGAGCTGATTCATCATTTTGTTCACGATGATGTCGGCAGCCTGGGCCGATGTGTGGATGTAATCGTGCCAGTACTGATCGGTCGGTTCGAGCGACTCGGCCAGGTCGAGATAACCCACGCCGGGCCGGGCCCCTGGTGAGGCATAGTGGGCGGCGATGCGGGCGCGGAGGCGGGCATAGAAGACACCCAGGTGCGGCTCACCGAGGGCCTCGAGCGCGCCCGGCGGCAGGTCGTCAATGCGAGGCATCGGGATCGCCGGGTTCGAGTGCCTGAACGGCTGCACGACGTGGAGGACCGGGACGTGGAATTCGCCGGCGACGGCATCGATGAGTCGCGAGTACCGGAGGTACTCCTCAATCCCAAACCTGACCGCGGCATCCGCCGACCGACTCGGGATCACGTCCTCGGCCTGCGGCGGTGCAGCCGGCGGCGACGCAGTCGCGCGCACCATGTTCGCCAGACGACGGCGTTCGGATAGGGTGTATCGAATCCATGTGTAGACCGCCGATCGCTCGGCGTATCATCCGGGATTCCAGCTGGTATCGGCTTGGAGTTGGGCGTATCGCGCAAGCGTCAGGCTGCCCGATGGCCGGGCGAGCGTCGAAAAATACAGTGGGAAGTCTGGCGGAACCGACGGAGTTTCGCCGAGCGTATTGCGCAGTGGGATGAACAGATCGTTAAACCCATCGTAGGTAATGACCAAGTCCAAACGCGCGATGAACCTGGACACGACCACAAACTGCTGTGGGTAGTGCCATCCTCCCACGGCGAGATTCAGCACGACCCAGCGCCTCCGCGGGAAGTCCGTGTTCAGCCGTGCCTCGAGCTTTGCCTGAATCGTATCCGCCGCGCGCGCAATGCCATAACCTGCCGCAGCTGATCCGCCGGTAAAACCGACAATCATCGTGTCGGCCAGCGGGCTGAGCCAGTTCATATCGTGTGTATTGCGGAATCCGTAACGATCGATTCCCGGCAGGTGTGGTGATCCCGTATAGCCGTAGAAAGGATGCAGTCGGACTCTGTCGGTGAGTTCCGAGCTGGGGCCCTGCAACAAATGCACAGCTTCGGTCTTTCGCTGCGCCAGTGCGTCGGTATAGTGGCGAATGCCGGCAGCCTCGAACAGTCGCAGGTAGGCTTCCCACCCGGCAAGCGGCAGGGTCAGGGCCACCAGGGTAATCGCGGAGTTCATCAGCCTGAGCCTGAGAGTGGACGTCATGTCGTTCGTTCGCTAGTCCAGCCTCGCCGAGAAGTTCACGTTGTATCGCTCGTCCTTGATGAACTTCAGTTCCAGCCAGTCGGTCGGGTTGAACTCGGGAAACCCGCCAAAAATATTGATGCCGTTGCGCTCCTCAAATTGCGCACGCACGCGGATGTCGATCTCGAAGCCTGGCGGCTTGATGACGTCAATCCTGAACCCCACTTTGCGCGCCGCCCTCAGCACCTGGTGCAGGTCGAGCGTGTTGTAGGCGTAACTCTGATCGATGTTGGTGGTGACCGCCGAGACTTTGCGGCGCCCGTCGGGATCGTCGGTTTCCCTGGCGAAGAAGTCCTTGATGTACAGGAACCCTCCTGGCTTCAGCACGGTCCAGACGTTCCTGATGACATGGTCCGGGCGCTCGGCATGGCCTAGAGCTTCAAGGAACATCACGCCGTCAAAGGACGCAGGCGGATAAAGACTTGGCAGGTCGTCGTAGTTGCCCTTACGAACCGACACGCGGTCGGCGACGCCGGCCTCTGCGATGAGCTGCCGCGCGACCTCTACCTGGACCTGCGAAACGGTGAGGGCCTCGATTGTCACCGGCAGGTGCGTGGCAAAAAAGACCGCCGGCCCGCACACGCCGCAGCCGGCGTCGAGCAGGTGCTGCCCTGGGCGTAAGCCAATACTGGTGACGTAATAACTCAGCAGGTCTTCAGTGCGGGCGGGGCGACAGGCTTCGATCAGGTTTTCGCCCACCTCCAGATAACGCTGGGTCCACTCGTCGTAGTAGCGCTCGACGTCGGCGGCCGACACCCGGGTCCGGGCGGTCATCCGGCCTGTCTGGTCAGCACGTCCGGATTCTGGGGACTGACGCGCTTCAGCAGTTCGCCTTCCGAGACCTGGGAGTATTCGAAGGGGATGGACTTGATGTACGGCAGCCCCTGCGGCTCAGCCTTGCAGTTGAACTTGAAGAAAAAATCCTTGTCCACGGTGTACAGGTCCAACCGCGGCTGCTCACCCGAGGTGTTGTAGTAGTAGTAGATATGGTCCGGCTTCCTGGGCACCATGATCAACTGCACGGCGAGCCGAACCGACTCCGACATATTGGGGTATGACCAGTGAATGACGCTGTCGTCGAGCACCACGGCCTGCCCTCGCTTGAGCTCAAGGGGTTCGAAATACTGCGTCGTCAACTTGAGCGCGATGTCTTCGAACACGTCCGGCATGTTCGCGGCCCGCATGGTGTCGAAGGCGTTGTGACTGCCGCGAAGGACGCCGAGTGTGCCGTTGTCCTTCCGGACGTCAATCATCGGAATCCAGATGGTGACCGACTTGTGTTCAGGTTCTTCGACAAACGACGGGTTCTGGTGGATGCCCAGCGAGGTGTTGGCGCCGGGTGGCTTGTCGTGGATGTTGATCACCAGCGGCTCATAATCCACGAGGAGACGATCCACGATGTCCTTGGTGAACGCATGGATTTCGTCGTAGATCCGCTGTTTCCACACCGGGTCGTTGTGAAACGCGCTGAGATGAAAGGGCGTCTTGATGTGGACGTCTTTGTGGTCGGCGTCAGCTTCGAGCTGTTCCACAATCGCGTTCAGGCCGGCGATTTGTTCCGCGGAAAACAACGTGGTGATGGCGACACCGGTGCGGGTGAGTTCCGCCTGGAGTGCCGGATCCCGCAGGATGGGTTGTACGGTTGTCGCTGCACTCGTCATCAGTCGTTCCCTCCGGCAGGATTGTAGCGCGGATCGCTTATCATTCCGAGGGGCCAGATGACCGAAATCACGTATTCCGCTGAACCCCAGATGGCTCGGCCCAGGCAATTTTTCTCGCTCATGCGGGCGGACCTGTTTTCGGGTTCCCGGCTCGGATGGCGGCTGGCCGTCCGCAATATCCGCAGCAGGTACCGGCGATCGGTGCTCGGCTACGTGTGGGCCGCGCTGCCCATTCTCACCACGACCCTCATCTGGGTGGTCCTGAATTCGTCGGGACTGCTGGCCGTACGGGATACGGGAATCTCCTATGCGGCATTCGTGCTGATCAACCTCACGATGTGGCAGGGCTTTGTGGATGCACTGTTGAGCCCGCTCCAGCAGATGGAGGCCGCGCGATCCATGTTGACGAAAGCCAACTTCGCGCGCGAGTCCCTGATCATTGCCGGCCTCGTTGAAGTCGCCTTTACCTTTGCCATCCGCATCGGGCTGCTGATGGTGGCGCTCCTCTGGTTTCGAGTGCCGTTGGCGCCAACGCTGGTGCTGGCCCCGCTGGCTGTCCTCGCGCTCGTGCTGCTGGGGACCACTGTCGGACTGCTGTTGCTGCCGTTGAGTCTGCTGTATGAGGACATACACCGGGGGCTGCTGGTCGCGTGCAGTCTCTGGGTGTTTGCCACGCCCGTGTTTTATCCGCCGCCCAGCCAGTGGCCCTATACCCTGACTGCGTACGTCAATCCGGTCACGCCCCTGCTGACCACGGCGCGCGAGTGGGTGACCACAGGCGTAGTGTCGCATCCGCTCGGGTTCGTGCTGGTCACCGCCGCTGCGCTCGTCGCCGGTATTGGCGCCTGGGTCGTCTACCGGCTGGCGATGCCGCACTTGATTGCACGGATTTCAAGTTGAGCCTGGCCGTGGCTCCGCTCATCGAGGTTCGCGACCTCTCAAAACGTTTCTGCCGCGACCTGCACCGGTCGCTCCGCTACGGTGTCCAGGACATCGCCCGGGAAATATTCCCCGGGATCGGGGGCACCAATGTCCTCCGCCCCGGCGAGTTCTGGGGTCTGCACGACATCAGTTTTGATCTGCACCCCGGCGAGTCGCTGGCCATCGTGGGTGCCAACGGCTCGGGCAAGAGCACGCTGCTCAAGCTGCTGAATGGATTGTTGAAGCCGGACACGGGCTCGGTGACGGTGCGCGGAAAGATGAGTGCGCTCATTGAATTGGGAACCGGGTTCAGCCAGGTCTTGACCGGCCGAGAGAACATCCACGCGAACGCCGCAGTCCTGGGAATGTCGGCCGAGGAGGTGGCCGGCGCGATCGAAGAAATCATCGATTTCTCCGGAGTCCGGGACTTCATCGACGCGCCGCTGCAGTACTACAGCAAGGGCATGGCGATGCGCCTGGCGTTTTCGGTCGCCGTTCACCTGAAGCCGGATGTGTTGCTGCTCGATGAGGTGCTGGCCGTCGGTGACCTGGCGTTCCAGCGCAAGTGCGTCAACCACATCACGCGTTATCTCGCGTCTGGCGGTTCGGTCGTCTTTGTTGGGCATAGTCCGCATCAGTCCCAGGCGATTTGCCAACGCGGCATGTTGCTCGAGCACGGGCGCATGTCGTACGCGGGGGGGATTACCGAGACACTCGATCAGTACCTCACGCTGCTCCAGGACGAGGCGCTCAAGGCGACTCCTGGAGAAACGGACGTGGTCAGGCTGGATGACGCAGCCGGTTCGTCCGCCGATGTCGCCTCACGCCGCCTGGTGCCAGTGTCAGCCGAACACCCCGTCGCCATTGATGCCATCGCCGTTCGACCGGTCACTGGCGCCGTACTCCGGTCGGGCGAGGAGGCCCAGATCGTGATGCACTACCGGAGCCATGTCCGCCTGGACAACATGCTGTGCGGCTGCTTCATCTTCAGCGGCGATCAGTGGATTTGCATCACGGTCATCATCAGTCCGCCGGTCACGCTTCATGCCGGAGGTGGAGCGGTGACCGCCCGTGTCCGGCTGCCGATGCTTCCCGCCAACTACGTGGTGAAGGCATGCATCTCGCATGGCGACACACTGGATACCGTGGCGTATCTGGGTTGGCAGGACACTCCGCAGTTGTTTCGCATCGCAGGCGACCGTGACCGGTTGCAAGTGAACTTGTCCAGTCAGAGTCCCCTGATCGCGATCGAGTCGGCCTGGAGCCAGTTTCCCGACTCACCTGACCAATGAGCGAGCAGAAAGGCCACGAGTCCGTCGCTCCGCTGACCTTCGTGATGGGGGTTGAACGGTCGGGCACCACCGCGTTGTTCCGCTCGCTTGGCGCCGATCGGAGACTCACGACTTTCAGCGAGGGGGAAGGCCCGCTGTATGACGCCAGGATGTACCTGCGCCCTGAGGCGGCATCACGTGCGTTCCTGCAGGGCAGTCCCGGCCCCATTCTTACCAAGCCGCTGAACGAAACGACCACCCGTGACGTCACGGCTGTGCTGAACGAGTTCGAGGCGTATCGGCCCCGACTGATTTGGATCTATCGCGACCCCGTGAATGTGTATCACTCGTGGATGGTGGAACGATGGGCCGCCGGCGCGTTCGTCAGCTTCTTCCTGCATCAGTGGAACGCACGGCACCGGCGTCTGCTGGCGGCCCTGGGCACTCACGGCGAGCACATCACCCTCGTTCGGTACGAAGACCTCATTCTGGACCCCCATGTGTGGGTGGAGACGAGTGAGCGTGTCTGCATCGACGGGCAATCGCTGTTCAGGCCCGACAGCCGGGCCGGGCGGGCACAGATCCCGCTGCCGCTGCAGGACCGCATTGATGCTGAAACGCTGGATGTGTGGGACAGACTCGAGGAAGCGCGCACCTTTCGACCCCGGATGCTGAGGACGCTGACGCAAAGATACGGTCACGCGCTGAGACGGGACGAAGCCCGTCGTCAGGCCCTTGGCCGCGCGGCCGCCCTGGACGTTTCAGAGCCAGCGCCGGAGCACACGGCAGTGCTCCCGTGTTCGCCATTTGAGCTTCCGGGACTCGTGGTCTGGCTCGACGCCGGGGCGATCCCCGCCACTGCAGAGGGGCCGGAAGTGACGGTCTGGCCCGCGAATCGTGGGCCCAACGCCGTGGCTGGCCCAGGGCGGCGTGGTGCATTGCGGTCGATACCATTCGCAAACGGCCATTCGGCCGTGTCTTTCCCGTCAGGTCCTCCCGATGCTCCTGACGACACAAAAGCAGGATTTGTCTGCGGCGCCGAGGGAGACTGGCGGTTTCTGTACGACGGCAGCCCCTGGACGATTGTCACCGTGTATCGATGGCGACGCCGCCGCAGTTCGTTCGGCGGGCACGCGATCCTTCAGGTGGGCGACGGAGCCGGCGGCGAGTTTGGCCTCGGCGTCACCTTGATGAATGGCCAGGTG
The DNA here is from genome assembly GCA_964489685.1 of uncultured Solibacteraceae bacterium. Classification (GTDB taxonomy): domain Bacteria; phylum Acidobacteriota; class Vicinamibacteria; order Vicinamibacterales; family SCN-69-37; genus SYFT01. Next base: position 4,587 of record CAZAZR010000098.1, on the reverse strand, counting down.
TGCGCCATTCTGCACGGCGACATCCCGTCCGAGGGTCCGCCGACCTTCACGCCGATTGTGATGGCCGTGCCTCAATATCCCGACGATGGCGCAGAAGACTTGAGGCTGGTGACGTGCGTGCACCATCCGGTCGACGGACGATCGGCGGACCGAATGGCGGTCAGCAGTTACCTGGGAGAGCGGCTGATGACTGTGGCCGAGCAGGAGCCGCAATGTGCCTATCCAGGCGGGACACTCTCGACCGCCCTGCACATCGGCTATTCGGCAGGCCCCACGGCGGGAGGATTCTCGGGTGAAATCGCCGACGTGGCCATCTTCGCCACCGCTCTCGACGACGCGTCGAGGCTGGCGGTCGTCCGATACCTCTCAAACAAACACGGTCTGGGGCGGTCGTATACTGAAGCGGGGGAGCGACCATGAACCAGATGTTCAAAGACCCGGCCGCACAAGGAGAGTTTGAGGAGACCGGTTTCATCAAACTCCCGTGGCTCAGCGCCGAAGAAGTGGCAACGCTCATCGCGATGTATGCCAGAGTCACGCCCAAGACACCCGATGGATTTTTTTTCACCATGGCCGTCGCCGACACCGGTGTCAAGACTGCGGTGCGCGACGGCATCCTCGATGTCTTCGGCCCAAAACTGAACGCCACATTCATCGACCCGCTTCCGCTGCTTTGCCTGTTCATTACCAAGACCAGGGGAGACGGGAAGGCGCAGTACACCCCCTCGCACCAGGACTGGACGTTTGTGGACGAGACCCGGGGGCATGGGTCCATCCACATCTGGTGTCCGCTTGAAGAGACGGGCGATCAGAATGGCAACTTGTGTCTCGTGCCAGGGAGTAACCGGCTCCGTCGGTATCCGCGCCTCGCGGAAGTCTCCCCCAGCGCCTACAAGCCGTATTGGCATGCACTGAGGCAGGCGGAACGAGCCGTACCAACGGCGCTGGGCGAAGCGATCTTCTTTGACAGCGCCGTCGTGCACGCCTCGTCGATCAACAGGACAGACTCCCTGCGTCTGGTGGCGTCGGCCATTGTGGTGCCTCGATCGGCCACGCCGGTGTTGTACTTCCAGAACGCTGCGGACGACTCCTTGGTCGATGAATATCGGGCGGGCGTTGACCACTTCCTTCAGAAGCCCTTTGGCGCCAGGCCCGATGCGCTTGTCCGCAGTATCCCGAAGACCCCTGTTCCGGACGTTGAAGAGGAGCTGCACCGGTTCTATCCAGACGTCAACCTCAGCGAAGAGTACCGATAGGTCTTGGCCATGAAACAGATGTTCAGGGACGCGCAAGTCCAGGCGGAATTTGAAGCCAACGGCTTCGTGAAACTTCCCTGGTTGAGCGAAGAGGACGTTGCCGAACTGCGCGCGTTATATCTCCAGGTCGCTGCCCAGACTCCCGATGGATTCTTTACGTCCTATGCGGTTCCTGACGCCGCCATGAAGACTGCAGTCCGCGATGGCATCCTGAAGCTATTCGAGCTTCGGCTGCGCGCCACCTTTGTCGACCCCCTGCCGCTGTTGTGCTCATTCATTACGAAGACGAGGGGCGACGGCAAGGCGGAATATATCTCGGCGCATCAGGACTGGACCTTCGTGGACGAAACCGAAGGGTTCGTCTCGATCAATATCTGGTGTCCGCTTGAGCCCACGAGCGATCACAACGGCAACCTGTGTCTGGTTCCGGGGAGCAACCACCTGCGCCGTTACCCGCGGCTGGCCGAGCCTGGCGATAATCCCTACAAGGCCTACTATGACCTGCTCAAGCAGGCGTCGGTTGCGGTGCCGACCTCGCTTGGGGAGGCGTTGCTGTTTGACAACGCCGTGATTCATTTCTCCACCCGCAACCAGACCGAGTCCCAGCGTCTGGTGGCTGGAGCGATGGTGGTCGATCAATCCGCGAAGCAGGTGCTGTACTACCAGAATGCCGACGATGGCGGCATGGTTGATGAATACCGCTCGAACATCGACTACTTCATCCAGAAGCCGTTTGGCGCGCGGCCGGACACCTTTCTTCGGAGTATCCCCAAGACTCCCGTGCCGGCAGTCGCCGATGAGATTCGCACCTTGTTTCCGCAGATCAGAATGCCCGACATCACGGCCTCGGTGCCTCCGCCGGCATCCTCACAGGTGCCACTGAGCCCTGCCCTGCAGAACACCCGCTCGTTCTTCGGGCGCGCCGTGAAGCGCTTGTTCGGATAGCCCGACTTCAGCTCCGGGCGGCGCCGACTTCGGCGCAGTGCCGCTGCAGTTCCTCTGCCGAGAGCACAGGTGCCTGATACTTCGGGATGGTGTCCTTGACCGGATAGTCCGGTCGCGCCCCTAGGAGATGCCGCAGGTAGAAGCGGTCATCGACCTCGAAGAACTCGATATCGCCGGTGGCCTGGTCCAGATGGTAGTGAATGGGTGGCGCCTCGCGAGGAATCATGTTGAGGCTGGAGACCACTCTGGCCTCGTCCGATTGATTGGCGGACGATGCGTGCACCAGAGCGCTGTTGTGTATGACCGCGTGACCCGGCGGCACTTCAACGGGATGCAGGTATTTCTGCCGTACCACATCCCGATGCGGGTCTAGAGAACTTGGATAGAAGAGACTCGGCCGAAGGCCGTCGATGAATCGATGGCTTCCGGGCAGCACGTACAGCGACCCGTTCTCTCCGGTCAGCGGTGTCACCGGTGCCCACACGTTGATCGACGTGAATCGCTGCTCGTCCACGATATTCCAGTCCTGATGGGCGGCGAGTTCGCTCTGTGGCCCCGGGATCTTTACCATGAAGCCTCCTGCCAGTGCGCGATAATCCGACAACAGGTCAGTCACGGCCGGCAACAGCACTGCTTCCACACCTTCGCTGGCCCGGTCGCGGTAGTCAAAGTCGCCGCTGAACATGCTGCTGTAGAAACCGGCGTCGATGCCCGAGGACAGCGAGCGATAGAGATCCGACAACGCGGCAAGGTTATTAGCCGACAGCAGAGGCACGATCACATAACCGCGATTCGCAAATTCCTGTTGCCGGGCGTCATCGCGAAAGGTGGCGCGAGGGCGCAGGCTCGCACGATGGATTGGATGCTGCATCGCGGATATTATGACAGGTGTGAACTGGCCCTTGGCATCCGCCAATATTCGTGAGGCGTTTCTCGATCCCGGTCTTCAGGAGCGAGTTGATCGCGATGGATTCGTCGTGGTGCCGTTTATTGACCATGAACGAATTGATCAATTGCGGGAGTTGTTCGCCTCCATGGACTCCGGGATCAAATCCGGGTTTTACGTCAGCATGCACAGCCGACAGGCCGAGCACCGGGTGGCCGTCGGAGAGGGACTGGCGAGGATCTGTGGCGAACTCCCGGGCCGCTACCTCAGGGACTACGAACTGCTGCTGGGCACCTACGCAGTCAAGATCCCCGGGCCCGACAGCACACAGGGCGTGCATCAGGACCTGTCGTTTGTTGATGAGACGAAGTTTGTTTCGGTGAACTGCTGGTTCCCGTTGGCTCGCGTCGGTCCGGAAGACGGACGCCTGATGGTGATGAAGGGTAGCCATCGGCTGTTTCCGTCAGTGAGGGGCCCGGTACAGCCGCTGTTTCAGGCGCCAGGGTTGCGCGATGTGATTGTGGATCGCTACCTCACGACACTCGACGTGGCACCCGGCGAGGCGGTGATGTTCAGCAGCCGCCTGGTGCACTACTCGCCGCCAAACCGTGGGGCGCATCCTCGCCTGGCCGTGTCGCTGACCACGATTCCTGCCGAAGCCACGCCGCGGTTCTACTGTCCGCACCCCGAAGGGGGGATGGAACTACTTGAGGTCGCATCCGACTTCTTCTACCGCTTCGATCCCACCACCAGGCCAACGTCCGGCACGAGTCTCGGACGAGTGCCGTTCGACCCATCCGAGATCTCGTCGGCAGACATCGAACGCTTTTATGATCAGAATCCTGAACTCAGGTAAGTGATCGGCGGAGGGCCTCCAGGGCGGAGCCATCCTCGGGTACCTGAATACTGCGAGCGCGGCACGCCAGGCCGGCAGCTCGTTCGCGTGCGGCAAGGGGAACGGGCATCGCATGCAGTGGCACGTCGGCCGGAGACCACCCAAGCTTGCGGCATGCGCCCTGAACTGCCGACTCGATTTCATCGCGCGCGAGCAGCAAGTACGTCAAGCCCAAGTGGGCACCAGCCGCTTCCGGGCACGGGTCGTTTCGCAGCGCGGCGTCCGCCAGCCCGTCCGACATGAAAATACGAAGCGCGTCGGACCCCGAATGCACGGGGTCGAGTGTCCGCGCAAGTCCTACGGCGTTGCCGCCCGAGCCGTCCACCAGGCCGAGTGTCAGAGTCGCGATGCGCGCCCCATCGAGCATGCGGCACGGCCATTCCTCGACCAGATAGTCCGGAAGCGATGCCTCGAATTGCCGCAACGCAAAAGGGTCGGCTCCCGCAGCAACCGACTCCTTGAGGGCCTTGTGCCTGCCGAAGCGAGCCATCGCAGCCCGCACGTTTCAAAATCCACGTCCAAATCGGGCCAAAGTTCCGGCCGGGACGCGAGTCGCAGTAAATCCGCAGCGGTCCTGAGCGGGCCCTGTCGATGACACGCGCAGG
>CAZAZR010000097.1:12235-15554 GCA_964489685.1 uncultured Solibacteraceae bacterium | reverse complement strand
CAGGGCGTGGCAAACGTCTTTTCGCCGATGGTCGGCGGACTGCCCGCCACCGGCGCGATCGCGCGGACGGCGACCAATATCCGGTCAGGCGGCAAGACGCCGGTGGCCGGGATGATTCACGCGCTGACCCTGCTGGTGGTGCTGCTCGCTGGAGCGGAACTGGCGGGGCTGGTGCCGATGGCGGTACTCGCCGCCATCCTGTTTGTGGTGGCCTGGAACATGGGCGAGTGGCACGAAATTCCAGGTCTGCTCAAGCAGTCCAGAGCCGACGTTGGCGTGTGGGCTGCAACCTTCCTGCTGACGGTACTTGCCGACCTGACTGTGGCCGTTGAAGTGGGCATGGTCCTGGCGGCGCTGCTGTTCATCCGGCGCGTGTCGCACACCACGACCGTGTCACGCGTGACAGATGACTACGTGGACGAAGGCAAGGTGCATGTCCTGCAGGACAAGCCCATTCCGCCCTACGTGGCGATCTTCCGCATCCACGGCCCGTTCCTGTTCGGCGCCACAGACAAGATCACACGCGTGCTCGACCGGCTTGACGAACTGCCGCCGGTGGTCATCTTCCGGCTGCGGAACATGACCGCGATTGACGCCACGGGCACGAAGGCCCTGGAGGAAGTGGCGATGCGCCTGCGCGCGTCGGGACGCACCGCCATCTTCTGCGGTGCGCTGCCGCAGCCGCGCGCCATTCTCGTGTCGTCAGGCTTTCCCGAACGCGTGGGCGAAGAGAACGTGTGCCCGCACGTGGATGCGGCCCTGGCGCGCGCCCGCGCCGTGTACGACAGCCGCTCAGCAATTGGGAACTGACTATGGCTCGATGGTTTCGGCTGGCGTGCGCCCGGCATCCGCACGTCCGGACCCGGCCAGACGGCTGATGGCCCGCACGGTCATGTCATGGTCCATCAGCATCTGACACGACAGACGCACACCGGTCACTCCCTTGGCTGCCAGCACGGTGCGCTCCGCCTCGGTCATGGACTCGGGTTCACCTGAGATGAACTCCACCCGGCACGTCGTGCACCGTGCCTTGCCGCCGCAGGCGTGCAGCTGATCGATGTGCGCATCCTGTTCGAGCGCCAGCACCAGGCGCTTGCCCATGGCCACGTCGAACGTTCCTTCACCCTCAACGGTCAGTAGCGGCATCTTCGTGAATCTCCAAGATTATCGATGGTGATCGTATCGTCGCCGAATTGTGGGAATGAGATAGTCCCGGAATGCACGTTCGAAGTCGAATTTCGGCGCAAAGCCCCAGTCCGTCCGGGCGGCCTCGTCGTCCACATCCGAAGGCCAGGAATCAATGATGCCCTGGCGTTTGGTGTCCACGGCGAACGACACCTGTGCGTCCGGGAAGGCCTGCAGCACTTCGCGACGCACCTCGTCGGCGGTCGGGGCAAAGGCTCCCAGGTTGTACGTGGTCTGCGTGAGCGCAGCCTTGGGCGCAGCCGCCAGTTTCAGCAACGCGTCCACGCCATCAGGCATCGCCATGAAGGGAATCTGTGCATCGGGCCGTACGAAGCATGCATACGGCTCACCCTTGGCGGCCGCATGAATCATCTCGGGGGCGTAGTCAGACGTGCCGCCCGACGGCACGGTCATCGCGGAGATGAGTCCGGGAAACCGCACAGCCCGGAAGTCCACGCGCCCGGCCATCGATTCGGCCGACAACTGCTTGTAGTGCCTGGCGTAGTACTCACCCAGTTGTTCGCAGTACAGCTTGTTGCAGCCATACATGGTGGTGGGATGCGTCCATTCGTGCTCCTTGACGCGCCCGGCCTGCCGCTTTGCGTCAAGTGACGTCATGCCATACGCCGCAATCGAGGACGGATACAGGAACGTGACGGGCCGCCCGTGCGACTCGGCTTCGTGCTGCGCAAACTCCAGCAGATTGAGCGTGCCCTCCACATTCACCTCGTGCGCCATCACCGGCGAGAACTCCGACCGTGTGGAGAGCAGTGCCGCCAGGTGGAACACCATATCCACCTCGAACTCGGAGTGAATCCGCTCGAGGAGGCCGCGGTCGAGGATCGACCCTGTGAACTCGCGCGCCACATGTTTCGCCAGTGGCGCCTCAAGCGGCGCCACATCCAGGGTGACGATGGGTCGGGTGCCATCGGCCGAAAGTTGTTCGATCAGGCCGTGGCCAATTTCACCGCCGGCCCCGGTGATTACGACGACAGGTTTACGCATGACTTATCCAAGCATCAGTCCGTGCACCACCGAAACGACGATGGAGAGGACCGACAACACAATGCACACCAGGGCCCACACCATGTGGTTGACCCGCTCGGGTTCCAACGGGTCCAACACGCGGCTGGCGAGATACCCGCCGATGAATCCGCCGGCGTGGGCGTAATTGTCGATGCTCGACATGACCAGGCCCATGACGAACATGAACACCGCGTAGTACACGGCCTGCCGGTAGATATCGCTCGACCCGCTCCGCCGACCATAGTGCACGAGCGCGCCCAGCAACCCGAAAATGGACGCGGAGGCGCCAACCGTAAACGGTGCGCCGTGCAAAATCGGCAGGGGCAGAAAATTGAGATAGTGGCCCGCGAATGACGTGAGCGTGAAGCCGACGACACCGCCCACGGTGTAGATGATCACCATGCGGCCGGGCCCGTACAGGTCCGCGACGGCCGGTCCCAGCTGCCGCACCCAGTACAGGTTGAAGAGGATGTGGATCAGGCTGCCATGCAGCCAGGTGGCACTGAGCACGGTCCACCAGCGATCGAACCGAAAGACCGGAATGGAGCCGCTCGCGCCAAACAGCAGCAGGCTGTAGGTGTTCGGCGACAGGAAGGAAAAGCCCGCCAGACCGATCTCTCCCCGCGACGCGACGAGGGTGATGGCAAACATCAGCACCGACAACCCGATGACGAACGGGATGAACCCGAGGTCACTGCCCAATCGCCGGACGGCCGAGGCAAACCCCCACAGCCCGGGATTGCGGCGTCCGCAGTTGTAGCAGCGGTCATCATTGACGCCAACCAGATACCCGCACGACACACAGACGACGGACCCGGAGGTTTGGCGGCCGAACATTGCGAATGATTGTACATGGGGTCCTGGGGTCCAGAGGGCAGGTCCTCCGGATACACTGCGGGACATGCGAGTGCTGGTTACGGGTGGCACCGGTTACCTCGGGCAGGCGATTGTCCGCGCGCTGATTGCTCGCGGACATACGGCGGTGGTGTACGCGCGCGGTTTGAACGCCACATCGAAAAAGACGTCGGGTGTCTTTTTCAAGGACAGGGTGGCGAAAAAGACACCCGACGTGATTTTCGTGACCGGCGATGTGCGCGACCGCGACGCG
>CAZAZR010000097.1:0-12135 GCA_964489685.1 uncultured Solibacteraceae bacterium | reverse complement strand
GCGACGCGCTCATCCATACCGCCGCGCTGGTCAGCGTCTGGCGGGCGGACGCGCGCGCATTCGACGACATCAACATCGGCGGCCTGCAGCACGCGGTGGAGGCCGTGCGGGCGCACGGCCTCCGCCGCCTCGCCTACACCTCGTCGTTCCTGGCGCTGCCACCAGCAGGACGAGACGTCCCGCTCGTGGCCAATGACTATCAGCGCACCAAGGCTGCGGCTCGCCTGGTCGCAGACCAGGCGCACCGCGAGGGTGTGCCAATCGTCTCGATGTACCCGGGTGTCATCTACGGACCGGGCCTCTTGTCGGAGGGCAACCTCATCGGCCGGATGATCGCTGACCACCTGGCGGGCCGACTGCCCGGCCTGCTCGGGGCGGACCGCCTCTGGTCGTTTGCCTGGGTGGACGCGGTGGCGCGCGCCCACGTCGCGGCCCTCGAGCACCCGAATCCGCAGCCGGGGTACCAGGTGGGTGGGCCGAACCTGCCTCAGCGCTGCCCCTTCGAGGTGCTGCGCGATCTGCGTGGCACGCCCCTGCCTCGACGACTGCCCCTCTGGGTCGGAACGCCGGTCGCCTGGCTGGACGAAACGCGCGCCCGACTCACAGGACACCCTCCCCAGCTCACCCGCCCCACCCTCGAAATCTTCCGCCACGACTGGCCTCTGGACAGTTCGGCCGCCGAACGGGACCTGGGGTATCGCCAGAAGGATCTCGCGGAGGGCCTTGGCGAGATGTTGGGAAGTTGGGAACTGAGGAACTGAGGCGCTGGGGACCTGACCTAACTGTTTCCTGTCAGTTCCCGTCATAACGGAGCAGATGCAGCTCGATGATGCGGCCGCAGTCGTAAGGGCCAGGGAAGGCGACCAGGATGCCTTCAGGGTGCTGGTCGATCGGCACAGCCGAAGCCTGTATCGACTGGCGTTCCGAATGACGGGTCGGGCCGAAGACGCCGAAGACATTGTGCAGGAAACGTTCATCAAGGCCTACAAGCAGCTCAGCCGCTTTGAAGCCCGCGCGAACGTCTCCACGTGGCTCTACCGCATCGCGTTCAACTGCTCGGTGGACTTCCTGCGATCGCGGCCCAGGCGGCAGATGGTGGCCGACGACCATGTGCTGGAGGGTCTGGCGGCCTCACCAAACGCACCGACCATGGATGACCTGGTCTATGCGGGACAGATTGGCGAACAGCTGCAACTGGCGCTGCGAGACCTGTCGGGACAGGAACGAGCCGCGTTCCTGATGCGGCACTACCACGGCTGTTCGATTGAGGAAATCGGCGACACGCTCGGCTTGAAGACAAACGCGACGAAACATTCGATCTTCCGCGCCGTGCGGAAGATGCGGGTGGCGCTGCAGGGGTTTTGAGATGAACGACATGGCACACGACACACACAAGGCGCATCCGGGCGAAGACGACCTCGTCCTGCTGTTTTACGGCGACACCGACCCGGCTGAAGAAGCGGCGCTGACCGCACACGTCGACGCCTGCGCCATCTGCCAGCCGCTCTGGCAGGAGATCCGGGTCACTCTTCGCACGGTGGATGCGGCCGCCGTCCCCGAACCGCCCGCCGACTTCGAACGGGTGATGTGGGCGCGAGTGCAGCGCGAACTCGAGGACATTGCCGTACCGTTCTCGGGGTGGCGCGCGGTGCGCCGCTGGGTCCCGACCGGGGCGTTTGCCGCCATCGTTCTCGCCCTGCTCATCGCAAACCGCGCCTGGCCAGGCATCGTGACCGACGCCCCGATGCCCGATACCGTCGATGCGGCAGCCAGCCAACCCGAGCGCGCGCTGCTCGTCGCCATGACTGACCACCTCGAACGCAGCGAGTTGCTGCTGGTGGAAGTGATGAATGCGCCGGCCGATGATGTGCTCGAGCCGGGCTTTGAACGGGCCACGGCCGACGACCTGCTGTGGTCGAGCCGGCTGTATCGCCAGACCGCCACCCACACGGGCAACGGGCACCTGGTGGCGATGTTGGAAGACCTCGAGGGTGTGCTGGCGGAAATCGCCAGCAGCCCGGATGCACTGAAACGGGCGGACCTGGACGCCCTGCGCTCTCGGATCGAACAGGACGACTTGATCTTCAAGGTGCGTGTCGTGACCGACGAAGTTCGCGAACGCCAGAAAACGATTGTGACGGCTACTGAGGGAGACCTATGAAACGACTACTGATGATTGTTGCTGTGTTGGTGATTCCGGCGTCCGGGTTGGCCCAGGTGGCCAGGCCGCCGGTTCCCCCCGCGCCGCCCGCGCCACCGGCCATGCCCACTGGCGAGATGCTCCGGGTGCAGGACGCCATGGCGCTGGCGCGAACGGCGTTCGAGGAACAGCGCAGGGCGCTTGACGAACATCGGGTCAGCCTCGACGGGATGAAGTTCGACATGGACCTGGGCCATATGCAGAACGGCTTTGGGGTGACGTCCGCGGGCGGCGGCGCCTACGACATGGGCCTCAGCCTGTTGTCGCGGCGCGACTACGAGCGGGCCATCGTTCGCTTCGACCAGGTCATCACCGGGAAGGCGGCCCGAACGGATGCCGCGTTGTATCACAAGGCCTTCGCGCTGTATCGGCTCGGCCGCAGCAGCGATGCCACGACGGCGCTGTCGGCGTTGAAGAAGGACCATCCCCGGAGCGCCTACCTGAAGGACGCCGGCGTGCTTGAGGCCGCCGTGCGGCAGTCGGCTGGACAGCCCGCGCGTCCCGAGCAGGCGGATGAAGATGAACTGAAGATGCTGGCGCTCAACGCGCTTCAGCACACCGATCCCGAACGCGCGCTGCCGCTGCTCGAGGGTGTGCTCAACGGCGCCAATTCACTCCAACTGAAGCAGCGGGCCATCTTCGTACTCGCGCAGAGCGCGCAGCCCCGTGCGCGCCAGATCCTGATGGACATTGCCAAGGGCGGCGGCAACCCCGACCTGCAGCGCTACGCGATTCGGTATGTCGCCACTGGCGGCAAGCGTGGCGCGACCAGCGCGGAACTGCGTGAGATCTACGACACGACGCAGGACGTCGAGATCAAGAAAGCGGTGCTGCAGGCCTGGGGACAGTCGGGCAACATGACCGCGCTCAAGGATGTGGCCGGTGGCAACGGCGTGATCGACCTGCGCGAGTCCGCGATCGGCCAGATGAGCAACGCGGGCGCCACCCAGGACTTGTGGACGATCTACCAGAAAGAGCAGAACCGCGACCTGAAGATGAGCATCCTCACGCGTCTGGGTTCGCTTGGCGCCGCCGATCGCCTCAGCGAAGTGGCCAGAAGCGAGCGTGACGTCGAACTTCGGCGCCGGGCCCTTCGCAGCCTCGGCAACATGCGCGCCGATAAGTCTGGCGCGATCCTCGCAGACCTGTACAACCGCGAAGAGGACGGGGAGAACAAGAAGACGATTGTCTCGTCCCTCATGAACCAGAACAACGGCGAGGCGCTCGTGGCCATCGCGCGCAAGGAAACCAACATGACGCTCAAGCGCGACCTCGTGCGCAAGCTCTCGACCATGAGCCGCAACAAGGCGGCCATGGACTACATGCTCGAGATCATCAAGTAGGCGTCGGGGTCCAGGGTCCAGGAGTCAAGAATGCGAAGAATGATGACGATTGGCACACTGGTTCTGGCCGTCGCGGCGGTCGCGGCTCAGACGCCCCAGATTCAGAACGCCCAGATGCACACGCAGGCGGTCACGTCGCTCGCACGCGACGTGGCCGCCCTCGCCTCACAGGCCACCACTCCCCAATGGGTGGCCTGGCAGGTCCCGATGACCGATGGCGAGCGCAATCTCTGCTGCTACTACTCCGACGACGGCATGTCGAACGGTGTGCGCGGCTGTCGCATCGAGCCGCACACCACCGACGCGCGGTCCACGCCTCCCCAATTCCCCGCGCCCACAGGGCCGGTCCGTCTCGAAGCCGGCACTCAGGTGACCATGTTCGTCAGAGTGGTGGACAAGCGCATCGAACGCCTGCGCGCGCTGACCGATGACTGCCCGGTTGATGCCGGAGGCCTTCCGCTCCACTGGCTGACCGGTGTCTCGGGCGCCGACAGCGTGGCGTGGCTCAAGACCCGCGCCCTCGATGAAACGATGGAGGTGGACGTGAAGAGCCGCATCGCCAGTTCGGCCGTCAGGGCGATTGCGCTGCACCGTGACCCAAGCGCCGTCGCCACGCTCATCGAATTTGCCCGCTCGGTTCCCCTCACGCCCACCGCAGTAACTGTGCGCCGAGACGCCATGACGGGGCTGGGACAATCACGCGATCCCCGAGCCCTGCAGTTTCTTCAGGCGATCATCACGAAGTAAGCGCCTGATATGCTTCTCAGCGGAGCTCCCGGGCGTGCACCTCGCCATGCGGCTCCGGCTCATTGGAGGAGCATATGGCGCTCATCATCCGTCGTCCCCGCTCTGTTGCTGCCGGCCTCACGCTGGCGTTGATTCTGGCTGGTGTCTGGTCGCTGCCGCTGCTGGCCGGGCGAACGGTCCGAGTGGCACCCGGTCAAACCGCGGCCTCCGGTCTGCCGCCGTATCTGAACTTGTTTGCGTGGCGCAGCATCGGTCCCGATCGCGGCGGCCGCTCGCTGGCCGTGTCCGGCGTCGTCGGACGGCCCAACGACGGCTACTTCGGTGCTGTCGGCGGCGGTCTGTGGAAGACCACCGATCGCGGTGAGACGTGGGTGCCGGTCACCGACGGGCAGGTGGGCAGTTCGTCGGTTGGCGCCGTCGCGGTCTCGGACACCAATCCGGACATCGTGTTCCTCGGCATGGGCGAGACATGTATCCGGGGCAACATCATGTCGGGCGACGGCGTCTATAAATCGACCGACGCCGGCAAGACCTGGACACACATCGGCTTCAGAGACGCAAAGAACATCTCCAAGATTCGCATCCACCCGAAGAACCCTGACATCGTTTATGTCGCGGCGTTCGGGCACCACGGCGCGCCCAACGACGAACGCGGCGTCTTCAAAAGCACGGATGGCGGTAGGACGTGGAAGCGCACACTGTTTCGTGACGCCAAGACCGCGGCGATCGACCTGTCGATCGATTCGCGCAATCCGGATGTGATGTATGCGGCGATGTGGGAGGCCTACCGTTCCGAGTACACGATGTCGAGTGGCGGCCCAGGCAGCGGGTTGTTCAAGTCCACCGACGCCGGCGAGACGTGGACGGAACTCACGCGCGCACCGGGCATGCCCTCGGGGCTCATCGGCCGCGTTGGCGTGTCTGTGTCCGGTGCGGATTCCAACCGCGTGTATGCCCTCGTCGAGAATGCCAACGGCGGATTGTTCCGCTCGGATGATGCAGGCGCCACGTGGACACTGGTCAACAGCAACCGCAACATCCGCCAGCGCGCGTTTTACTACACCCACGTCACGGCGGACGTGGCCAACGCGGACACGGTCTACCTGTTGAACGTCGGCACATTCAAGTCCACTGACGGCGGCACGACCATGACAAGTTTCGCGGGCGGCGACTCACACGATCTGTGGATTGACCCTGCCGATCCGAAACACATATTGCACGCGAGCGACAGTGGCGGCGCCGTCACCTACACCGGCGCGAATCCTTTCACGGCGCGCGATTATCCGACGCCGCAGTACTACCACGTGGTCACCACCAGACATTTCCCGTATCACGTCTGCGGCGCGCAGCAGGATGGCAACACGGTGTGCCTCCCCAATGAAGCGGGTGGTGGCGGTGGCCGCGGAGGCCGTGCCGGCGGCGCCGCGCCAGAGATGTACAGCCCCGGTGGCTTCGAACCCGGCTACATCGCTCCTGATCCCAAGGACCCGGACGCCTTTTTTGCAGGGGCGGTGAACGGCGGATGGCTCGTCTACACAAATCGACGCACCGGCCAGCAGCGTGAGGTGCATCCCTACCCGCGCATGTTCTCGGGCGAACCATCGAGTGCGTTGGTGGAACGTATTCAATGGACGTTCCCCATCATCTTCTCGCCGGTGGACACACGCGTGCTTTACACCTCCACGCAGCACGTGTGGCGAACCACCAACAACGGGCAGCACTGGGATCGCATCAGCGGCGACCTGACCCGGCACGATCCAAAAACCATGGGGCACTCCGGCGGTCCGATCACGGGAGACATGAATGGTCCCGAGGTCTATGCCACGGTCTTTGCGCTGGCGCCCGGCAAGACGGACGCGAACATGCTCTGGGCGGGATCAGACGACGGGTTGATTCATGTCACACGTGATGGCGGCAAGGCCTGGACGAACGTCACGCCGAAGGACATGCCGGAGTTCGGCCGTGTGAGCATCATCGACGCATCGTCATTCGACGCCGGCACGGCCTACGCAGCGGTGAAGCGGCCGCTGCTCGATGACTTCTCTCCGTACATCTTCCGCACGAGCGACTTTGGGCGCACGTGGACAAAGATCGTGACCGGGATCAGCAACGAGGAATACGTCAATGTCGTGCGCGAGGATCACAAGCGTCGTGGCCTGCTCTATGCGGGCACGAACAAGGGCGTCTACATTTCCTACAACGACGGCGCCACGTGGCAGTCGCTCTCACTGAACCTGCCGAGCCTGCCGGTGTCGGATCTGATTGTGGAGGCTCGTGACCTCGTGATCTCCACACACGGGCGCGGGTTCTATGTACTTGATGACATCGCGCCCATTCGTCAGTTCAGTCCAGCCGTGCCGTCCGCGTCACCGGCCTACCTGTTCGCACCGGAGGATGCCTATCGGTCCACCAACGGCGCGCAGATCAAGTACTGGGTCAACGGTCCGGTGACGAATCTGACCATTGATGTGCTGGACAAGGCGGGCGCGGTGGTCCGATCGTTTGCGGGCGCGGCGGGCGGAGCGGCCGCTGCAGTTCCAGCCGCAGGCCGTGGCGGCGGTCGAGGCGGCGGTGGTGCGGGCAACGCGACGATGGCGCAAGGCATGCAGAACGTGACGTGGGATTTGCGGTATCCGCCTGCCACGAGCTTTCCCGGGATGATTCTCTGGGGCGGCGGGGTGCAAGGGCCCGCAGCGGCGCCGGGAACGTATCAGGTGCGGCTGACCGTGAATGGCGTGACCCAGACGCAGCCGTTCCTGGTCAGACGGCATCCCCTCCACATTGACGAAACCGACGCGGATCTGCAGGAGCAGTTCGACCTGGCGATTCGTATTCGCGACAAGACCAGTGAGGCCAATCAGGCGGTCATCGATATCCGTCGAGTCAAGGCGGACGTGGCGGACCGCATGACGAAGTCACCCGATCCGAAACTGAAGGCGGCGGCCGAGGCGCTGGTCTCCGGCCTGAGCGAAGTGGAAGGCGAGATCTACCAGGTGAAGAATCAGGCAGGCCAGGACCCGCTCAACTTCCCCATCAAGGTGAATAACCGGCTGGCATCGTTGTTGTCGATGGTCAATAGCGGCGATGGCAAGCCGATCGGGAATGCGGCGCTGATCCTGGCGGCGCTCAGTGCTGAATTGAAGGTGCTGACCGACAACGTTGATCGTATCCTGACGACGGAGCTGGCCGCCTTCAATGTGGAAACGGCCCGGCTCAGGCTGGAGGCGGTGCAGGGGCGGTAGACGTCAGTGCCCCAGTGAACAACGCCAGTGGCGAACGCCACCAGTCGATGGATGTCCAGGGCGCGGGGTTGGTGTAATCCACTTCGCCTTGAACGACCACGGTGGTTCCAGGCAGGATGACGGTGCGGCCGTCGGGCGAGAGGATCCACTGCTCGCCCCACTCGTACAGCCACATCGCGTCGCGGGTGAGCAGGCGCACACAGGCGTGGCTGGCGGGATACCCGGGCAGGTCGAACTCGTGAAACGAGACGCCCCGGCTATTGATGAAGTTGAAGTACCACTTCAGCAGCCATGCATCGTTGTCGGTGCTTCGTCGGCTCTTTGACTTCCACGTCAGGTTGTACACGCCTGCCGGAGTGGCCGTCTCCTTGCGACCGGTGCTGACAGGCCCCCAGCGCACCAGTCGACCGTACTCGTATGCGCCAAATACTTGCGCCGCCTGGTGCACGACGATCGCTTTCGGCTGCATGACCGCCCAGGGCCATTGAGACGGCAGAGGACTGTAGGCCAGCTCATCGTCAGGCCAGGCGTCTGGAACGACGAGCTCGGTCACACGCGCCAGATGTTCGAGGCCGCGTCGATTGAGCTGCTCAAGCACGGCGAGCTGCGGCGCGGAAAACCGCTTTGGCAGTTCTCCCGGCGCCAGCGGCTCCACATGATAGGTGACCGGCACGGTCGGGGGCGCGACCGGTGCCTGCGCGATGAGCGGCAACAGCAGGCCACCAGCCACGCACCCTGCGCCGAGCGCCAACACCAGTGCGTTTCTCATCTGCGAGTATCCGGAACGTAGCGCGGCCTGGGCGTCAAGGCCGCGGCCGCGCGCTTGAAGCCCAGCGCGCGCGACGTACGTCAGTGAACCCCATGCCCCATCTGGAGCAGGTGGGGGTCGGCGCCCAGACGGCGGATAGCCATCTCCCACGAGGCGGCGTGGGGAATCTCGAAGATGAGATCGAGTTCGAGCGGCGCGATGAGCCAAGCCGAGTTCGCCAGTTCCTCATCGAGCTGACCCGCGTCCCAGCCGGCGTACCCCGCGAGCACAAGCGTGCGCCGTGGCGCCGGCCTGGTTTCGAGGGCTTCGCGCAGCAAGGACGGCGACGCGGTCAGGTAGAGGCTGCCCCCGAGTGCCTTGTGCTCCACAGTGGGTTCCTTCGTGGTGAGGATCCAGCCACGGCCCGGTTCGACGGGACCACCGATCAGCAGCGGAAGATCATTGGGACTCTGCACTGGGGGTTCCATCTGCACGGCCTCAGCAGCCTTGATGTCCGAGGGACGATTGACGACGAGCCCGAGCGCACCCTCCGGACTGTGCTCACACAGCAGCACAACCGTCCGGGCGAAGTTCGGGTCGGTCAACTGGGGCATGGAGACAAGAAGTGTCGGCGCTAGGGACATAGGGGGATCTTACGTGTAATGGCGCAATGGAGGAATGACTGAATTGTCTAGGGGCGACTGGCGCTCCACTCTATGGATTCTGCCACCACATCGGCCATCGCCGAGGGCTGTGTTCGGAGGGCCGCCAGTGCCTCGGTCCGAACGGTCCCTTCAAGCCCCGCCGAGGCATACGCCAACGACCGGCGGATGCGGTGCAGGCCGGCGCGCTTCATGGCACTGCCTTTCAGCGCGGCCACCCAGGCCTCGTCGGTCATGCGGCAGAGGTCGATCAACCTGGGTGCGTGAAAGACGTCTCTGGGCTGCCAGGCCACGTCGTCACTCGTCCCGGCGCGCCGGTTCCACGGGCACACGTCCTGGCAGATGTCGCACCCGTACACCTGATCGCGAATGGCCGGGCGCAGCGCCTCATCAATCGCACCACGCACTTCAATCGTCAGGTACGACAGGCAACGCGTCGCATCGAGTTCGTACGGCGCCACGATGGCGCCTGTCGGGCACGCGTCGAGGCACCTGGTACAGGTGCCGCATTGATCGACGCCGGCACTATCGGGCTCGAGATCCAGATTCGTGACGATTTCGCCCAGGAACAGCCACGACCCCAGCGACGGATTGATGAGGCAGGTGTTCTTGCCGATCCACCCGAGCCCCGCGGCTTCGGCATACACGCGTTCCTGTACGGGGCCGTCATCCACGCAGGTGAATGCCTCAAGGCCAGACCCGGCATGATCCGCAAGCCACTGAAGCAGTGGCCGAAGCCGGCTGCGGACCACCTCGTGATAGTCGTGGCCCCAGGCGTAGCGCGCGATGGAGACACGACCATCGCCGGACGTTTCGGTGGAATACGGCTGGTCGGTGTTGTAGAGAATCGCGACCGAGATGACGGACCGTGCCGTCGTCAACGCCTGGCGGACGTCGAGGCGCTCGTCGAGCGAGTCGGCCAGATAGTGCATCTCGCCCGCCCGGCCTTGCGCAATCCATTCGGCCAACCGCACCAGCTTCGGGTGCCGATCGGCACGCGCGATGCCGCAGAGATCAAACCCGATCTCGGCAGCCCTGGCCTTTACGGCACTGGCAGAAACCACCATTGCCTCATGGCCTCACTGACACTGGCCCATGGCCTCATGTCGCACGTGCAAGTCTCCGAAGCACGTAGGGAAGAATCCCGCCGTGCCTGAAGGCCACGAGCTCTTCAGGCGTATCCACTCGCACGGTCACCAGAAATTCGGTCACCGCGCCGTCGAGCTCGGTCGCACGGACCACCACCGTACCGCGGGCCACCATGGACGCACCCGAACCAATCAGCGCAAAGACTTCCTGACCAGAAAGCCGAAGTGTGGCCGCCGTGTCTCCATTGCGGAACTCGAGCGGCAGCACGCCCATGTTCACCAGGTTGCTGCGATGAATCCGTTCGTAGCTCTCGGCAATGACCGCCTTCACGCCCAGCAGCATGGTGCCCTTGGCCGCCCAGTCTCGCGATGATCCCGACCCGTATTCCTTGCCGGCGATCACGATGAGCGGAACACCAGCCGCGCGGTAGCGCTCGGACGCCTCATAGATGGACATCAACTCCGGCGTGTCGGCGGCCAGACAGGTGGTCCAGCCGCCCTCGGTACCCGGCGCCAACTGGTTGCGCAATCGCACGTTGGCAAACGTGCCCCGCATCATGACTTCGTGATTGCCGCGCCTCGCGCCGTACGAGTTGAAATCGCGCGGCTCAACCCCCTGTGCGATGAGGTAAGCCCCGGCGGGCGTGTCCTTCTTGATCGAACCAGCCGGTGAAATGTGGTCGGTGGTGATGCTGTCACCCAGCAGCGCCAGCACGCGTGCGCCGGCAATCTCGACCGCCGGGGCCGGCTCGAGCGCGAGATCCTCAAGAAATGGCGGTCGCCTGATATACGTGGAGTCAGCGTCCCACGCAAATCGATCACCGGTCGGCACCGGCAATGTCCGCCAGCGCACGTCACCCTCAAACACTTTGCTGTATTGCTCGCGGAACATCTCCGCCGACAGCGACGACAGCATCGTCTGCTGAATTTCCTGCTGCGTCGGCCAGATGTCCTTGAGGTAGACCGGCGCTCCATCGGACCCGAGCCCCAGGGGTTGGGTGGTCACGTCGAGGTTCATTGTGCCGGCAATGGCATACGCCACCACGAGTGGCGGCGACGCCAGGTAATTGGCTCGCACATCCTGCTGGATACGGCCCTCGAAGTTGCGGTTCCCAGACAACACCGAACACACCACCAGACCGCGTTCCCGGATTTCATCCGACACGTCTTCTGGCAGCGGGCCACTGTTGCCGATGCAGGTCGTACAGCCGTAGCCCACGACGTTGAAGCCGAGGGCATCGAGCGGGGCCTGCAGATTGGCACGCTCCAGGTAATCGCTCACCACCTTGGAGCCTGGAGCCAGACTCGTCTTCACCCACGGCCGACTCTTCAGGCCGCGCGCCACGGCCTTCTTCGCGAGCAGCCCGGCGGCGATCATCACACTCGGGTTGGATGTGTTGGTACAGCTGGTGATGGCCGCGATCACGACCGACCCGTGTTCGAGCTGCGTGGCCGTCGCGACCGCCAGCGCCGCCTGTGTCGAAGGGGCAGGTGCGGCCGTGACGCCCTTCTTGAGATCGTCAAGCACCGCCGCAAACGACTGGCTCGCCTCCGACAGCGAGACACGGTCCTGGGGCCGCCTGGGCCCGGCCAGGCTCGGGACCACGGTGGACAGATTCACCTCAAGCGTATCGCTGTAGATCGCGTCTGGCGTCGTATCGGTCCGGAACAAGCCCTGCGCACGGGCGTAGGCCTCGACCAGCTTCACCTGGTTCGGGTCGCGCGCAGTAAATCGGAGGTAGTCGAGCGTCATGTCGTCGATCGGAAAAATCGCGACGGTGGCGCCGTACTCCGGACACATGTTGCCAAGGGTGGCGCGGTCGGCAATCGTCAGGTGCTTCAGACCGGGACCATAAAACTCGACAAACGTGCCGACCACTTTTTTCTTGCGCAGCGCCTCCGTGATGGTGAGCACCAGGTCGGTGGCGGTCATCCCTTCACGGAGTTCACCCGTCAGGTAGCAGCCGATGACGGGAGGAATCAGCATGGAACTGGGCTGGCCCAGCATCGCCGCTTCGGCCTCGATGCCGCCGACGCCCCATCCCACCACACCAAGGCCATTCACCATGGTGGTGTGGGAATCGGTGCCGAACACCGTGTCGGGA
>CAZAZR010000096.1:3010-15861 GCA_964489685.1 uncultured Solibacteraceae bacterium | reverse complement strand
CGCCGCCGGCGGCGGGGTCACGAACAGGTCGATGTCAGACGGATGGTCGGACAAATCCGACACCGGCCCCGTCTCACCGGGCTCGGGTACCGCCACAAACTCGAGGCGGGCCAGCGCCAGGGCAAGGTCCGGATCCGAATCCGCTTCGTATGGCACAGACAGCGTGATCGGCACCGGCTCCACGGCCGGCTCCGGCGAGGCGCTCACCACGTCCTCGACAACCTCCGGCACCCGTGCGGGCTCGGGCGGCGGGACCATCCTGAGAATTGACGCCGGCGACGGCGGCTCCGTTCGGATTTCCACCCGGGGCATGTCTGCCGGCCACAAGTCAGCAGGCTTCTGTCCAAACAGCAGGCTGCGCACGGTCCTGATCAAATGCCTGGGCTCAAACGGCTTGACGAGCACGCCTTCGCAGCCGGTGGCGCGGGCCCGCACCTCGTCGATCGGCTCGAAGGCGCCGGTGAGCAGCAGGACCGGCACGTGCGCGAGCGCGGGCGTGTGTTTGACGTGCGCGGCCACCTGGTACCCATCCACATCGGGCATGCCCACGTCGGCCAGCACGATATCCGGAGTCTCGGCATTCAGGTGCGCAATGGCACTTTGTCCGTCGCTGACCGAAATCACGCGGATGCCCTCGTCGGCGAACGTCAACTCAATGACGCGCTGAATCGTCGCGCTATCGTCGGCGAGCAGCAACGTCGCCATGGGCTAGACGACCTCGGCGCGGGGCTGAACATTCTGGTTGATGAAATCCACAATGGCCTGCATGGGGGTCCCCGGAAGAAAGATACCAGCAACGCCCATGGCGTGCAGCTTCTCGCGGTCGACGTCGGGAATGATGCCGCCGACCACCACTTTGACGTGGTCGAGTCCCTTCTCCTTGAGCAGTGCCATCACGCGCGGGCAAATGTGCATGTGGGCCCCGCTGAGGATCGACAGGCCGATCACATCAGCGTCCTCCTGCAAGGCGGCTGCCACGATCTTCTCCGGCGTCTGGCGCAGGCCGGTGTAGATCACTTCCATGCCCGCGTCGCGCAACGCGCGCGCGATGACCTTGGCGCCACGATCGTGGCCGTCGAGTCCCGGTTTCGCGATCACGACACGAATAGTTCGCATTAGATTGACGGGACCTCTTCGTATTCGCCCCAGACCTCGCGGAGCGCATCACACATTTCGCCGACCGTGGCGTAGGCGCGCACACACTCCAGCAACGGATACATGGTGTTGTCGGTGCCGCGGGCGGCGTCCTTCAGCGCGTCAAGCGTGGCCGCCACGCGCGCGTTGTCGCGCGTCTCTCGCAGCGTCTTGAGCCGCGCCATCTGGAGATCTGAGGCCTGGTCGTCGATATAGAGAATGGGAAATGGCAGCTCATCGCGATCGACATATCCGTTGACGCCGACAATGATTTTTTCGCCGCGCTCCACCGACTGCTGGAACCGGTACGACGCCTCGGCAATTTCGCGCTGCGGGAAGCCGGCCTCGACCGCTGCCACCATTCCACCCATCCGGTCGATGGCATCGAAGTACTTGTAGGCCCCTTCTTCCATGTCGAGCGTCAGCTTCTCGACGAAGTAGGACCCACCCAGCGGATCCACGACGTTGGTCACGCCGCTCTCGCACGCGATGACCTGCTGCGTACGCAAGGCCAGCGTCGCCGCGGCTTCAGTCGGCAGCGCCAGGGCTTCATCGAGCGAATTGGTGTGCAGCGAATTGGTGCCGCCCAGCACCGCCGACAGTGCCTGCAACGCCGTGCGGACCACGTTGTTGTAGGGCTGCTGCGCGGTGAGGGACACGCCCGCTGTCTGGCTGTGAAACCGCAGCTTCAACGAACGTTCGTCCGTGGCGCCAAACCGCTCACGCATGACCCGCGCCCAGATCTTCCTGGCCGCACGGTACTTGGCGATTTCCTCGAAGAAGTCCGAGTGGGCATTGAAGAAAAACGAGATGCGCGGCACAAACTCATCCACATCAAGGCCGGCATCAATCCCCCACTGCACGTACTCAATCCCGTCGCGCAGCGTAAACGCCAACTCCTGCAGGGCGGTCGCGCCCGCCTCGCGGATGTGATACCCGCTCACCGAGATCGTGTTCCACTTCGGCACGTCCTTCGCGCAGAACCGGAAGATGTCGGTGATGAGCCGCATCGAGGGCCGCGGCGGGAAGATGTATTCCTTCTGGGCGATAAACTCCTTCAGAATGTCGTTCTGAATCGTGCCCGACAGCGTCTTCCAGTCCGCACCCTGCTGCTCCGCCACCACCAGATACATCGCGAAGATCATCGGCGCCGGCGAGTTGATCGTCATCGATGTGGTGATGTCAGAGAGCGTGATGCCCTCAAACAGGCGTTCCATATCGGCCAGCGACATGATCGACACGCCGCACTTGCCCACTTCGCCCAGCGACAGCGGATGGTCGGGATCGCGGCCCATCAGCGTCGGCAGGTCAAACGCCACGCTCAGGCCCGTGCCGCCGGCCCGCAGCAATTGCTTATACCGTTCGTTGGTTTCTTCCGGCGTGCCGAACCCCGCAAATTGCCGCATCGTCCATAACTTGCCGCGGTAACCGGTCGGGTGAATGCCGCGGGTGTAGGGAAATTCCCCGGGCGACGGGACGTCGCTCTCGGCGACATCATCGCTTGTGTAGAGGCGATCGATCGGACGGCCCGAAATCGTCGTGAACGCTCCGGCGCGTTCCGGAGACCGCTTGAGCGTCGGTTCCAGGACCTCGCGCTCCCAACGCGCCTTGCGGGTCTCAGACTCGGTGCCGGGTGCGGGGGACTTCATAGGCGTCAAGTATATATGGCCCCCTCAGTTGAATCGCCGGTTCACGTGCAGCCGAATCGAGTCTTCGAACTCCGCATCAAGGTCGGCGCGATACACCATCGAGGACCCAATCTCGGCCGCAAGAATGGCCGACCGGTACTTCGGGGGCAACACACCCAACCGCCCACGAAAATCGGGATCCTCCCGCAAGAGCGCCGGGAGATGGCTCAGAATCACCCGCTCGAACAACTCCTGTTTGCCGATGTCCGGGTTCTTCTGGAAGAACTCGAACAGGCGGCTGTATCTGCTGTTGATCTCGACCGACACCTCGTCGGAGATCTGCGTCCACGGCTTCTTGCCGTCCTTGTGCCTCCGCACCAGCAGGCGGGCTTCATCTTCGGCCCGCCGCTCGAGGATGCTCAGCACGTCGGCCACATACTGCGTCTTGTGCGCGAGGAACTCTTCTTCACTCAGCAGCAGATTCGCAATAATCTCGTATGACGACGAGATGACGCCGCACTTGTTCGCCGAGGCATCGCGCATCAGCACGACATCTTTCTTCTGAAGCTCCAGGCGGGCCGCCGGCGTGATGAACGAGTTTGCGCCTTCCACGATGACCCGAGAGGAGGGCGAGCCGTCGGGCAGCAGGAAGCGCTGCCAGTTCGCGTCATTGATGGTCTCGGGCCGTCCGCCACCGGGGATAAACAGATCGGCGGCGACAGAAAACGGGAGGTCCCCAAACTCCCGGGACATCTCGTCGACCGACACCCATGCCTCCACCAACCTTTCCGGGGTGCGATGCACCCGGCGGTAGACCTTCCGCATGCCATCATCCTTCGGTGCGCCACGGAACAGGAGCACTCCGCCGACATGCAGGGCCGCCGGGTCGAAGGCGTGCAGGTCTTCCTTGAGCAGAATTCGGCGCAGTTCCGTCGTGTCCGCGCCGTCCGGGTCAAACAGCGCCGCCGTGCCGTCAAGGATGAGTCGAATCTTCATCCCGGGGCACCGATCCAGCATGATCTTCATCGCGTTGCCGGCCACGTCGCCGTTGGGCCCCCCGGTGAACTTCACGGAGAAGGGATCGTTCAGAATGTCGATCGCGATTTCCTGCATGGCGATTTCGGCAAACTTGACGACGCCGGTGGAGGTGACGCCGTACTCCTTGTGATTGATGCCGATTTTTTTCGACGAGATCACGCCGGTGCCGAGGATGTAGCCCCTGCGCTTGGACGTGAGGGCGATCTCCTCGATCATGTCGTCGTACATGTTCTCATCGGGCCCCAGCTCAATCGGCTCATCCTGCCGGTAGTAGTCCACCACCGCCGGATGTTTCGCGACGCCGGCTTCGGTCACGTAGATGTCCAGAAAGGCGCTGAAGACATCGCGCTGCTCTTTCCTCAGGATGCGCTCCTGCACACTCCGGGGGTCTTTCGCGTACGCCGATACATCCATCAACAGCACCAGTTTCGAGCCGCCTTCGTAGATGTCCTTGTTCTTGAGGTGCTGCGTGTGCGCGAGGACGAAGTTCTCGCGGAACAGGGTGGACGCGTTGGTGAGGAAATCATCATGGGTCTGGCAAATGACCGTTCGCCATCCGCCGCGCGCGATATCAGAAAAACCGATGTGATAGCCGAACGCCTCGCCTCCGAAGAAGAAGGTCACCCGGAATGGGCTGCCTGACGGCAACAACCCCGTCGTGCTCGGGCCCAGATCCGCCAGGTAGGCCGGGTCCAGACGAAACGACAGCGCCTGTTTCTCCTTCACAAAGAAGTTGGTCTTCAGCACGTGATCCACAAAGGTCAGGCAGCAGCGGAACACCACGCGTCGGATTTCGTCGAGGTGGGCGTGGCCCGTGTCGTACCCGTCAACCGCCTTGCCCGCTGCCGCGCGCATCGTGGCATAGGAGGCCGTGCGATCCCGGTCGTCGGGACTGAAACGCAACCGGAACAGTGCGACGAACTGCGCCACCAGGGAGGGATTGGCATGAATGGCGCTCTGCACTTCCTCCCAGTCGAAACGATCGGGCTGCGCGTGCGCCAACTGGGTATGACAAAACGCGACCAACGCCCGTGTCAGTGCCGCGTCTTCGCCGCTCATCACACCCGTCGTGACAAATTCGCGGTATTCGGGGGAATTGGCTGACAGGATCTGAGTGTTAAACAGTTCGCTCTGCAGCCGATCGCCGAACCCCGGTCCCTCGGGAATGGCCGCCCCGTTCCGCGGGCGGACGGACATCGCGAACAGCGCATACGGCCGCACACCGGTCGAGACATCGAGTACATCGCCGCTGCGAACGCCCAGGTCGAAGCGATTCAGGATCTCGACCACCTGCGCCAGGTACCCGTTTTGCGGCGGATTCGCGGTGCCAAACAAGAGGCGCATCTCGTGTGAGCCATCCCCCACCGGGGTGAAGTCAAAATACAGCCCGCTCAACCCTTCACAGAGGCGCAGCATCGTGAGCGCCTGCGCCGTTTTTTCCGGCGGAGACACGCGCACGTAGGCCTCGTGATTCAGCCAGAGGATCGACAAGAGCCGGTCGAACTCGCTGACGTCGAACGCGGACTCCTTGGCCAGCACGTGCCGCACGGCATCCCGCACGTCTTGAGGGATTGTCACGCCAGCCGCAAGCCCGGCCAGCACGTCCGCTTCGGTCTTGCACTCAAAGTGAAAGCGCTGAATCTCGAGCGATTGCCCCATGTCCGGCATGCGGGTGCGCGAATGCGCAAACATGGCGTAGGAGATGGGGCGCTCAACACCCGCACGCCGGGTGATGCCCTCATAGAGGGAGCCCGGAAGGCTGCGGGTGGCCAGAATCAAGGTGCCCGGGCGGTCGGCCAGAATCAGGTTCTGGTTGCTCTTCAGCGTTTCGATCTCCCGCTCAAGAATCGCGATCGCTTCCGGCTCGTCGGCCATCGCATTGAAGAAGGAGGTTGCCATCGAATCTCGAAGCCAGGTCATAAGGAAATACTATCGCACCCGATTCATCGATACGCGATTACCGATTCACGTTTTCAGATTGGCGATTCGGCTAGTCCTTGTCGACAAACGCTGACTTCAGCATCATGGTTGCCGCGATCAGGACCACACCCACGACCAGCCACCGGACGTAATAGATATCCAGCGAGGTAAAGATGTAGGCGGCGGCGAGCACGCCGGGAATGCCGCCAATCGCCAGGCCCAGGGCCGGCCGTTTCGCGTAGGCGTGTTTCTGCACGAATCGCGCGCTGGCCACGGGCATCAGGAAGGCGCACGACCCCATCATGATCGGGAAGGCCGCCGCCGCGTTCATCCCGAGCAGGCCCACCAGGATCATGCACGGGGCATACATGCCGATGCCCAGGGTCATCAGGGCGCCCAGCACAAAGTTGCCGACCAGGCCCAGCGCGAGTTTGGTGCCCTCAAGTCCGATGGTGCCAACCTCCGTGCCGCCTCCGCCCATGTTCCGCCATGCGAACAGGCCCGCGGCGACAAGCAGGGCGCCGCCCATGCCGATCTGAATCGTGCGCTTCGGCCAACTGGCCACGACGCTCGCGCCAAGCCAGGCGCCGGCGACGGCCGCGCCGATCATCAGGATGAGCGTCGTTTCATCCACTTCAATCGCCGCGGTGTAGATGAAGGCCTGGACGATGGTCGGCAGGGTGTGGCCGACGTTGAGGGTGCCGGGGATCAGTCGATCCGGGACGAACTTGAAGAACTTGTAGATGGCCGTAGTCGGCGCGAACGACCCGATGCCGAGGGTGTCGAAAAAATTCGTGACGAGGCCGATCCCCAGATGGGCCGGCGACGGCGCGGCACTGTCGCGCGCCTCGGCCGGGACGCCCTGCGCCGGATGCGCCGCTCGAGCCCCCGCGAACCATGCGCCCAGGTAATAGACCGTAAATGCCGCGAGCGCCGACTGCAGTGCGAGAAGCGGTGTGAGCATATGGGGCCGGATGCTACCACACGGGACTGGTGGAACTGGTGGAACGTACTAGCCGGTAACGCGGAACGCGACCAGCGTTTTCGGCGCGCCTTCGGCGGCCGATGAGGCAATTTCGAGCAGGTAGTCGCCGGGCGGGACGCTGCCGAGCGGCACCTCGGCCTCACTGCCGCCGTCAGGACGTGCGGTCACGGGCCACTCTGAAATGGAGCCACCATTGCGGTTCAACAGCCGGAGCACGGGCGCCGCAGCGCCCGGACCAAACACTTCGAACCGCACGAGGAGCCGCTCGATGCGCGAAAACGTCCGGCCGGTCACTGGCAGCGGCGCAACGGCGGCCTTCAGCGTCTGAATGTCGCGTGCCGTCCGTGCCCGGTACACACGGGGTGTACTGATGGACGCGTCGGTGCCGGTGAAGTCGGGCACCACCCATTCGCGCGAGTCGGTGTCCAGCGCATCGCCGCCTTCGTTCTCGGCTGCCAGTCGCACGACCAACGGCCCCGGTGGCGCCGCGAACGTAATCTGGCCGGCCACACGGCCGGTCGGATCCGCCGCCTTTTCCACACGACCCCGGTGAATGAGATCACCGCCGGCAGTACTCGCGGTCACGACCACGCGCGACGGCACGTCGGGCCCGGTGGTCTTGAGCGCCTCCCAGACGAGCGTAACGTCAGTGCGTCCGTTGGCGCCACGACCGCCCGCGAGCCAACTGCGAATCACCCGGCCTGCCGCGGGTTCTGCAATGGCATCGAAGGCTTTGTCCACTTCGGGCGGACGCGTGAACACCGGCGCCGACGCCCGAGCCACATCGTTGTCGCTGTAGGCCCAGTAGCCGCTGCGCGCGCGCACCTCAACGTCGCGGCGCTTGACGTTGACTTTGATGGGATGAAACTTCCCGTCGCGCGGGGCCTCAGTGGAGGTGTAACCGAGCAGGTAGTACGCGCTGCTGTCGCGGAGCATCTGCCTGAGTCCGGGCAGCGGGTCGTTGCTGCTGACCATGGCGCGGCCGTCCGTATTCTCGGCGAGCATCCGCAACACATCCGTGGATTCGTTGAGCGCGCGCCGATCGTCGGCCGCACTGACGGTGTCGGCAATGTCGAACTCCGACGCAGCCAGGCCACGCGGGTCCAGGGAGTAGATCGACGTATTGCTGCGGCTCGCCGCCGCAAATATGAAGCGCATGTAGTCGAGCAGCACGGTCTGTTGCGACTGCGTCGCGCGCTCGGCTTCCATCTGCTGGGCCAGGCCCGACGCCGGCGGCTGCGTCGGCGTCCGCCCCGTCCCGGCCGACATTCCTGTCGTGCGCGCGCCTTGGGGCACCGAACTGGTCAGGCCTTCGCTCACGTACAGGATCGTCTTGCGGCCTTCCCGTAACGTGCCCATATACACACACAGCCCTTCCAGCGCGGTTGTGACGATCTGATTGCGCAGCATCTCTATCTGCGGCGGCTGCATGTACATGTAGATTTCTTCGACCGGGTGCTTCACCGTGTAGTCGAACTTGCGGCCCTGGAACGCCATGATCTGCCGCGCGGTGGCGTCGTGATTGCGCGAGAAGGTGATTCCGGCCGTCGGCAGCAGCGGGGTCATGAGCGCCACAACGTCGCGCGGATTCAGGTCGCGCACGAAGCGAGCCAGTTTCTCGCGCACGGCCATCGAATTGAGCAGACGCGTGTGATAGTCGTCCAGAAAGATGACGATGACCCTGACGTCGTCGCGGGCCACTTCACGCGCCTGCTGCTCCAGAGACCGAATCTCGCGGTTCTTTGCCGGGTCGACGTCCTGGTCATCGTCAATCTGGATGAGCTTGAAGGAGTCCACCTTCTGAGGCTTCTTGTTCTCCTGGATTTCGAAGTCGGCCGCCGTCAGGTCCACCACCGGCCTGCCCTGTTTGTCCGTCACGATGACGTCCACCCTGACGGTGTCGATTCGGCTGACGAAGGTGGGCCGCTGCGGATCCTGCGGAGGGGGATTCTGGATCGACGCGGCGACCGTTCCAGCCGACCCGGACGCGGCCAGGCCGAAGACACCGAGGCCCAACAGGAGGAGACGGCGTGTCATCACAGGAGTGCCGCCATCATAACACCCGGCTCACCCGCCGCCAGAGTCGCAGGGCGCCCGGTGATAAAGTACTCGTGATGACACCCGCCGCTACATCGGCCATGCCCCCCTTGACGGTTCTGAGTGAAGACGAGGTGCTGCTGCGCCAGAGCGTGCGCGAGTTCGCGGAAGCCCAGGTACGCCCCCTGATTCGTGAAATGGACGATGCGGCCCAGTTCTCGCCCCGGCTCATTGAGGAGTTGTTCAAACTCGGTGTGATGTCGGTTGAAATTCCAGAGGCCCATGGCGGCGCGGGCGGCACGTTTTTTCATTCAGTGCTCGTGGTGGAGGAACTGTCGCGTGTGGACCCCTCGGTCGGGGTGATGGTGGACGTACAGAACACGCTCGTGATCAATGCCATCCTGCGCTGGGGCACCCCTGCGCAGCATCATCGGTGGCTGCCGCGCCTGGCCTCCTCCACGATCGGCGCCTACGCGTTGTCGGAAGCCGGGTCTGGCAGCGACGCGTTTGCCCTGCAGACGCGGGCCCGGCAGACTGAGGCCGGCTACGTGATCACCGGGCGCAAGCTCTGGATCACGAACGGGAATGAGGCCGACATCTTCATTGTGTTTGCCACGATCGACCACCAGCTGGGGTACAAGGGCATCACGGCCTTCGTCATCGAACGCGGCACGCCAGGATTCTCCATCGGCAAAAAGGAAGACAAGCTGGGCATTCGGGCGTCGAGTACCTGTGAACTGGTCTTCGAAGACTGCCTGGTGGACACCGACGCCGTCCTCGGGGATGTCGGCAAAGGCTACAAGGTCGCCATCGAAACGCTGAACGAGGGCCGAATCGGGATTGGTGCCCAGATGGTCGGGCTCGCGCAGGGAGCGCTGGACCACACGATTCGTTACACGAAGGAGCGCAAGCAGTTTGGCTCCGCGATTGCCGACTACCAGGGTGTGCAGTTCCAGCTGGCGCGGGCCGCCATGGACGTGGAACTGGCCCGGCTGTCGGTCTACAACGCCGCCAGGCTTCGCGATGCCGGCCGGCCGTTCCTGGCCGAGGCCGCCATGTGCAAGTTGTTTGCGTCAGAAACCGCAGAGCGCACGGCTTCGCTCGCGGTGAATCTGCATGGTGGCAACGGATTCGTGAAGGACTACCCGGTGGAGAAGCTCTACCGGGACGCCAAGATCGGTCAGATCTACGAAGGCACCTCGAACCTGCAGTTGCAGACGATCGCCAAACACCTGCTGGGGTAAGAGCCGCGGCCTTGAGACCCAGGCCGCGCTACGTACGGAAATGTCGTTACGCCAGGATGTCGGCAGCGATGATCATCCGCTGCACTTCCGACGTGCCCTGATAGATCTCGGCCGCGCGAATGTCCCGGAACAGGCGTTCAATCGTGGACCCGCGCCGGTACCCTTCAGACGCGAGAATCTGCATGGCGCGGTCGGCCGCCCGATGTGCGGCCTCGGACGCCTGCAGCTTGGCCATCGCCGCCTCGGTCGTGGCTCTGGGTGCGCGGTCGCGCGCATCGGCCGCGCGCCACATCAGCAGGCGCGCCGCTTCGAGATCCGTGGCCAGATCCGCGAGCTGAAACTGAATCGCCTGGAAATTGCCGACCGGCTGCCCGAACGCGACGCGAGTGCGCGAATAGCGCACCGCTTCATCAAGCGCGGCCTGTCCGACGCCAAGCGCCTGCGCCGCAATCGCCACACGGCCACCCTCAAGGGCGCGCATCGCGAGCCTGAAGCCACGCCCCGGTTCGCCCAGCAGGGCGCCCGCACCCACACGCACCTCATCAAAGTGCAGGTCCATGCAACCCAGGCCCCGCACGCCCAGCGAATCGGGCGACGGCACGCGGTTGATGCCCGGCCGATCGAGGGGCACGAGGAACGCGGAAATACCTCGCCCCCGCACATCCGGCTGCGTCGACGCAAAGACGATAACCACCTCGGCGGCATCGGCGTTGGCGACCCAGACCTTGCGGCCGGAGATCACGTACCCCTGATCATCAAGGCGCGCGAACGTCTGCTGGTTCCGCGCATCCGATCCTGCCTGTGCCTCTGACAACGCAAACGACCCCAACGCCTCGCCGGAAGCGAGTCGGCGCAGCCAGGTCTCTTTCTGGACGTCGGTGCCGAACTCGTGCAACGGTTCGGCCACGAGTGAGTTGTTGACTGACAGGATCACGGCCACGGTCGCACTGGCCGCCGAGACCAACTCGAGCGCTGCGGCGTAGGTGGCGTAGCTCTGCGCCAAGCCTCCCACGGACTTCGGCAGGGTCATGCCGGCCAACCCGAGCGCGGCCGCCTCGCGCACCACGTCGCGAGGAAAGATCCCGGTGGCATCGATCTCGGCCGCTCGCGGTGCGACCCGGTCACGAGCGAACGTGCGGACGATGTCGAGGAACGCGTCTTCTTCAGTACTGCGAGAGAACTCCATGGATCCTTTCGACGGTCAAGCGGTGTGGGCCAGGCGCGACAGAATCGGCCGAAGCCGTTCGGCTGTGCGGGCCAGATCTTCCGGCAACACGCGGGTTTCGCTTACCACGGTCATGAAGTTGGTGTCCCCATTCCACCGAGGCACCACATGCATGTGCAGATGATCGAGGACGCCGGCGCCGGCCGACTTCCCGAGGTTGAGCCCCATATTGAAGCCGTGGGGCTGATACAACTCCTGCAAGGCCATCTCCACGATCCGCGTCAACCGCATCATCTCGGCGGCCTCGTCAGGCTGCAGGCCGGACAAACGCCCGACATGCCGAGCAGGCACCACCATCAGATGCCCGTTGTTGTAGGGATAGAGGTTGAGAATCACGAAACAGGAGGTGCCCCGGTACACGATGAGTGACTCATCCGCGCTGGTGGCCAGCGCCTGACAGAACACGCATCCGGGAGTGTCCTTGCCGGACGCCGTCACGTATGCCAGCCTCCACGGTGTCCACAGGCGATCCATGCGTGGGCGCTAGGCGCCACGTTCCCCATCGGGGCTGGACCGTTCGGTCGCACCGGATTCGAGCGGCCCAGGCGTCTGGTTAATCAGATCCTTCAGCTCCTTGCCCGGCTTGAAATACGGCACTTTCTTCGGCGGCACATCCACCTTGTCCCCGGTCTTGGGATTGCGCCCCTTGCGTGGCTCGCGCTGGCGCAGCCGGAAGCTGCCAAACCCGCGCAGTTCGATCTTTTCACCGCGGTGCAGCGCGTCAATGATCGTCTGAAACACGCTGTCCACGATGACCTCGGAGTGTTTCTTCGTGAGGTCGGACACGCGGGACACTTCTTCGACGAGTTCGGCTTTTGTCATGGTCGGCGGCGGCCGCCAACGGCCGCTAAGCACTGGATTATCCGACACTTAGGGGGAATCGGTCAACGCCCCACTTACCGCCGGATCACGAAGATCAAATCCAGGCCCGCGGCTTCAGTACGCGCCGACAGGTCTGCGGCGTCCCCACCGGTCGAAATGGTCGAGACGATCCGGAGAAACTCGGTCAAACGGTACTCAAAGGACAGGCGCTGGGCCCCGGCCGTGCCGAACTCGTGCCTGAATCCCACAAACAACTTGTCGCTCACCTGGCGTCCCACCACGACGGTCGTCCCGGCCCCGACGCCTTCGCCTGTCTGGATCTCAAATACATCCAGATCCAGCGCGCGGGCCACCGAGTCGGCGAGGGGCGTTGCCAGCGCACCGGCCGCAACCGTGGTGGCACGCGCCGCAAGCGACGTCCGCTCGCCTTCGCCCAACTGGCTGATCGGCCGTCCGAACGCCACGAGCGAGAGAATGTCGGCCTGATCCAGAGGTGGCTGGCTCGAGAGCGTCAGGCTCGGTTCGGCGGCCGTGCCTCGAATGCGAATGGTCACTTCAACGCCGGTGATTTCGCGCTCGGCCGTGATGTCGAGCGTGGGGTTGGTCATGTCGTCGCCGCGGAAGCGCAGTACGCTGCCTCGAACGATATCGAAGCGGCGCCCCTGGAAATCGTACGTCCCTCGCACCACCGCCACTTCGCCGAGTAGAGCCATCTCGTTGCCCGGCGTCTTGCGGATGCTGAGCCGGCCACCCACCGTGAGGTTGACATCGCCCAGCCCAATCACGCCTTCCTCGGTCTGGATCCCGCGGCCCCGCAC
>CAZAZR010000096.1:0-3000 GCA_964489685.1 uncultured Solibacteraceae bacterium | reverse complement strand
GCCCCGCACCACGACGTTGTCGGGCAGTACGAGTTCGATGCTGACGGCAGAGTCGACGAACATCACGGGCAGGGGCGGAATCTCGGCGTCTGCAGAGGGCGGGGGTGTGCCCACCGGCCCCAGGGCGATATAGCCCTGTGCGACGACGAACTCTCGCAGCAGGCGATCGACCTCCACGCGGCCCCGCTCGACGCGAATCGTGCCAAGCACATTGGGCGTCACGAGGTCACCGCCGGCCGTCAAGTCAGCGCTGATGACGAGTTCGCCAAACTCGTTACGGAGCAGGAGGAACTCGTCGGCACGCGCGCGGAGGTTGACGGCCTTCGACGCTTCACTCGCCAGCACGTCCAGGCTGCCCTCCATCCGCAACGGGTGCCCGTCTTCGTCGAGGATCACGAATCGGTCCACCACCATGACGGTCTCGTCGAAGCGCAGCGCCGCATTGAGCCCCCGGTACTTTGCCCCAAGTTCCGGCACGCGAAACTCGACCTCCTGCATCCCAGCGGTGCCAGTGGCCAGCAATTTCTCGATCGTACCGGTCAGCAGGACGTCCACATCCGCCGCGCCCTTCAGATCCCGCACCCACGGCAGCGCGGGCCCGAGCACCGCGACATTGGGAATCTTGCCGGCCACCTGCACCCTGAGCGGAGTGCCGGCGCCCGCGTCGGCCGCCGCGACCGGCACGGTGCCTACAACGGTCAACTGGGCCGAGTCGTCCACGTCCAGCTTCACGTCGAGCGTGGCCTCACCCGACGTGTAGTCGGCCTTGCCACTGAACGACCGGAACGGAACGTCATCGGCGGTTCCTTCACCGACATCAAACCGGCTGGTGACCTGGGGGTCAGCCAGCGACCCCGTGATGCGCACCTCGCCGCCCAGTTGTCCTTTGACGCGGTCCTCGCCGACGAGAATCTTGAAGAGTCCCCCGACGGCCACGCCATCGGCGCGCACCACAATGCCCTCAGCCGCAGGGCCCGACGCGTCGGTCGCGAGTGCACCCGCGATGCTGATCCGCTGGTCGCCGTTGACCAGACTGAGGCCTTCAATGGACAACGCGCCCGCGGTTTGCTGAATGCGGCCCGTGACCCCGGCCGCGAGTTGCCAGGTCTCGCCCGCGCTCGAGAGATCAGCGCGCGTGACCGAGGCCTCGCGGCCTTCCGGGTTCAGCAGGATGGTGGCGCTCGCGTTGAGCCGACGGTCGGGCTGCTCAAGCACCGCTTCGACGTCGGTGCGCACACCATCGAGTTTCGCCGTGATGATCGCGCGCTGAAGCGTCTGGCCGGCGACCTCGATGAACACGCTGTTGACCTTGGCATCGCCTCGCAGCCGGGCCATGTCCCACTCGGGAGCCACGAGCTGGAATGTGCTGTCCAATCCCAGCAGGCGCACGGCGTCATAGACCAGTTGTGTGCCTCGTGCATGGCCCGTGATTTCAGGCGCGGTCGCCGACCCCGTGATCGTGCCTTCCGCGTGCGCGGCCCCTTCGAGCGCGGTTCCCGCGAACTCACTGACCGGTCGGAGATCCGGGGCATCCACGACGAACGTCAGATTGGAGGTGCCTGATCCGCTCACGGCGAGGGCGCCCTCGACCGTCGCGTCAATCCCGTTTCCCGTCACACTGGTCTCGGTGAACGTGGCCGTGCCGGCCGCAAAGCGCACATGCACCAACGCCCGATCGACATCGAGCCCCGACAGGCTGGATCGTCCAAGCGTGACGCGCGCTACACCCGTCATCGACTCGAACGGGATCTCCTCAGCCGTCACATCGTCGATGACCACGTCAACAACCATGTGGCCGACAGGTCGAAGCTCTGCCTCGGGCATCAGGACGAGGCGATCCCAGACGCCGGCGACGCGGCCCTGAGCCGCCAGGGTCAAGCGACCATACACCAGGGTGCCCTGACCATCCATGCCCTGCATCAGTGCGCCATCCACGTTCGCCGACAGTTCGCGAAAGGCGAATGTCATGTCGTGTGACTTGAGTTCCGTCCGCCCCGCCCCGCTGACGTCGAACACCGCGTCCACCGTGAGCGGTGTCTCGCGCAGATACGCGGATTCGAGCTTGAGCGACGGCGCGAGCCGCTGCGTGTCGAGGTTCGACACACGGCCCACTGCGTGGTAGGTCAGGTCTTCACCTTGCGCCTTGATGTCGACCGTCGTTCCAGCCGCCAGCGTCGCCCCCTCGAGGGTGGTCTCCTGCAACGTCGCCTTCGCCGACCACTCGGTGCCGGCGATGGTGACCTGGTACGCGGCGTTGACCGACGTTTCAAGCGCCGGGTAGAAATCAAGAACGGCCGGCAGACGCCGGACGTCGAGGTGCTGCACATCCCCCTGTGCGGCGAAGACCTCGGTCGCCGCAGTCCACCGTACGGCGGCCTGAGTGGCTGCGCCGTACGCCGCGCCGTCGACGTTGGCGCTCACGCCTGTCGCATCGATTCGCCCTTTTGTCTTGAGAGTCGATGCCGCATAGCCAAAGAGCTGGACGTCCGAGAGGCGGCCATCAAACGTCCCGGTGACGCCAAGCGCCGCGGACTCGACAAACCGAA
The DNA here is from genome assembly GCA_964489685.1 of uncultured Solibacteraceae bacterium. Taxonomy (GTDB): domain Bacteria; phylum Acidobacteriota; class Vicinamibacteria; order Vicinamibacterales; family SCN-69-37; genus SYFT01. The sequence goes on along the minus strand of CAZAZR010000096.1, from coordinate 454 downwards.
GGTCAATCGTGGCATCTCCGCTGAACCGGCCCGCGTATTCGGGGTCGGCCAGGAGGGGCCCAAGGTCCAGTCGGACGACCCGCACCGTTCCCACAACCGCCATCGTCTCGGTGAGATTCGCGACAACGTCCGTGGTGATGTCGCCGGCCCCGGATTGCACCGTGCCTTTGACCTGCACGGCCGACAGCGGGCCGTTCCACGTCAGGTCGAATGAGGGCCGAAGGGTCCGGGTACCGATCGCGCCCAGATACGGCGCAAACTCGGGGAGCGATACCCCCGTGTCGCTGACCAGGTGTCCTTCAGTCGTCATCGGCGACGCGCCGACCGACATCTGTGCCCGGCCTGTCAGGCGGCTCTGCGCGGTTTCGAGCGTCAGTTCGTCGATCCGCATCTGGTCGCCGCTCAGTTCCAGCCGGCCAGCCATTTGACGGACGACCAGGCCTGCGGTGACCTC
>CAZAZR010000095.1:15084-15865 GCA_964489685.1 uncultured Solibacteraceae bacterium | reverse complement strand
CTGAAGGACATGAGCATCCAGAAGCTCACCCAGGTCGCCAAGGATCTCAACGTCGTCGGCGCCACCGGGATGCGCAAGCAGGATCTGATTTTCCAGATTCTCAAGGCGCAGACCGAGCAGAGCGGGTTCCTGTTCTCGGAAGGCGTGCTCGAAGTGCTGCCGGATGGCTTCGGCTTCCTGCGCGCGCCCGACTACAACTACCTGCCCGGCCCCGACGACATCTACGTGTCGCCCTCGCAAATCCGCAAGTTCGATCTGCAGACCGGCGATACGGTGTCGGGTCAGGTGCGGCCGCCCAAGGATGGGGAGCGGTACTTCGCGCTCATCAAGGTGGAAGCCGTCAACTTCGAAGCGCCCGATCAGGCGCGCAACAAACTCTTCTTCGAGAACCTGACGCCCCTGTATCCGCAGGAACGTCTGAAGCTCGAGACCACGCAGGACAACGTGTCCGCCCGCGTCATGGACCTCATGACGCCCATCGGCAAAGGGCAGCGCGGCCTCATCGTCGCGCCTCCGCGCACCGGTAAGACGATGCTGCTGCAGAACATTGCGCAGTCGATTACGACGAATCACCCAGAGGTGTATTTGATCGTGCTGCTCATCGACGAGCGGCCCGAAGAGGTCACCGACATGCAGCGGTCGGTGCGTGGCGAAGTCATTTCGTCCACCTTCGACGAGCCGGCCCAGCGCCACGTCCAGGTCGCCGAGATGGTCATCGAGAAGGCCAAGCGCCTGGTGGAGCACAAGAAGGACGTCGTCATCCTCCTCGACTCGATCACGC
>CAZAZR010000095.1:0-15074 GCA_964489685.1 uncultured Solibacteraceae bacterium | reverse complement strand
CGCCTACAACACCGTGGCGCCGTCGTCGGGCAAGGTCCTGTCAGGTGGTCTTGATTCGAACGCGCTGCAAAAGCCGAAGCGCTTCTTCGGCGCCGCCAGGAACATCGAAGAGGGTGGCTCCATTACGATCATGGCGACTGCGCTGGTGGACACCGGCTCGCGCATGGACGACGTGATCTTCGAAGAGTTCAAGGGCACGGGCAACATGGAAATCCACCTCGACCGCAAGCTGGTGGACAAGCGCGTATTCCCGGCCATCGACATCATCAAGAGCGGCACCCGCAAGGAAGAACTGCTGCACACCAAAGACGACCTCAATCGCATCTGGGTGCTGCGCAAGGTGCTCAACCCACTGTCGCCGGTCGAGGCGATGGAACTGCTCATCGACAAGCTCTACAAGACCAAGTCGAATGCCGAGTTCCTGGCCGCGATGCAGAAGATGGGGTAGGCCTTACGAACGCCGAAGCGCCACGTGGCCGTCGGCGGCGTCGGCCACCACCGTGTCGCCTTCCTTGAACTCGCCCTGAAGCACACCCATCGCGAGCGGGTCCAGCACCCGCCGCTGAAGCGTGCGCTTTAACGGACGCGCCCCATAGACAGGGTCGTAGCCTTCCTCCACCAGGAGGTCGCGGGCTGCATCGGTCATCTCGAGCACGATCTTGCGCTCCTCGAGGCGCTTGAGCAGGCCCCGCAACTGGATGTCGATCACCTTCCGGATGTCGGCCTTGGTGAGTGCGTCGAAGAACACGATCTCGTCGATACGGTTGAGGAACTCGGGCCGGAAGTGCGCGCGGAGCGCCTCCTGGTCGCGCACGTTGGACGTCATGATGACCACGGTGTTCTTGAAGTCCACCGTCCGGCCCTTGCCGTCAGTCAACCGACCGTCGTCAAGCAGTTGCAGGAGGACGTTGAAGACCTCTGGGTGGGCCTTCTCAATTTCGTCGAACAGCACGACGGCATAGGGGCGCCGGCGGACCGCCTCGGTGAGCTGCCCGGCCTCCTCGTAGCCCACGTATCCAGGCGGCGCACCAATCAGCCGTGACACCGTGTGTTTTTCCTGGTACTCCGACATGTCAATCCGGATCATGGCCTGCTCGTCGTCAAACAGGAACTCGGCGAGCGCGCGGCCAACCTCGGTCTTGCCCACGCCCGTGGGACCCAGAAAGAGGAAGCTGCCCAGGGGACGATTGGGGTCCTGAAGTCCGGCCCGGGCGCGGCGCATGGCGTTCGCCACCGCGACGATGGCGTTGTGCTGGCCGACCACACGTTGGTGGAGCCGGTCTTCCATCTGGACGAGCTTCTGCACTTCGCCCTCAAGCAATCGAGTGACCGGGATGTGCGTCCAGCGCGCCACCACCTCGGCGATGTCCTGTTCGTCCACCTGCTCCTTGAGCATCTGTCCGGCGGCCGGTCTGGTCGCGCTCTGGTCATGTGCGAGGATCTCGCGCTCGAGTTCGGGGATGCGCCCATACTGCAGCTCTGACGCACGTCCATAGTCGCCCGCCCGCTGCGCCTGTTCGACTTCGAGGCGCAGGCGTTCGAGTTCTTCCTTCTTCGTGCGAACGCTTTGAATCGCGTCCTTCTCCTGTTGCCACTGGGCCGAGAGGCGAGTGCGCTCTTCCTTGAGGCCGCCCAGTTCCTTCTCGAGTTTCTCAAGGCGCTCGCGTGACGGGGCGTCTGACTCCTTGCGCAGGGCTTCTCGTTCGATTTCGAGTTGCATGACCCGGCGCTCGATTTCATCGAGTTCGGCGGGCATCGAGTCAATTTCCATGCGCAGGCGGGATGCCGCCTCATCAATGAGATCGATCGCCTTGTCGGGCAGGAAGCGGTCGGCGATGTAACGATGCGAGAGGACGGCGGCGGCCACGAGTGCCGAGTCCTTGAACTGCACGCCGTGGTGAATTTCGTACCGTTCGCGCAGGCCCCGCAGGATGCTGATGGTGTCCTCAACCGATGGCTGGTCCACCATCACGGGCTGGAACCGTCGCTCGAGCGCGGCGTCTTTCTCGATGTACTTGCGGTACTCATCGAGCGTGGTGGCGCCAATCGTGTGCAGTTCGCCCCGGGCCAGCATGGGCTTGAGCATGTTGGAGGCGTCGATCGACCCTTCGGCCGCGCCGGCCCCAACGACGGTGTGCAGTTCATCGATGAACAGGATGATCTGGCCCTCGGAGTCGGAGATCTCCTTGAGCACCGCCTTCAGACGTTCTTCGAACTCCCCGCGAAACTTGGCGCCGGCCACGAGGGACCCCATGTCGAGCGCGAAGATGACGCGATCGCGCAGGCCCTCGGGAACATCGCCACGGACGATGCGTTGCGCGAGCCCTTCGACAACCGCGGTCTTGCCCACACCGGGTTCGCCGATGAGCACCGGGTTGTTCTTCGTTCGGCGGGACAGCACCTGGATGACGCGCCGGATTTCCTCATCGCGGCCGATGACGGGATCCAGCTTGCCCTTGCGGGCGGCTTCCGTGAGGTCGCGACCGTAGCGCTCCAGGGCCTGGTATTTGCCCTCGGGATGCTGGTCGGTCACGCGCTGCGATCCGCGAATCTGCGTGAGGGCCTGCAGCACGGCATCTTTCGTGATCGCCTGCTGCTGGAGGAATTTCGCTGAGGCCGACCGGCCCCCTTCACTCGCAAGCGCGACAAACAAGTGCTCGGTGCTCGTGTATTCGTCCTTGAGGCGTTCGGCTTCCTGCTCGGCGGCCGAGGTGACGGCTCGAAGGCGCGACGACACACCGGGCTGGGCGGCGCCCTGCGCGCGAGGGAGCGGCTTGAGCAGGTCGTGGGCTCCGGATCCGATCGCGGTCGCGTCGAGCTGCATCTTGCCGAGAATGGCCGGCACGATGCCGTCGCGTTGTGTCACAAGCGCAACCAGAAGGTGCTCGGGCAGTACCTCGGGATTCCCCGCGCGCTCTGCGAGCTGCTGGGCCGCCAAAACTGATTCCTGGGCTTTTTCGGTGTAACGATTGAGGTTCATCACATGCCTGCCAGTTTCTCCAGTGCCTGATAGTGTTCTTTTGCCTCAGGCGAAAGCCGGGTCGGAAGCTGAAGGTCTACGGCCACAAACAAGTCTCCACGCGTCCCCGGGTCCCTGACGTCGGGCATGCCGTGCCCCCGCAGCCGGAACGTGCGGCCCGCCGGCGTCAGCTCGGGCACTCGGAGCTTGATCGACGCACCCGACAGCGTGGGTACGGTCACCTCGCCGCCCAGCACAGCAGTGGTCACGGGAACGGCGAGCCGCGTATACAAGTCCTGGCCGCGCCGTTCAACTGTTGCGTGAGGCAACTGCCGTACCACCAGGTACAGATCCCCTGACGGCATTTGCGTGCCACCGGGCTCGCCCTCGTTGCGGACTTTTACGCGAGACCCTTCCTTCACGCCGGCGGGAATCCTCACTTCCACTGTGTGCGGCCGGCCCTTGCGGTCTACCTGGAGGTGGCGACTGGTGCCGCTGAAGGCCTCCTCCAGCGTCAGGTCCAGCAGTTGCTCGATGTCGCGTCCCCGTTGCGGGCGAGCCGGGCGTCGGGCCCTCGGACCAGCCTCGGCGCCGCCGAAGAATGTGGTGAAGAAGTCCGACATTTCGTCGTGCGTGACCGTGCGCGACCGCTGACGGGCGTGCGGGGACGCCTGCTGTTCGCCGGCCTGATCCCCGTTGCGCCAGTTGGCGCCGAGTTCGTCGTACTTGCGGCGAGACTCGGCGTGGCCCAGCACCTCGTTCGCTTCGTTGATGTCCTTGAAGCGTGTCTCTGCCGCCTTGTTGCCAGGGTTGAGATCGGGGTGATGTTGCCGCGCAAGCTTGCGGTACGCTTTCTTGATCTCGGCCTCGGACGCGGCTGTTGTAACGCCGAGGGTGGCGTAGTAGTCCTTGAACTCCACAGGCATCACCCCTTCTCTCCCGATGTTACACTGGCAGGGCTCGTGCCGTTCGACGTTCAATTATCCGACCTCGTGACGATCGGTCTGCTGGTCCTGCTTGAGGGCCTGCTCTCTGCCGACAACGCTCTGGTGCTCGCCATCCTGGTGCTGGGATTGCCGCGCGACCAGCAGCGCAAGGCGCTGCGGTACGGCATCCTCGGCGCGTTCTTCTTCCGTATCGTCGCCATTCTGTTTGCCTCCCAGATGATTGGCTTCTCCTGGGTCAAACTTGTCGGAGGCGGGTACCTGATGTGGCTCGCGTACGCCCACTTCTTTCGGCACCAAGAGGGGAGTGAGCGCGGCGCGATCAAGCCCGCGAACGCCTGGTTGGGCCTGTCTGTGTTCTGGACCACGGTGATCAAGGTTGAACTGACCGACATCGTGTTCGCCGTGGATTCGATTCTCGTGGCCGTCGCCATGTCACCAAAACTCTGGGTGATCATCACCGGTGGTGTGCTCGGCATCATTGCGATGCGGGTGGTGATTGGACAGTTGCTGACGCTCGTGCAGCGTTACCCGGCGCTCGTCGACGGCGCCTTCGTGATCATTGCGTGGGTCGCGTTCAAGCTCTTTATCGAATACGCGAGCCAGGTGGGCTGGGTGAGCTTTCACATTCCCAAGGAACTGTCGCTGGGCCTGATCGTGGTGATCTTCGCCGCGTCGTACCTGATCGCCAGGCGTCAGGGCCCGAAGCCCATCGACGAGGAAGCGACGCGCGTCATCGACGACGCGGAGTGATGTCTCGCACCGCCGGGTAGCCGGGCAGCCCCGTGGCCTCCCGCACCGCCCTCAAAATGGCGTCGCTGACCGCTTCGGCCGCTAGGCTGCCAATGCGACTGACGTTCGGTTCGTCGGAGAGCCCGCCCGTCGCCAGCACAAACAACGTGTCGCCGTCGCTCGGGGTATGCGCCGGGAAGATGGCCCGGGCCAGGCCGTCCTGCGCCATCATCGAGACACGCAGGGCCTGCGCCTTCGTCAGGCGCGCGTTGGTCGCCACGACGCCGATGGTGGTGTTCTCCATGTCCCGTACCGTCACCGTGCCGGCGCCCCGAATCAGGGCAAAGGGATCTTCGAGCGACACTCCATCTGCGGCTCTGACGCCCGCCACAGGCAATCCCGTTCGACGATCGATCACCGAGCCCGACGCGTTCACCGCCACGATCGCGCCAACGACAAGGCCGTCCGGGCCGCGCAGGGAGGCCGTGCCGATGCCGCCTTTCATGGGGCGGTTGTTCATGAACTTGCCCACGGTAGCTCCCGCCCCCGCACCGACGGATCCTTCGGCCACGGCTCCGTCGCTGGCCGTTGCGGCGGCCTGGTAGCCGCAGTCGGGCCCGGGGCGGATGTCGGGGCGCCCACCAACCGCCAGGTCGAGCAGGATGGCCGCAGGCACAATCGGCACGACGGTGCCGCTCACCGGGTAGCCAATCTTCTGTTCACCGAGGTACTTCATCACGCCATCGGCGGTGGAGAGGCCAAAGGCGCTGCCGCCCGACAGCACGATCGCATGCACCACGGACACCGTGTTTTCGGGTGAGAGGAGGTTCGTTTCGCGCGTGCCTGGGGCACCGCCACGCTGATCCACGCCGCCCACCGTGTTGGGTGGCGCGAGGATCACGGTGCAGCCCGTTGGCCGCTCGCTGAGGGTGTGGTGCCCGACTCGAATGCCCGGCACGTCGGTAATACGACCGGCGGGGCTCTGCGCGAGCGCCAGCGTGCTCAAGGCCAGGGAAATCACCATCGTAGGAATGTGCCGGGACACGATAGCCCGATTATACTGGCCGTCCATCTGTGACCTCCCCCCGACTGGTTTCGCTCGATGTGTTCCGCGGCGCCACGATGGCCGCGATGGTCATCGTCAATAACCCCGGTGATTGGAGCCAGGTCTACGCGCCGCTGCTGCATGCCGAGTGGCACGGCTGGACGCCGACAGATTTGATTTTTCCGTTCTTCGTGTTCATTGTCGGTGTCTCGGTCACGCTGTCAACGCGAACGTTGCAACCGACCTCGGTAATCCTCAGGCGGTCGGCCCTCATCTTCGCCTTCGGATTGCTGCTGGCGCTGTATCCGCGTTTTGATGTGAGCACCGTCCGTGTGATGGGTGTCCTGCAACGGCTCGCCTTGTGTTACCTCGGGGCCGCGCTGTTCTACAAGGCGATGGGCCGTGCGGATGAAGACGACCGGTGGCAGGCTGCGGTGGGTGTCACGGCCGTCTTGTTGATGGCCTATTGGGCGGTCATGCAGTTCGTCCCGGCTCCCGGAGGAGTGGCAGGGGACCTGACGCCGGCGGGCAACCTCGGGGCGTGGCTCGACCGCACGGTGATTGGCGAGGCGCACTTGTGGCGCCAGTCGAAGACCTGGGACCCGGAAGGGTTGCTCGGCACGATTCCGGCGATGGCGTCGGCCCTTTCTGGCGTTGCCGCCGGCGTGGTTCTGACCGGCCGTCGCACGCAGGCACAGAAGGCGGCATTCCTCATTGCTGGCGGAGGAGCCGCCATTGTGATCGGCCTGGTCTGGGATCGGTCATTCCCGATCAACAAGAGCCTCTGGACGAGTTCGTATGTGCTATTCACGAGCGGGCTCGCGTCTATCGCGCTCGCCATGTGCTTCTGGTTGTTTGATGCGCGGGGACGCCAGGCGTTCCTTCGGCCGTTGGTGGTGCTTGGCAGCAACGCGCTCGTCCTGTTTGTGGTGTCAGGACTGCTTGTGAAGACACTGTTGTACTTCAAGGTGACCGGGCCGGATGGCGTCCTCATCTCTGTCAATCGCTGGCTCTACATCACAGGATTCGAGCCGTACGCGTCACCCAAAAGCGCCTCGCTGCTGTTCGCGCTCGCGAACCTCGCCGTGTTGTACGTGCTGCTCGAGGTTCTGTATCGCCGGCGCTGGTTCCTGCGTGTCTGACCCGGCTATGATGGTGTCTTGCTATGACACGCATCCTGGTGACCAACGACGACGGCCATTTCTCTCCCGGCATTCATGCGCTCGCTGACGCCCTTCGCCCTCTGGGCGATGTCGTCATCGTCGCACCGCAAACAGAAGCCAGCGCCGTGGGACACGCGCTGACCCTGCGCCGCCCGCTGCGCGTGGAGCAGCTCGGGGAGGGCGTGTACTCGGTGGACGGGACGCCCACCGACTGTGTGAACATCGCCATCGACCAGATCCTCACGCACAAGCCGGACCTCATCGTGTCGGGGATCAACAAGGGGTTCAATATCGGCGACGACGTGACGTATTCCGGCACGGTGGCCGGTGCCCTGGAAGGCGCGTTGCTCGGGTTTCAGGCGATCGCGGTGTCGCAGCAGTTCACGCGCGAAACGTGGGACTTCACCGTCGCCGCGTCATTCGCGGCCCAACTGGCTGAGGCCTTGCTGAAGCAGCCGATGCCGGGTCGCACCTTCCTCAACGTCAACGTGCCCTCGGGGGAGATCAAGGGCATTCGGTCCACGGTACAGGCCCGGCGCAATCACATCACCAAGGTGGCGAGGCGGCTGGACCCCCGGCAGCGACCGTATTTCTGGATCGAAGAGGCGTCCGACGACTGGGATTTGGACGAGGCGTCCGACCACCAGGCTGTCAACCAGGGCTATATCTCCGTGACGCCGCTGCAGCCGGATTTGACGGATCATGCGGCAATTGAGCGGGTCAAGGCGCTGATCTGAGGGAAAAAGGACGTCGGGTGTCTTTTCGCGCCCACCCAGAAAAAGACGCCCGACGTCTTTTTCCAGAGTAAGATGGTCAGGTTGTCGGGGCGTGGCTCAGCCTGGTAGAGCACTCGGTTCGGGACCGAGGGGTCGGAGGTTCGAATCCTCTCGCCCCGACCAACTTTTCACCACCCAGTTTGCAACGAGTTTGCAACGAATGACAGGAAACGGCTCGCCGGACGGCGGGCCGTTTGTTTTTGCCGAACACGAAGGAGGTAGGGGATGGATATCAACAAACCGCTTGGGGAGTGTTGACGTCATGCACGAAGTGCGGCGGGGCGAACGCGTGGACCGGGAAGGAGCGCCAGACGCCTTGGGAGGCTCCAGCCTTCGCACAAGTGCTCGAAGCCGCCGCGATGGACAGCATGGCGGGCACTGCGGTTCACGATTTCTTATCGTGATGAATCTCCTTCAGCGCAAGCGCGGCCAAGGCAATGCCGATCACCAGCATGAGCCACAACCCCATTGAAGAACGCGCCCATTGCATCTGGTCCAATAGCGTCCAGATACTCCGAAAGATCAGGACCGAAGCCAACACGAGACCGAGTTCCAGCAAGATCAGGGAATAGTTTTTCTTCATTGTGAGATCACCGTTGTTTCCATGTCACTGAGCCTACCTGACGCCCAGTGCTGGTCTAGCATGATCGCTGGCTTCACCGGCCGTCCGGTCCGGGATGCGTGCGCAAATCGGTTGCGACGCGCCTGGGCTTCGCATAACAATCAGCGCGTCACCGACATTGTTAAAGAACGTCGTAACTCCAAGAGGAGCGTCGTAATTGGCGCGAAACGGCAAGTTATGATCGCTTTTTGTCTGCGACCTTAACCTTCCTTGGGGGGCGGACCCTCGTCCACGGTCTCAAGCGGAGACTTGATTGTAGCGGTGAAGGTGGTGCCGACCACCCAAAACTCGGCGGCCACTTCGCGGGGTGAGACAACAAAAGGTGGGTACTTCGGGTTTATGCTTTCGTAGCGGCGGTTCTTGCCGACATCCTGAACCCGCCGCTTCAACCGGAGCAGGCCGTCCTTGGTCAGAACGACGCAGGCTTCGCCGATGCTGACGTTCGTAACGTCAACGTCCACAATAACGGGGGATGTCCCGTCGGCTGTTGAAATTCAGCGGCGGCTCAATGGACGACTACGCGACTTGCTCCGCATCTTTCACGACCAGCCCGAGCTGTTGATCACGCGCGCGCAGGGCCGCGACCAGCTTCGGCATTTCCTTGTGGCCCTTCACGCGACGAAAGCCTTTGACCGCTTCCAGCACGCCGGCCGCCGCCCAGCGTAGCACCATCTGCCCTCCGCGCCAGCGCTTGACGTTCCGTTTCACGTGGCGCGTGCGGCTGATGAGACTCTCGGCGGCGTTGGTCGTGCTGAGCGCGCGCCGCAGGGAGCCGAAGCTGATGATGGTGAGCGTCTCCTCGAGGCCCTCGCGGACGCTCGCCGCCGCGCTGGGATGCTGGGCCTCGAGCCGCCGCGCCAGATCCTGCAAGAGCCGGGTCGCGCGGGCGACCGTATCGCTGCTGTAGGCGCGGTGCACGATCGCTTTCACCCACGGCCGTTGGCGGTCGGGGAGGTAGTCGAGGACGTTCCTGAGCTGGTGCACCTGGCAGCGCTGGATCAGCGCGGTTTCTCCAAACATCTCCCGCACGGCCTTGCCCAGCGCTTTGGACCCGTCGAGGATCACCAGCAGGCTGCGATCCGTCCGCAGCCCGCGGCTCTGAAGGTGCGCGAGCAGCCGCTGACAGACGGCGGCGTTTTCCGCCGAGTCCTCACACAAGCCGAGCGCGTGTTTCGTGCCGTCGGCGGCCCCCCCAAAGCGACGATCAGACAATGCGCCCCCACGTGCACGCCGTCGAGGAGCAGGGCCACCAGGTCGAGGTGATCCAGCGGCGCCGCCTGCCAGGTCTCGAGCTGCGCGCGCGTCCGCGCGACGAAGCGCCGACTGACGGCGCTCTTGCTGGTCCCGCGGCTTGTCATGTCGGGGCCGAGCGGCTCCAAGCTGCGCGCGTACTGGCGCGTCGCGACCCCCACCAGCATCTGCTCGACCACGCGGCGATCGAGGGGATCGGTGTGCGCCATCGCCTCGAACGTCGGCAGCGGCACTTCGCCGTCGGCCGTTCGCACGCGCGGCCGCTGCATGGCGACCTTCCGCCCGCCGAGCACGACTTCGCTCGGCACGGTCCCCGCGCGCCCCACCGATCGACCCGGCTGATGGTGGTACCGCGGTCCACAGATCGCAGTGCGGTCTTGCTCGAGCATCGTGGTGAACACGCGGAGGCCCGCGCGCACGGCCAACTCAAACAGCTCCGTCCGGGTGTCCACCAGCAGATCGACCAGGGGCAGGCGACGGAAGGGGGAGGGATCTTGGGAAATACGAACGACTGTGCGAGACTTTTTCATGGCGGCTCCTTTTTTGTGAGGCTTGCGCCTCGGGTTTAGTCACCACTCGTGATATCACGAGCAGCGAGGAGCCGCCGCTTCTCAAATTTCAACAGTTACCGGGACATCCCCCACAATACGCTGGCTCGGCACGTTTCGGGCCGTCCCTCGATGTGGCGCGCGTCGAGCGCATCGAGCCGTGGCGGTTGGCTCCACCTTTTTGCGGTTGCGCTGAGATCCGGACGGTGCATACTGGCGCCTATTGGGGTGTTAACGGTGGTCGGACTGCTCGTTCTTGGATTGGTCGGGCTTGCCATCGGGATGACCAGGCTCGTCACCCGTCTCAAGGCTCTTGAACTCGAGCTGAGGCAAGTCGAAAAGAACTGTCAATCGAATTTCGCCGAAGGCTCGGCGCTCCGAGCTGCTCACCGCACGGGTGGCGCAACTGGAAGCCAACACGCGGCAAGATTCGCCGGCGAGCGTCGTACCCATATCAGTGCCGGCTCCCCAAGCGGCAACACCGATCGCTGCACCCGCCGTCCCGTCTGTCGTCCGCAGTCCCGTCCAACCGCCTTCTGTCGCTCCCGTAGCTCCGATTCCAGCAGCCGAGCCCGGGCGAGCGGCAGTTCCAGTGCCGGCAGCGCCTGAACCAGACGACGCGTGGGAGATGACCGTCGGTGGAAACTGGTTGAATAAAGTCGGCGTCCTCGTCTTTGTCATCGGCTTGGCACTGCTGGTCGGGTACTCGATGACGCACGTGGGACCGGCCGGACGCATTGCCATCGGCTATCTCGTGAGCCTGACGCTGCTGGCAGCTGGTGTGGTGATGGAGCGGCGAGCCGAGTACCGCAACTACGCGTATGGGCTCATCGCCGGTGGGTGGGCCGGGACGTACTTCACGACCTATGCGATGCGCGCGATGGAAGCCGCGCGCGTCCTCGACAGCGATGTGGTCGGGGTCTCCCTCCTGTTGGCCGTGGCCGGAGGCATGGTCTGGCACGCGTTGCGCTATCGCTCGCAGCAGGTCACGGCCCTCGCCTACATCGTCGCCTTCGCGACGCTGGCGTTGACGCCACTCCGAGGATTCACGCTGGTGGCATCGGTCCCCCTCGCGTTGTCGGTGATCGTGGTGGCCCAGCGGTTCGTGTGGCCCCGGGTGCAGGTGCTGGGAATCGTGTGCACGTACGGCCTGTATGTGTTGCGCGGCCGCGGGTTTGGGTGTGGCGATCTCGATGTCATGTCGTTCACGCCTTATGTCGCGCTTGCGGTGTACTGGGTGGTGTTCGAAGCCGCCGACCTGGTTGGGCTGAGCCGACGCACCTCGGATGGACCGCCTCCGGCACCGGTCTTCCTGTTGAATGCGGCGGGCCTGGTCGGCGCGGGCCTGTTGCAACTGCCCATGGACAGCCCGGTGCCGACGTCCACGTTCCTGGCGGTCAGTGGGGCGGCGTATTGGGGCCCGTTCTGAACACCGATGCGACCACCGCGACGCAGTTGGCGTCGGTGCTTGGCGTCATCAGTGTGCTTTACGTCGTGAGCCTTGCCGTGCGGGGCGCCATCGCAGGTGCTGCGACAGGTGCGTCCGACCCTCATTACCCTGACGTGGGGGATGCAGGCGGCCGCATTGCACGTGGTCGGCTTTCCGGCGCGCGAGCGGCTGATGCGCCTGTCCGGGCTCGGCGTCCTCGTGGTGTGCATCGGCCGGCTGTTCCTCTTCGACCTTCCACAACTCGAGGAACTGGCGCGTATCATCTCATTCGTCGCGCTGGGCGCGGTGCTGCTGGCGGTCTCGTGGATCTACACGCGTTATCGCGCCCGCATCCAGAAGTTCCTGTAGCGTCGCTATCGAATCGGACGCAGCCCCACTTCACCACGCTCCAGGTCGATGCGGACGAAGTAGTGCCTGAGGAACTCGTGCCCGATGATGCCGCCCATCTCGTAACCGAGCAGTGCGCTGGGCGCATCCAGATTCAACACGGCTACCGACCGTTGGGATGTGCCGACGCCGGGCGCCAACTCGAGGTCGACGAACGGGAGCAGGAATGCGCCGCGGTCCCACCCGGAAGTGCCGAACACCCGGACCGGCACGAGGCGCGTGTCGGGATCCACGCTGAGTCGGCTGGCCACCTTTCGGCTCAGCGAAACCGCCGTGCCGCCCGTATCAAGGATAAAGCTGGCGGGCGTGACGCGATTGAGCGTGCCGCGCACGGTCGCGAGGCGTTGCATCCGCATCGGGAGGCGGGTGGGGAAGTCGCCCTCGTCAAAACGCCGCGACATCGTCAGCAGACCACGCTCGTAGTCAATCTCCATCGAGAAGCCCAGCACAAGCGGCGAGAACCCGGCGCCCTCCTGTCGAGGAATTTCCGTCAACGTCGGACTCTTGATCAGGCCGGGGATATTCCGAATCCGGAAGTCGCCGATCAGGAGTTCATCGATCCGCGCCACCTGCAGCACCCGGAATCCCACGCCGAAGCTGCCGACTCCGGCCGTCTGCAAGGTGAGGGTCGGTCGGACTCCGGCGCGCGCGGCGATGGCCGGCGTCAGCGTCGTCTGGTCCGTGCCGGTGTCGAGAGCGAACTCGACGGGGGTGTTGCCGTTCACGCGGCCGGTTACAAGAAGCCGATTGTCCACGATCCGGAACGGTATCGTGTACACCTCACGGCGACTGATGACGTCGTACGGCACGCGGTCGTCGAAGCTGCGCAGAAACGCCGATTGCGCCGACGCCCATTTCGCCATCTCGCTCTCGTCGCGGGACGGAATCAGATCAAGATAGCGATCGAGCGCCTCGGCTGCGGGCCGAAACTGGCGTGTCTCTTCCAGGATCGCCGCCAGGGTGTAGTGGAACGCCGGTTCTTTCGGGGCGGTCGCAATCGCCCGGCGCACATCGCCGAGCGCTGCGTCAAAGCGGCGGAGTGACGCGAGTGAGCGCCCACGTCCGTGCAGCGCGGTGGGGTCGGCGGCATCAATCGCCAGCGCGGCCTCATAACGGCTGTCCGCCTCGTCGAACAGGCCCGAGGCCCACAGAGAGTCGCCGTGCAGGGCCAGCGCAGGCGCCAGGCTGCCATCGCGCGCCGCCACAGCGGCGCCTTCTTTGGCGGCCTCGGCGAACAGGCTCAATCGCAGCAGCGCGCGCACCATGCCGGTGCCGGCTTTGACCCGCGTCAACGCCTGGTCGCTCTCGCGCACGGCGCGGTACGCCACGTAGGCCTCTTCATACTGGAGGCGCGACATCAGGGTGTCGGCCTTTGCGAGCTGGGTTTCCTGGGAAACCGGTTCCTGCGCTGAGACAGTCAGCGTCAGGAGGATCATCGCGAGGGTTCCTCGCGTCACGCCTCTCACGGGGTGGATCATGATGCCCCGGAGCCTATCATGTGCCCCGCCGAAGGGCGGCTACCCATTGCTCGGCCGCGGCCGACCGGTTACATTGGAAGGACATGCCGTGGGTAATCCTGTTTCTGGCCGGGTTGCTTGAAGTGGCCTGGGCGGTGGGGTTGAAGTACACGGAAGGGTTTTCCCGGCCTGTGCCGTCGTTGCTGACAGGACTTGCGCTTCTGGCCAGCGTCTGGCTGCTGGCCTTGTCTGTCCGGACGCTGCCCATTGGCACCGCCTACGCCGTGTGGACGGGCATCGGGGCTGTAGGGACGGTGATCGTCGGCATCCTGAAGTTTGGGGAGTCGGCCTCGTTGTTTAGAATTACGTGTGTGGGACTGATCGTCATCGGGCTGATCGGTTTGAAATTCGCTCCGGGGAGCCGCTGAAGGCCCCTGGAACAAGGCAGAGGAGATCGCTTGGCAAATCATCCCAAAGTCAGCGCGCAGAAACGCGCACGGGAACGGGCTCGACAGGAACGGCAGAAGGAAAAGACCGCGCGCCGCGGGGAGGCCAAAGACCGCAAGACGTCGTCGCCACGCCCCGGTGGTGGGGGCGACCCAGACATCGATGGCATCGTTCCGGGACCCCAGGCGTCGCCGTGGGGCGATGACGCGCCATGGGGCGAGGAAGCGGCGCCCGACGCGGAAGACGAGCCGGCTGGCTAGCAGGCTAGAAGACCCGGAGGCCCACTGAGAGCCACCGGCCGGGCATCGGCACACCGGCCACCTCGTGGAACGACGTGTCCAGCATGTTGCTGCCTTCGATGAAGGCGTCGAATCGGCCCATGGCCCGGCTCAGCCGCGCGCCGACGAGCCAGTACTGCTGCCCATCCACACGACTCCGATAGTCGGCGTTCACCGCCGCCCGCACTCGGGCGGCGACCGGTGTCGCCGCCGAGACACCGGCCGAGTGACGGGCGTACTCCAGGACGTACTTCGAGAGCAGGTTCAGTTGCGACGCGTCCACGCTCAGCCCCGAATAGTGAAGGCGCACGATCGCCACGCCGACGTTGCGTGTGGCGGCGATCTCGATGCCTGACGTCGTGACGTCGCGGACGTTGGTGGTTCGCCACCGCTCTGCGACAGACAGACGCACCCAGTCAATGACGTCCTGGTCCCATCGAATGAACGGCGAGGCCGAGAACGTCCATCCTCGTGTGGTGAGGTCGATGCCGCCATCGAGTGACGACCCGCGCTCGGGCAGAAGAATCTCACTGGCCTGGTGCGCAGGGTCGGTGTAGAAGCGCTCAGTGAACGTCGGAATCCGAAAGCCTCGCGCGACCGAGGCGCGTATGCGCACCGCTGGAGTCAGCCAGGCCGCGACGGACACCGAGGGACTCCACGCGTGGCCGAATGTCGAGTACTCATCGAATCGCGCCCCGACGTGTGCCGATACCCGCGGGCCCGGCGTCCATTGCGCCTCGGCATATCCATGCCCGCGGCCGTATGTGTGGTCGCCGAGGTTTGAGGACTCGATCCAGTCTCCGCCCATGCCGCCGCCGGCGGTGACGAGCAGGCGGTCACCCACACGCCGGGCCAGTTGCACCGACGCGTCGAGCGCGTTCGTGCGGTGGCGATTCTCGGCAAATCCGGGCCGGGCGATGTCCCAGCGGAAATGGTCCCCGTGATTACGTCCGGCCAGGCGAGCCGATGATGTCCATGTCTCGCCACTTCGAGCCCACCGGGCGGACACAAGCGT
>CAZAZR010000094.1:0-16317 GCA_964489685.1 uncultured Solibacteraceae bacterium | reverse complement strand
AACCCGCCACCGCCGCCGGCCGACGACACCACGGTGACGGCTTCCGGGACGTTGGTCTTGATGAGGTCCTCGAGCTGCAGGACCACGGCCTCGCTCCGCTCAATGCGGCTGCCCACGGCGAGCCGCGCGTTGACCGAGACCTCGCCCTCGTCGGTCTGCGGCATCAGTTCCGCGGGAATGGTCGGCAGGATCACGACAGCGGCCACCGTCAGTGCGGTTGCGGCCATCAACACCGTCGGGCGGTGCTGCAGGCAAATATGGAGAATCCGCCGATACAAATTATCCAGGCCGTCAAGCGCACGCTCGCTGAAGGTGTAGAGCGTTCCGGACAAGCCTCGTCGCTCGGCCACTGGCGTCGGCAGCACCAGGAGCCTCGAACAGAGCACCGGCACGATGGTCACCGCCACAAACAGCGACATCGCGAGCGAGAACATCACGACGATGGCGAGCTGAGTGAAGAGAATGCTCGAGACGCCGGACAGGAACAGCAGAGGGACAAAGACGGCGACGTGGGTCAGCGTGGACGCGAGGATGGCCGACCACACTTCTTCGCTGCCATCGATGGCCGCCTGCAACCGGGACTTGCCGTGTTCCTCCATGTGGCGGAACGTGTTCTCAAGCACAACGATGGATGCGTCCACAATCATGCCGACGCCCAGGGCCAGGCCGCCGAATGTCATCGTGTTCAGCGTGAAGCCCGAGAAGTCGAGCAGCGCGAACGTGCCGACGATGGAAATGGGAATCGACGTGCAGATAATGAACGTTGATCGCAGGTTCCGCAGAAACGCGAAGATCACGATGACCACCAGGATCGCGCCGAGAATGCCAGCCTCTCGGACGCCGGCGATCGCCTGCTCGATGAACGTGGACTGATCTTCGAGCACGGTCAGGTGCACACCCTGGACTTCGCTGTTGATGCGTCGCACTTCTGCGCGCACGTCTTCGGCGATGGCGACGGTATTCTTCCCCGACTGTTTGGTGACGCGCAACCGGATGCCCGGCTTGCCGTTGATGCGCGTAAACGATCGCAGGTCCTCGGTGGTGTCGCGCACCTCGGCCACATCCCGCAGGTAGATGGGTACGCCGCCACGCGTGAACACGATCAGGTCCTTGATCTGGTCGATCGATTCAAACTGACTCTGGCTGCGCAGCAGGAAGGTGGTGTCGCCCTCGGTGACCTCCCCGAGTGGCACGTTCTGGTTTTCCGTGCGGATGGTCTGCACGACGCGATCCACGGGCAGGTCCAGCGCGGTGATCTTCTCTTTCGAGAGTTCGATGCGAATCTGCCGGCGCAGCCCGCCATCGACAGTCACCGACGCGACCCCTTCCACGCGCTCGAGCCGCGGGACCAGGTCCACTTCGGCCAGTTCGCGGAGCGTGACGCGATCAAAGTCGCCTTCCACACCGATGCCGACGATCGGCTGGGAGTTGGAGTCGAACTTGAAAATGGTTGGGGGATCCGCGTCCTCGGGCAGGCGCCCACGCACGCGATCCACGCGCGTACGCACTTCGTCGGCCGCCTCATTCAGGTCCGTGCCCCACGCGAAGTTGAGCCGGATGTTGCCATTGCCTTCTGAAGCCGTGGCGTTGATTTGCTCGAGCCCTGGCACGGCCGCCAGCGACTGTTCGAGCGGCCGGATGATGAGTTCTTCGATTTCCAGCGGACCGACGCCACCGTAGCCGACCCGCACGGTCAGACTGGGGTAGCTGACATCGGGCATCAGGTCCACGGGCAGCCGCGTCAGTGAAATCGATCCAAGGAGGACGATGGTGGCCGACACCATGAACATGGTGACGGGCCGCTGGATCGCAAAACGAGGCACACTCATGCTGGGACTCCTGCCTGATCGGGGGTCACGAGGCGCTTACAGTCCGCCACCGCGGCCCACAGGTGCGCCAGGCGCGCCTGTCCCCGGAGCACTGTTGCCGCCGGTGCGGCCACCCGAACGCCCGCCGCGCTGACCGGGCATGTTCATGGGCGTAATGCGGTCGCCGGTACGCAACGCGAGCGCGCCGGTTGTGATGACCTGGGTGCCTTCGGTGAGACCCGAGAGAATTTCGATGCGTTCGTTGTCCTGGAGGCCGGTGGTGACCGGCTGAAACTTCGCCGCTTGCCCGTCAATCAGAAACACGCCGCGCTGGCCTTCGCTGTCGACGACCGCGTTGCGCGGTACGGTCAGCGCGTTCGGCCGCACTTCCACGGTCAGTTTCACGCGCGCAAACATCCCGGGCTTGAGGCGATAACCGGGATTCGGCACTTCGATTTCCATGGAGGCGGTGCGCGTGGCGGCGTCAAACACTGGCGCCACGCGGCTGACAGTGCCTGTGAACTGCTCGCCCGGGAACGCGTCGACTTCGATGAGCGCGGTCACACCGGACGTGACGCGCCTGAAATCCTTCTCGACGAGGTTGGAGATCAGGCGCACAGTGGCGATGTCCACAATCGACACGATGGCGGTGTTCGCGCCGGCGAACGCGCCCTGGTCGAGATTGCGGCGGCCAATGAAGCCGTCCACAGGAGACACGATGTTCGTGTTCGACAGTGTGATCTTCAGTTCGTCGAGCCGCGCCTGGGTCTGACCGAGTTGGGCCTTGGCGAGTTCGACGGCCGCGACTGCCGAGTTGAACGCCGCCTCGGCGTCTTCAATCGTCTGGCGCGTCGCCAGGCCGCGTGACAGCAGTTCCTTCTGCCGGTCGAGGGTGGTCTTGCGCAACTGCAGGTCACTCTCGCGCTGGGTGACCGTGGCGTTGTTCACGAGGACGTTCTGTTCAACCTGCTTCACCTGCTGCTGCAGTTCGCGGTCTTCGATCTTGGCGATCTGCTGGCCCCGGCTGACGCGGTCACCCAGCTTCGCCGTGATCGAGTCGAGCCGGCCGGCCACGCGCGGCACGATATCCACCGTGGCGTTGCCGATGAGGTTGCCGACCACCGTCACGTACTCGATGATCTCGTGCCGGTTGACCGATGCCGTATCCACCGTCAGCGCCGGCCGGCCGCTGCCGCCGCGGCCGCCACCGGGCGTGCCCGGCGCGGCGGTGCCCGCACCGGCCGCGCCAGCGACTCCCTGCGACCGGGTGAAGTACCACGCGCCGGCTGAACCGGCAATGAGTAAGGCGACGACGACGAGCTTTTTCATGTGAGCTGACTACTGAATCCGCTGCACGCGGTCGAACTCGGCAATCGCGTTGATGTAACGAATGACCGCGCTCAGCTCGTTGTTCCGCGCGGCGGTGAGCGCGTTCTGGAGCGAGATGACCTGGAAGTTCGTGGACATGCCCACCGAGAAGCGCGTCAGTTCCGCGTTGAGCGTCCGCTCGGCCGCCTCACGGGATTTCTGCGCCGCGAGCAGCTGCTTGTAGGTGCTCTGCACGTCCAGGCCCGCACGCGTCACGGCCGTCTCGATGTCGAGTTCCGTCTTCTTCAAGGCCGTCTTCTGCTGTTCCAGCGACAGCTCGGACCGCAGGTGATTCGCCTTCTGTGACGACAGGCCCAGCGGCTGGGTGAAGTTGACGCCGACCTGCCAGGTCGGGGTATCGATCCCCGTGATGGACCGGAGTGCATCGAAGTAGCCGCCACTCTCGATGAGCACCGCTTCGCCACCCAGGCCGGAGCGCGAAAAGAGAGGGCCGCCGACGCCCGCAAGCGCGTAGCTCGTCGTCAGGCCGAGCGACGGCATGGTCGAGTTCTTCGAGAGAGCCAGGTTCAGTTCCGAGACCTTCAGGTTCTGCCGCGCCGTTTCGATGTCGGCGCGCTGCGCGATGGCGCGTGTCACCGCTGCCGGAATGTCCACCGCCGGCATCTCGAACGACGGCAGGTCGGTGGGATTGATCGTGGAGCGGAAGAAGTCGTCTTCCGTACTGCCCACGAGCAGCCGCTTGAAGGCAATCTCGGCATTGCGCCACGCAATTTCCGCAGCGAGCAAGCTCTGTTCGCCGTTGGCAATCTGCGATTCGAGCTGGACGAGGTCGATTTCGGCCACCGTGCCGACCTCCACCTTGGTCTTGTTGTCATCGTAGTTGCGGCGCGACAGGTCCAGCGACTTGCGCTGAATCTCAATCGCCTCGATGGACTGGCGCAACGCCCAGTACGCGACGCGTACCTGATTCTTGATGTTCTCGATCTGGCCGACCAGGGCGATGTCCGTAATCTGACGCTGAATCTGGCCGGTCTCAAGCGCGTTGCGCTGGCTGTCGACGGTACGGCCCGCCAGCAGTGGCTGTGTGTACTGGAAGCTCAGGTTGGACGAAAAGTTCGGGTTACGTGTGCTGAACGAGTTGTCGGTGGACGTCCGGTTGTTGCTGAAATTGAACGACAGCTGGCCGCCCTGCCACGGCAGGCGCTGGCTCATCGACGACCCGAACGTCGTGCGCTGCGTGGTCGTGCGCAAGCCGCCATCGAGCTGCGACGTGGACTGCTGCGAGGCGTTGTTGTAACTGAGGTTGCCGTTGAGCGTCGGCCGGAAGGCCGCGCGTGCCGCCTGCAGGGAATAATCCTGCATCTGTGGGTTGAGCTTCTCTCGCACAATGTCGAGGTTGTTTTCGAGCGCACGACTGATGGCCGCCTCGAGCGAGATGTCCACCCGCTGCGCCCCGGGCGTCTCGGGCGGCATCGCGCGCCCGACCACATACTGATCCTGGGCCAGGGCTTGGGCGCCGCTCGTCCCAGCCGCCTGCTGCTGCGCCGTCACCGCCGCGACCGGCATCACTGCCGCCACCACCGCCCACACCATTATTTTCGACATCTGCTTGTTCATGTAGCTGCTCCGTCTGGGCAGTCGCCACCACCAGGCGGCTGCACGAGTTGTTCCGTGTGAAACCTAACGTTGATCGCGCCGATTGCGTTCCCTGATCGCACGCAGCGCGGTGTTCTGCTCGGCCGTGAGGATGAGCGACGTCTGATAGAGCGCAATCGCACGCGACTTGGCGAGCATCGAACGCAACGCCTCGTTCCGATCGAACTGGATGCCGATCACGTCCACGCCGACCTTGCGCTCCGCCACCAACCGCGTCAATTCATCCTGCTGTTTCTTTGACTCCACGGCCACGCCATGCATCTCGGTCTCTCGCTTGCGCCAGACCGCGTCGATCCGGGCCGCCTGGTCCGGCGTCAGGTTGATCTCCTTGATGACCGCCACATCTTTCCACCAGGGCACCATCGGCTGAGAGGGGCGCTGAGAATCCGGGCGGGTCCCCGACGTCTGCTGCGGTGACCTGGACCAGGCCCATCGGTTTCCATGGGCCTCATCCCTGGCGGACGAGGCGACCCTTCCATCAGCCGCCAGGACCACCAGAGTCAGCGTCACGGCGCCGAGCCAGAGTGTTCGTGCGATTGCGGGGGCTGGAATCTGGATGTTCACGTCTCTACTTACGCCCGGGGGAAACGGGCCGTTTACGGGCCCGCAAGGGCTTCAAGCCGCGCCACGACCTGGCCGACCACATTATTTGGGGTGGATGCCCCAGCCGTCAGACCAATGACCAGAGGTCCCGTGGCCGGCAGCCAGTCCTGAGCGACTGTCTCATCCACCGCCGCCGTCGAAGGTGGACCAATGCGGCGGTGCCGCACCTCACTGGCCGACATCAGGCAGTCTGCCTCGGCGATATGGAAGGTCGTGCAGCGCTCGGCGCAGATCTTGGCCAGATTGCAGGTATTGCTGCTGTTGTAGCCCCCGATGACCACCATGAGATCCAGCGGAGCGTCGTCGAGCAGGGCAATCACGGCATCCTGCCGCTCCTGAGTCGCGCTGCAAATGGTGTCAAACGAGCGGAACACCTCGCTGTTCTCACCGGCGCCGTGCCGGGCCAACATGGCCGCCCTGAACATCTCCCCGATCTGCAGGGACTCGGCCATCAGCATGGTCGTCTGGTTGGCGCAACCCACCCGCACCAGGTGGCGGTCGGGGTCAAAACCGGGCGACGCCGCTGGGCTAAAGCGCTGCAGGAACGCGTCGCGGTCGCCTCCGTGCACGATGTAGTCGCAGACCTGGGCGGCTTCAGCCTTGTCGAGCACCACCAGGTAATGGGCGTCAGGGTAGTGGCTGGCCTGCGACGCGGTGGCGCGCGTCTCTTCATGCTGGAATTTACCGTGAATAATTGAAGTAAAGCCATCCTGGGCATACCGTTTTACGTTTTTCCAGACGGTCAGGACCGACCCGCACGTGGTATCCACCAGCGTGCATCCCTGCCGGTCGAGCCGGACCATGTCCTCCACCGACACACCAAACGCCGGCAGAATCACCACGTCGTCGTGGCCCAGCGTGGTACGGTCTTCGCCAGGGTCGGTCAGGAAGCGGATGCCTTGTGCCCGCAACTGGTTGTTGACATGCGGGTTATGGATGATTTCTCCGGTCAGGAAGACGCGGTGGTCAGGGAACTTTTTCCGGGTCTGATAGGCGTAATCCACCGCGCGTTCCACGCCGTAGCAGAAGCCGAATTCGCGCGCGAGGTGGATGGTCAGGCGGCCGTGCGACCGGACGTAGCCGACGGACCGGAGGTCGTCAACAATACGGCTGTGATACGCCTCCGCCAGTTGGCCGGCGACCGCCGCCTTCATGTCCAGACCCTTGCGGAAGATAATCGGCGGCATAGTGACCGCCCATTGTACCTAAAGCGCGCCTGTCAGCGGTTGACGGCCACGACGTCAATCAGCCGAGGCGTCATCTCATTCATCGCCTCAAGCGAGCCCAACAGAGTCCGGGAATACGAGTCGTCCTCAAGAATTGACGCGTCGATGACCGTCCCCAACCCCGCGGGCTGACCAGTGGTCGTGCCCTCTGCCACCTGTGAGGGAGTGACGCCGAATTCCAACGAGTGGCTCAGTTCCATGCTGACGACGCCCAAGGCCAGGCCGGCTGCGGCGGCAGCGGCCAGCCAGCCGGGACTGACTCGACGTCGATCGGCCGCGTCTGAGGGGCGTACGGCCCGCGCAGGAAAGCTGATGACTTTGGCCGGGCGGTCCAGGTGCTCAAGCCGCTGCAGGACCTGGTTGCGCTGGGCGGCCAGGCGCTCCTCGTTGAACACGGCATCCGCTTGGGCCGTCCCCATGTCGCGCACATCTTCGAGCCAGCGGCTCATTTCCATCGCGCGTTCAGCGCAGATATCGCAGCGGTCGAGGTGAGCGGGCCGCACGCCCGTGCTCCACACATCAACCAGTCCGTCTTCCGAGAGATGCCCTCGACGAAGTAACACGTCAGCGAGTCGCATGTCGAACCCTCCCTTGTCCCGTGTTTCCTGCCACGATCCGACCCGACAGCACCGTACGCAGCCGTCGAATGGCGCGGAAGAGGTGGACGCGCACGGTGGATTCGTTCAGCCCGGTCATCGAGCTGACCTCCCGCGACGTTCGTCCCTCAAAATGACTCAGCACAAACACCAACCGTTGCCGTTCCGGCAACTCCGTCATGGCGGCCTTCAACCGTCGTCGTCGTTCGTCCTGCAGGACCTGATCCTCGGGACTCGGGCCCCGTGAGGGCAGGTGCTCGGCCGGGTCGCGTTCCACTCCGTCGGCATCGATCGTTGGACGCGCAATCCAGCGTTCCCGGCGCCGCCGGGCCTTGAGCCGATCCAGGCACCCGTTAATCAGGATCCGCGTGAACCAGACCTCAAACGGCAGCTCTTCCCGAAAGGTGCCCATATGGGTGTAGGCCTTCACAAAGGCATCCTGCACGGCTTCTTCGGCGTCGGCCGACTCGCGCATGTAGTGAAACGCGATGCGGACGGCCCGGCGCTGATGGCGCTCCACCAGGTCGGCATACTTCTCGCGCGCCTGGTCCAACTGACCGGCGGCCTGGAAGCCCTTGACCGCTATGGCGACGCGAGTGTCGGCCTCTCTCGGCGTTTCAGAACTGATGATGCACCCCTGACCTAAGAATACGCCCAATCCTGGCCGCTGTTTACGGCAGTCCTCGCCAAGCGCAAGGCGTGGTTTCAGCCGCGCCGCACACTACCGGGTCCCTGGGTAGTAGTGCGCGAGGATGGCGGTGACCGATTCGCCACTCCTCGCACGGGCGATCGCTCCGACCTGGCACAGGCCCACCCCATGTCCGAACCCACGGCCCCTGACCAGGAATCCGTCAGATGTCCGCTCAATCTCGAACAGGGTGCTCATAAAGGCGCGTGGCCCCCGGTCGGCCGAGATTACCGAGCGCAGCGTCTCTCCGGTTACCTGCCGAACGCGACTGCCCTCGATCTGCACCTGAACCGCGCGACCAGACGCGTCTTTGCGGCTCACGACCAGCCCGGTCAGACGGCCCTCGGGCCTCGTCCGCGCATCGCCTCCGAGCAGGCGGGCCCATTGGGCGGTTGTGGCGCCGAACTGCCAGGTCCGGTGCTCGCCGGAGATGTCGTCCTGTTGTGCCGGCAGATAGGGCAGGGCTGGCCCACCCCAGGCTGCGGCCGGTGTGGTGGTGTGTCCGCCGCAATCAGAGTGAAACAGTGTCACGGCAGGTCGGCTGTTGAAGCGCAGGATTCGGCCGGCCGTGCGAGCGACGGCGGTTCTGGCGATTCGACTGAAACGTGATGTGGCGATGCGCGTCGGTTCGTACAGCTGGCAGTGCGTGCGGTCGCACAGGTCAAAGCCCTCCCGTGCGTGGCGCCCCACATGGGCGACGGCATAGGTACGAGCAATGATCGCCTGCAGTTCGTACACCGTAGCCGCGACCTGATCGGATTCTGCCACCGGCGTGACTTCGGACAGCGCGGCACCAAGCACGTAGTCGTCGAGCGCGACGGCCGTGACCTGGCCAGCCACCTGGACCCGCAGTCGATGGGGGATGCCGCTCGCGATGTCACCTGGCAAACGCGCCGACGAGGGAGCGCACGCGATCGTGAGCGCCACGCCTGCCGCCATGAGGAGGATGTGCACGGCGCAACGCCGTTTCGGGAATCGCGGCATTTCGTCGTATCTTAGACCGCCGACTCCAGCAGTGGATGGCACCCTGTGGCATGACCCCTGACCCCGTTCTGGTTGTTGATGATGATCCGTACGTGCTCGGGGTGCTGACGCACGTCGGTCGTGCGCGCGGCCTGGAGATCATCGCGGTGCAGTCGCTTGAGGAAGCGACCCTCACGCTGGCCACCAATCGCTACTCGGTGGCGGTCGTCAACCTGCGGCTTGGCGCGGTCTCGGGCCTTGAAGTCATCAGGCGCGTGCGCGAGAAAGACAGCAGCACCGAAGCCATCGTGATTTCAGACGATCGGCGGCTCTCCAGTGCGCTCGAGAGCTACGAGCAGGACGTATTTGCGTTTGTCCTCAAGCCGTTTGATCCCGTGCAGCTGTTTGCCACCGTGGACCGCGCGCTGGAGCGTCGGCGCGGCGGGATCGAGCGGCAGCGCCTGACATGGGAATTGCGACTGCTCAATGAGGTGGCCGCCGCCGTCAACGTCACGACTGATGTCGGCGAGGCGCTTCGACACGGGCTTGAGCGCGTGGCTGATGCCTACGACGCTCGCTGGGCCATCCTTCGGCTGAGGCCGCTCGACGGTGGCGCCCTGCTGGTGCACTCGGCCGTCGGGGGCAGCCTGGAGGCCGCTGAAGCGGTGTGCGAAAATGCCGACCGGCAGGAGGCTGCGTCCACACCACCCGATCCCCCGGTCTCGATCACCATCTCGGTGCCCGTGGCCGCCGGTCAGGACGTGCTCGGGGTCCTCACCGTCAACTCCACTGTGCCGCACCGGTTTTCCGTCGATGACGGACGCGTGCTGCGCACCATCGGCCGCCAGTTTGGCGTGGCCGTCGCCAATGGCCAGTTGTACGAACGGGTCTTCCGTGCCAAGGTGCAGTGGGAGCGGACGTTCGACGCGATCAGCGATCCCATCGCGCTCTTTGATTCGCGGTCGCGAACGATGCGGACCAATGCCGCGCTGGCCGCGCTCTGCGGCTGGGAGATTCGCGAAACGCGCGGGCGCAGTTGTGCGGAAGTCGGGCTGTGCGGGGGCGGCTGCCCCAATTGCCTCGTCGGCCGCGCCATTCGCGACGGCCAGCGCGTTGATGAGGAAATTGCGACCGCCGACGGCCGGATTTTCACGGTGACCACCCTGCCTGTGCCTGACGCCTCGGGTGCGGCCGTGCAGTTCGCAAAGGAGATCACAAAGGAGCGGCAGCGCGCAAGGCAACTGCGCAGCCTCAGCCAGGAAGTGTCTGCGACCAACGCCGAACTGGTGGCGACCGTGGATCGGTTGCATACAACCCAGGCCCAGCTGGTGCAGGCCGAAAAGCTCTCGGCGATTGGACAACTCGTGGCCGGCGTGGCGCACGAGCTGAACAACCCGCTGACCAGTGTCATCGGCTATGCGCAACTGGTGCACGAGGAGATGGCGGCCAACCCGAAGCTCGCCGCAGAGACCGGCGGCCTGATGGACGACGTCACGCGCATCCTGTCGGAGTCGGAGCGCGCCGCGCGGATCGTCCGCAGTCTGCTGACCTTTGCCCGGCAGCAGACGGCGGAACGCGAAGAACAGAACATCGCGGATCTGTGCCGGCGTGTGGTGGACCTGCGCGCGTACGATTCACGCCTCAAGGGGATTGAGGTGGTGACGCAGTTCGCCGATGACCTGCCGCCGGTGTATATCGACGGCGGCCAGTTGCAGCAGGCGCTCCTGAATCTGGTGCTCAACGCTGAGCAGGCCATGACCAGCGCCGGCACCAAACGCCTGGAAGTCACCGCGCGCCTCGATCCCGAGTGCGGCGCGGTCGTGATCTCGGTCGCCGATTCCGGGCACGGGATCGAGGCCTCGAATCTCGCACGCGTGTTCGACCCCTTTTTTACCACCCGCGGCGTGGGGGAGGGCACCGGGCTCGGACTGTCCATCGTGTACGGCATCGTCCGCGATCACGGCGGTCAGGTGTTGGTCACAAGCGACGTGGGGGTCGGGACGACCTTCTTCATCAGGCTTCCTGTCCGATCGAGGTCGGCTGGGGGACGACGGGCGCCGCTGGTGTTGGTGGCGCACGGCGACGCCGTCACGCGCGACTTCATCGGCGCCGCGCTGGGCGGGTGGGGGCTGTCGGTCCGACTGGCCCGCAATGCGCGCGAGGCCATCGAAAGCCTGGCCGAAGCCGAACTCGGCCTGGCGCTGATCGACCAGAGCATGGTGAATGCCGATCCCCCGTACTGGCGCGAGGCCTGGGCCTCTCTCAACGGTCGCGTGCGCCTGGTGGCCATCGCCACCGGCCCCGCAGACGAGGAGGTGCGACGGTTCCTCCGGGAAACGGCGGAAGTCACCTTGTCGCCACCCTATGACCTCCGCGTCCTGCGTCGGGCTCTGGTGACGACCATAGGAGACGCGCTCTGAGCCACTCGAGGCGTTCGGTCGGCCCCTTGGCAGGGCGACTCGGGACGCGCTACGATTGAGTGTTTATTTACGCTCCAAAGGAGTTGTTCGTATGACGGGATCCAGTCGGAAGGTTGAGTTGTCGGTCCTGGGGATCGAAGGCGCCAATGCGCATTGGAATCTGAGCGTCGCGGCGCTGTATGAGGAAGCCATTCGCCGCGGCGAAGGATCGCTGACGGCTGACGGCCCGCTGGTGTGCAACACCGCGCCGCACACCGGGCGATCACCGAATGACAAGTTCGTGGTCAAGGAAGCGTCGAGCGAACAGAATGTGGATTGGGGGAAGGTCAACCGGCCCATCGGCGCCGAGAATTTTGACCGCCTCGAACAGCGGATGCTCGCCTCGCTCAAGGGCATGGATCTGTTCGTACAGGACTGCTGGGCCGGCGCCGACCCGGCGTTTCGCCTGCCAATCCGGATCATCACCGAAAAGGCCTGGCACAACCTGTTCGCCCGCACGATGTTCATCCGTGAGCCCAATGCCGAGGCGCGTCTCCAGCACGACCCGCAGTTCACGGTCATAGACATCCCCAGCTTCAAGGCCGACCCGGTCGTCGACGGCACGAACTCCGAGACGTGCATCCTCCTCAATTTCGCGAAGAAACGTGTGCTGATTGGCGGCAGCAATTACGCCGGCGAGATCAAGAAATCGATCTTCACGGTGATGAACTACCTGCTGCCCCTGCGCGACACGATGCCGATGCACTGCTCGGCCAACGTCGGCCCCGACGGGGACGTGGCGCTGTTCTTCGGCCTGTCTGGCACCGGCAAGACCACGTTGTCGAGCGACTCGCATCGGCAATTGATCGGCGACGACGAGCATGGGTGGAGCGCGCATGGCGTCTTCAACTTCGAAGGCGGTTGCTACGCCAAGATGATCAAGCTGTCGGCCGAAGCCGAACCGCAGATTTACGCCACGACGCGGCGCTTTGGCACGGTGCTCGAAAATGTCGTGATCGACCCCGACTCGCGCGAACTCGACCTCGACAGCGCGGCGCTGACCGAGAATACCCGCGGCGCGTATCCGCTGACGTTCATCGACAACGCGGTGCCGTCGGGCCAGGCCGGCCACCCCACCCATGTGGTGATGTTGACGGCCGACGCGTTTGGCGTGTTGCCGCCGATTTCGCGATTGTCGCCCGAAGCGGCGATGTATCACTTCCTGTCGGGTTACACGGCGAAGGTCGCGGGCACCGAGCGGGGCGTGACCGAACCGAAGGCCACGTTCAGTACCTGTTTCGGCGCGCCCTTCATGGTGTGGGACCCGAACGTCTACGCGAAGTTGCTCGGTGAGCGCATTGCCACACATCGGGCGCGTGTGTGGCTGGTGAACACGGGCTGGACGGGCGGCCCCTACGGCGTGGGATCGCGCATGAAGATTGCGCACACCCGCGCGATGATCAACGCGGCCTTGTCGGGTGCCCTCGACCATGTGGGCTACGACCGGGATCCGATCTTCAATCTCCAGGTGCCCTCGAGCTGCCCGAACGTGCCGGCAGAGGTCCTGCGGCCGCGCAACACCTGGAAGGACCAGGCCGCGTACGACGCGCAGGCGAAGAAACTGGCGCAGATGTTTGTCGATAACTTCAAGACGTTTGAGGCGACCGCTTCGGCGGCGGTGAAGGCGGCAGGGCCGGTCGTCTAATCGGCCATCGTCGATCTGGCATCGCGATTGATCGATCATCGATTACCCATTGGAGAGGTCAGATTGTCGATTCCCTTCGAGCCCGTTATTGGGCTTGAAATCCACTGCCAGCTGCTGACGGCGACCAAGATTTTCTGCGGGTGCGCCACGACGTTCGGCGCCCCGCCGAACACGCAGGTGTGTCCCGTGTGCCTCGGACTGCCGGGGGCCTTGCCTGTGCTGAATCGCCAGGCGGTTGACTTTGCGATTCTGGCGGCCGTGGCACTGGGCAGCACGGTGAACGCCACCTCGATCTTCGCTCGCAAGAACTACTTCTACCCCGACCTGCCCAAGGGGTATCAGATCTCCCAGTACGATCGGCCGCTGGCCACCGGCGGGGAGGTGCGCATCGGCGACACCACCGTGCGCCTCACACGCATTCACATGGAAGAGGACGCCGGGAAGTCGCTCCACCATGGCTTCCCCGAGTCTGATCGTCAGACGCTGCTCGACTTCAACCGCTCGGGTGTGCCCCTGATCGAGATCGTGACTGAGCCGGACCTGCGCTCGGCCGCAGATGCCGCCGCGTGTTTCAGCCGCCTGCGCGAGGTCCTCGTGGCCATTGGAGTCAATGACGGAAACATGGAAGAGGGCAGCCTGCGGTGTGACGCGAACGTGTCGCTGCGTCCGTTGGGTGAGACCACCTTTGGCGCCAAGGCGGAAGTGAAGAACGTCAATTCCTTCCGCTTCCTGCAGAAGGCTCTGGAATACGAGATCACCCGCCAGCGCGCGGTGCTGGAATCGGGGAAACGCGTCGTGCAGGAAACCCGATTGTGGGATAGCGACACCGGCACAACCGAGTCCATGCGGAGCAAAGAGGGCGCACACGACTACCGGTATTTTCCGGAGCCGGACCTGCCGCCACTCCAGCTCGATGACGCGCACGTGGCGCGCGTCCGGGCGTCGTTGCCGGAGTTGCCCGACGCCAGGCAGGCGCGTCTGGTGGCCACCCATGGGCTCAGCGACTACGATGCGGATGTGTTGGTGCGCCTCATCCCGGGCGCGGCGGATTTCTTCGAAGCGGCCGTGGCCGCTGGGGCCTCCGCCAAGACTGCCAGCAATTGGATCCAGGGTGAGATCCGCCGGAAGCTCAAGGAGTTGGGTCGCGAGAGCGTGAGCGCCATGCCCTTCGGCCCCGCGGCGCTGGCTGAGCTGGCGGCCCTGGTCGACGGCCAGGTGATCAGCAGTTCGGCCGCGAAGGACGTGTTCGAGGTCATGTGGCAAACCGGCCAGGCGGCGCGCGCCATCGTCGACGCGAAGGGCCTGGCGCAAATTGGTGACACGGCCGCGCTTGAGGCGATTGTGGATGCGGTGGTCGTGGCCAACCCCGACCCGGTGGCGCAGTACCGCGCGGGGAAGGTGCAGACGTTCGGCTTTCTGGTAGGCCAGGTCATGAAAGCGTCCAAGGGAAAGGCGAACCCGGCGGTGGCCAGCGAGATCCTGAAGGCGCGGCTCGGATAAACGGACGGATGTGGTCGGTATTGACACTGACGACCCGTCCTGCCTACACTGAATTTGCTCACTCGCGCATGGCTATCAAGTCCCGCCTGAACAGCGTCGAAGCCAAGATGTTCCATTGGCCTTTGGCCGGAGCCTTGTGCCACTGCCGAGCCGCCTTCTTCCGCGAAGAATTCCTCAAACATCACCAGTGCCTGGATCAGCAACGGGAGTACTACTCCGAGCTGGCCATGGCGCAGGCCGAAGACGCACTGGGCCGGATTCTTGCCGATATCGATCAGCTCTGCCAGCGTGATGATGCGTGCGATGTCATCGCCCAACTACTGCGCCGCATCGATACCATTACCAATCTCTCGGCCTGGACGGATCCGGAAACCCTTCACTAGAATCACGTGTCACTGAAGTTTCTTTCCTGGATCGCCGTCGCTGTTGTGATCGCCGCTCTGTCTGGCTGGATCTACGGCTCGTCCGGTCGATCGGATGTGGAGCAGGCGAGGCGTGACGCGGTGCAGCGCGCGGACGTGATGGAAGCGCGTGCGTTGATCCTGGACGGTCAGGTGCAAATTTTCCTGGTGAACTTCGGCGATGCGAGCCGGCGATATGAAGCGGCTCGGGCGGTGATCGAGCGCATGCAGACGGCGTTGCGGGAGGTCGGTCAGGCCGAACGCGCCGGTCGCCTGGAAATTCCCCTCTCGAACCTCCGCGACGCGCAGCGGCTGGCCTCGTCGCTCGACGGAGGCGCGAGGAACTCTGGCGATCTGGCGCTCACGGCGCTTTTGGCGTTCGCGGCGAACTAGCGCTCACCTCGCTGCAAAGGCGAAATGCCCGCATGCAGCCATTCGGTCATTGCAGACATTTCGCCAATACACTGACGAGGCGCCGCCGCTATTTCAAAATGGTTCCTGTCAGCTCCGCGGTGACCTTTCGGTCGCTACCAGGGTCAGCCGATTGAGAGACCATCAGGGTCTTGCCGTCCTGGAGCACCACCGTGATGGACTCGTTGAGTCTGGGTGACCGCGTGGCTCTACCCTGGCTGTCTTTTGCCGGCGCCGGCGAATAGTCGAACGTCAGACGCACCGAAATCAAGCCGTTCTGGTAGGCATTCGCCATCGCATCGACGTTGAGCGTCGCTTGATCGGCTTCGTAGTTGGTCGTGCGGATCATCCCGCTATTGCCGTTGAGGACCAACAGCGACACGGACTTCTTCACTGGAATTCCCGAGAAGGTGTCGGTGATCGCGAGCTCGAGTCTGATGTTCACCGGCCCCTGCGGCGGATTTCCCGGTGTCGCAATCTGCGGTGCGCGTGGTGTTTCCGCACGCGGCGGCGCCGGCGTGGGCGCGGCGGCCGGTGGCGCGGCCTGTGCGGAGAATCGCGTGGGCGCCGCCGCGGGTGGCTGCGGCGTCGGGATACCTTGGGCCACTGCCGGGGCCGCCACAAGCAGAGTCAGGATCAGAAGGGAAGTCAGACGTCGCATAACGCTCCTTGGAAACAACAGTTATCGGTCGTTCGGGCGATCAATGTCCGCACCATCGGTGCGCATCGCCGTCATGAGGAGTGGAGTGATCGAGAGCGCTTCCGGTTGGATGGACTCATACGCGAAACCATCCACGCGCAGCGCATCCACGGGTTCGAGTGCCGGGAAGCGCCGCGCCATCCACGCAAGTTCTTCAGGTGACAGCGCGTTCCCCTGCGCGCGCCCTGTCGCGTGATTCTCGACCCCGGGACTTCCGGACCCCAGGACCCCGGGACTCCGGGAGCCCTGGACCCCAGGACTGCTGGACCCCAGGACCCCGGGACTCCGGGACCCCTGGACCCCAGGACTGCTGGACCCCTGGACCCCAGGAC
>CAZAZR010000093.1:2487-16329 GCA_964489685.1 uncultured Solibacteraceae bacterium | reverse complement strand
GTGCTTTTCCATGTACTCGGACATGTCGAAGCGAATGAGCGACTGATCCGATCCAAACAGGAAACTAGCCAACGCCCGCGCCAGTTCCGTCTTGCCCACGCCGGTGGGGCCCAGAAACACGAAACTGCCCACCGGACGATTGGGGCTCTTCAAACCGGCACGCGACCGCCGAATGGCGCGCGAGAGCGCCGAGATCGCCCGCTCCTGGCTGATGACCCGCCCGTGCAGTTCCTCTTCCATCCGCAGCAGCTTGTCGCCTTCGTCTTCGTTGATTGACGTCAGCGGCACGCCGGTCCACTTTGACACGACCTCATCGATCTCCTGACGCCCCACCACCACGCGACGGCCGCGAGGATGAACAGTCAGGGTCTCGCGCACCACGGCGACGGCGTTGTCGTCAGACAGCCCAGGGTCCTCATCGGCGTTCGCCAGCGGCACCAGTACCACGACCTGCCGGTTGTAGGCGCCCGCCTCCTGACGCAGCCGCGCTTCGCGCAACTTGACGCGCGCGCCGGCCTCATCGATGAGGTCAATCGCCTTGTCGGGCAGGAACCGATCCGTGATGTACCGGCTGGATTGATAGACCGCCGCCTCGAGCGCCTCGGGCGTGTACTCCACGTGATGGAACGCCTCATAGCGGTCCTTCACACCGAGCATGACCTGCAGCGACTCTTCCTCAGTCGGCGGATCCACCTTGACAGCCTGGAACCGTCGTTCGAGCGACCGATCTTTTTCGATGTACTTACGGTACTCGGCCGGGGTCGTGGCGCCGACGCAGCGAATCTGGCCGCGCGACAGCGCCGGCTTGAGGATGTTGGCCGCGTCAAGCGAGCCTTCCGCCGACCCCGCGCCCACCAGCGTGTGCAATTCATCGATGAACACGATGATGTTCGGGTTGTCGATCAGTTCCTTCATGATCGCCTTGAGGCGCTCTTCAAACTGGCCGCGGTACTTCGTGCCCGCAACGATCAACGACAAATCGAGGGCCAGCACGCGCTTGTCGGCCAGAAAGTGCGGCGCCTCGCCATCCACGATCTTCTGGGCCAGGCCTTCGACGATGGCGGTCTTGCCCACGCCGGGTTCGCCAATCAGGACCACGTTGTTCTTCGTCCTGCGGCACAGCACCTGCTGCACGCGCTCGAGTTCCAGCCCACGACCGACCAGCGGATCCAGCTGATGCCGCGCCGCGGCGTCGGTGAGGTCGCGGCTGAACTCGGCGAGCAGCGGCGTCTCCTTCGGACGCACGGGGGCTGTCTTCTCGTTGAGCAACTGCACGATATCGTCGCGCACACTCACGAGTCGCATGCCCTTTTCCTGAAGGATCGACGACGCCACGGAGCGCTCTTCGCGCAACAACCCGAGCAGGAGGTGCTCGGTGCCGATGTAGGTGTGCAACAGCCGGTCGGCCTCGTCGGCTGAGTACTGCAGCACGTGCTTGGTTTCCGTGCTGAAGGGGATATCCACGGACGTCGAGACCTTCTCGCGGAACGTCGTCCGGCCTTCGATCTCCTTGCGGATGCTCTCCAGGGACAAGTGCGAGCGCGCAAAAATCCGGCTCGTCAGCCCCTTGCCTTCGCGAATGAGACCCAGCAGCAGGTGCTCGGTCTCGATCGAGCTACTGCCCAGCTGGGTGGCTTCGTACCGGGCGAAAAACAGCACACGCCGGGCGCGTTCAGTGTAGCGCTCAAACATCCGTCTCAATTATACGGTGGATCAGGCAGGGCTCAGCCGCCCGGCTTCCATCCGGAGGACCCGATCACAGGCCGCCGCCAGCAACGGATTGTGGGTGGCGATGAGCGAGGTCAGGCCGTGTTCGGCGTGCATGTCGCGAATCAGCCGATGCAGGTCGGCCGCCGTCGCCTCATCGAGGTTCCCGGTCGGCTCATCCGCCAGGAGCACGGCCGGGCGTGACACCAGGGCCCGGGCAATCGCCACGCGCTGCTGCTCGCCGCCCGACAGCGCCGGCGGCCGGTGCGTCGCCCGGTTGGCCAGGCCGACCCGCTCAAGCAGCGCTTCCGCCCTGGCGCGGCGTTCGGCGGCCGGGGCGCCCGCGATCCGCAGGGGCATCTCGACGTTTTCAAGCGCCGTGAACTCCGGCAGCAGGTGATGAAACTGGAAGACAAACCCGACGTGCCGATTGCGAAAGGCCACCCGGGCCGCATCCGTCATCGCGTGGATCTGCGCGTCCCCGAGCCGGATCGCGCCGGCATCAAACACGTCCAGGCCGCCGAGCACGTGCAGCAGGGAGCTCTTCCCGACGCCGGACGCGCCGACAATCGCCACCATCTCCCCGGCCCGCACATCAAGGTCAACGCCGCGCAGCACTTCCAGCCGGCGCGTCGCGGTCTGGTAGGACTTGAAGACGCCGCGCGCTTCGATGCCACCCATGGCTATTGATACCTCAGCGCTTCAGCCGGGTCGAGCGAGGCGGCCTTGCGGGAAGGGTACAGGGTGGCCACAAGGCAAATGACCATCGCCGACGCCACGATGGTGAGCACATCGAGCGGTTCCACCTGGAATCGCAGTCGAGTGATTTGATACACGTCGCCGGGCAACTCAAACAAGCGGAATCGTTCAGACACCCAGCACACCAACAGGCCCAACACCGTGCCGACGCCGGTGCCGATCGCGCCGATCGTCAATCCCTGCAACAGGAAGATGCGCCGGATGGCCGACGCTGGCGCACCCATCGTGCGCAGGATGCCGATGTCGCGACTCTTTTCCATCACGAGCAACACGAGCGAGGCCACGATGTTGAGCGCGGCCACCATGACAATGAGGCCAATGGTGAGAGCGATCGCCACCTTTTCGAGGCGGAGCGCCGAGTACAACGACGCATTCAGCTCGGTCCAGTCTTCTGTCAGGTACGCCCCTCCCAGCGAGTGGCGCAGCCGCTCGGCAATCGCCGGCGCCTCATCCAGGTCGGCCACCTTCAATTGCATCGCATCAGGCCCGGGCTGACTCAGGAAGTCCAGGGCCACCGACATCGGAATCAATCCGTAGTTCGCGTCAAACTGGTAGAACCCCAGCTTGAAGATCCCCACCACCTGAAACCGGCGCAGGCGGGGCATCATCATCACCGGCGTCAGCACCCCTTCGGGGGTCATGATCTGCACGACGTCTCCGACCGATGCGCGCAGGCGATTGGCCAGGTCGTCGCCCAGCAGAATCGGATCGAACACCGGATCCTCGTCGGGTCCGGTTTCCGGGGGCGCGACAAGCGCCGCCAGGCTGCCCTTGGTGATGGAAGACCCGAGATCGGTGACCTGAATCTCTCGCGCCGGATCGATCCCTTTGAGTTGCACGGGCGCCTGCTGGCCGTTGAACACGAGCATGCCCTGCCCCACGACGACCGGAGCCACACCCACCACGCCGTCCACCTGCATCTTCAACGCTTCGGCGTCTACATCGAGCAGACCGCCATCGGCGGTCTTGTACACGGTGATGTGTGCCGTGGCCCCGACGATGCGATCGCGCAGTTCGCCCTGGACGCCGGTCATCAGGGCTGTGGCGATGATGAGGGCCATCACACCCACGCCCACGCCCAGGATCGACACAAGGGAGATCAGCGAAATGAACGCCTGCTTCCGACGGGCGGTCAGATACCGAAGGGCGATGAACCAGGAAAAGGACATTGCCTCATTGCCTCATTGGCCAACTGGCTCATTTTTCAGAGGGCGCATCAGCGGAAAGAGAATGACGTCGCGAATTGAGGGGCTGCCCGTGAGGAGCATGACCAGGCGATCGATGCCGATGCCTTCGCCGCCCGTGGGCGGCATGCCGTATTCGAGGGCGCGCACGTAGTCTTCGTCCATCTGGTGCGCTTCGGTGTCGCCGGCAGCGCGGTCCTTCAGTTGCCCTTCAAAGCGGCGGCGCTGCTCCACCGGATCGTTGAGTTCGCTGAACCCGTTGGCCACTTCGAAGCCACCGGCGTACATCTCAAACCGTTCGACGGTGTCCAGGTCGTCCGGCTTCTGCTTCGACAGCGGCGACACCTCTGTCGGGAAGTCGTACACAAACGTCGGCTGCACGAGCCGGTCTTCCCAAAGGCCCTCGAAAATCGTAGTGGCGATCTTTCCAGCGCCGTGTGCCCCCTTCACCTCGAAGCCCAGCGCCTTTGCGACAGCCGCGGCTTTTTCACGGTCGCGCAAGTCGGCTTCCGTCACCGGGCGACCCAATCGCTCGGTCGCGCATTCCGCCGCGGCGTGCCGCAGCGACAGGCGCCGGAACGGTGCGGCGAACGAAATCGTATGGCCGTTGAACTGGCACTCGAGCCCGCCCGTGGCCTCTTGTGCGACCTCGGCCAGCATTTCTTCGGTCATCGCCATCAGGTGCTGGTAGTCCACATACGCTTCGTAAAACTCAAGCATCGTGAACTCAGGATTGTGCTGGGTCGAGATGCCTTCGTTCCGGAAGTTTCGATTGATCTCGTAGACCTTCTCAAACCCGCCGACGGTCAACCGCTTCAGGTACAACTCGGGCGCGATACGCAGGTACAGCTGCATGTCGAGCGCGTTGTGATGCGTGACGAACGGCCGGGCCAGCGCGCCGCCGGCGATCGGCTGCATCATCGGCGTCTCGACCTCAAGAAACCCGCGGCCGTTCATGAAGCGCCGGATGCCGGCCACGACCTTGGCGCGGGTCTCGAACACCTTGCGCGCCTCGGCGTTCACAATGAGATCGAGATAGCGCTGTCGGTACCGAATCTCGATGTCGGTCAGCCCATGCCATTTCTCCGGCAGCGGCAACAGGCACTTGGCCAGGAACGCGATTGAGCCGGCGAAGACCGTCAGCTCGTTGGTCTTGGTGCGAAAGACCCGGCCCGAGACGCCAACGTGATCGCCAAAGTCGAGCCGCTTGAAGATGTCGAAGTCGCGCTCGGGCATCGAATCGGCGCGCACATACACCTGAAGGCGAGTGAGGCCGTCCGACAGCACCAGGAAGTTCGCCTTCCCGAAGCTCCGGATCGACAGGATGCGGCCGGCCACGCGGACGGCGGGCTGTTCCGCCTCAAGCACGTCACCAGCCGTGTCGGCATGCGTGGCAACAATGGCCGAGATGGTCGCGCTGCGATCGAATTGCACGGGGTACGGCGGCACTCCAAGGGCCACCAACTCATCCAGCTTGGCCTTACGCTGCGCGATTTGCTCAACTTCGTTCGCCATGACAACGGTTACCCCACCGACAATGATCGCCGAATCCCGTCAAGGACCCCGTTGACGAACTTGACCGATTCATCCGCGCTGAACGTACGGGCCAGCTCAAGCGCCTCGTTCACGATCACGGCCGGCGGTGTCTCAGGCTGGTGCTGCAGTTCCCAGACCGCCAGTCGCAGAATCAGTTTGTCCATGAGGGCCAGGCGCTCGAGACGCCAGTGGCTCGCCTGCCGTTCGATCAGTGCGTCAATGTCCTGATGGTGGGCCACCGCGCCTCGCATCAGCACTTCCGCAAACGCGCGCACGGCGTCGGTCGCCTCCGGCAGGTGATCGGCGAATACGCCATCAAGCGCCTCGTCGGGCGCGGTGCCTCCGACCTCCCAGAAATACAACGCCTGCAAGGCGGCCTCGCGCGCCTGATGGCGTGGCGTTGTGTTCACGACGCGGCCCAGTCTCGCGCCGGGAGCGAACGGTACAACTTGGCCATCTCAAGGGCAGCAAGGGCCGACTCCCGCCCTTTGTTTGCCGGGCCATCGGTGGCACGCGCCAGCGCTTCTTCGGCCGTATTGGTGGTCAACACGCCAAACGCGATCGGGACGCCCGTGGCCTGGGCGGCGCGCATGATGCCCTCTGCGGCAGCCGTGGCGATGTAGTCGAAGTGCGGCGTTTCACCTCGAATGAGGCAGCCGAGACAGACAACCGCGTCCCACCGTTCGCCCTCGGCCACCCGCTGCGCCGCCTGCGCCAGTTCATAGGCGCCAGGGACAGCAAACGTCACGATATCGCCCTCAAGGACGCCGGCCTCGCGCAACGCCGCGCGCGCGCCTGCCTCCAGACGGCTGGTGACAAAGTCGTGGTACCGGGAGACGACCAGGGCAACTCGGGTCGGCATCGAGCTATTGTCCGGTGAACGTCGGTTTGCGCTTTTCGAGAAACGCCCGGGTGCCTTCACGCATGTCGTCGGTCGTTGAGACCAATCCAAACAGGGTGGCCTCGTGGTCCTCGGCCTCGGCGAACGCCATGTCGGCGCCGCTCGCGACCGCGTCGAGGATATAGCGCACCGCCACTGGCGCTTTGGTGGCCAGGGTCTGCGCCAGCTTGCGCGCTTCGTCCATCAACTGCGCGGCGGGCACCACACGGTTGACCAGGCCAATGCGATGCGCCTCGTCGGCACCGATCATGTCGCCGGTCAGCAGCAGTTCCTGTGCGCGGCCTCGCCCCACCAGACGCGGAAGCCGCTGTGACCCGGCGTAGCCCGGAATAATCCCCAGATTGATTTCGGGCTGACCGAACCGCGCCGTGTCGGCCGCGATGCGCATCGTGCACGCCATTGCCAGTTCACATCCGCCACCGAGGGCAAACCCATTCACCGCCGCCACCACGGGTTTGCCGAGCCGCTCGATCCGATCGAACAACCGCTGGCCGCGGCGTGCATGATCGCGTCCGCCGACCGGCGTCTGCACCGCGAGTTCGTTGATATCGGCGCCGGCCACGAATGATTTGTCGCCAGCGCCGGTCAGGATCACGACCCGGGTGTCTGCGTCGGCCGCAACCGCATCAAAAGCCGCCGACAACTCATCGAGGGTCTGCGCGTTGAGCGCGTTCAGGACCTTGGGGCGATTCAGGGTGATGGTGGTGACGGCGCCATCGCGCTCCACCAGGAGGTTGTCAAAAGACATCACTGGTGATTATACCCGTCGCTTCACCGCCCGCGACCAGCGGGCTTAACCAAAGACCAAGTAGAGCACCCAGCCGAGCAGCAACGCGCCGCTCACCAGCGCACCAAACAACCGCGCGGCAAACCGCCGGGCCGTCTGAAGGTCGTCGCGATGCAGCGCCGCGAACACCGGTGCCACCAGCGCCGCGAACAGGATCAACATCCCCAGGTGACTGGTCACGGCCGTTCCACCTTCCCGCCACGGGCCACATCGGCCGCATCGAAAATCACCAGCACATTCAACAACCCCGCCACGATGAGAAACGTGTTGCCGTATTCGTAAGACGCGGCCACGACATCGCCCAGGCCGTAGCCAGCCCACCCCGCCACGAGTCGGGTCAGGCCGATCATCCACTGCGCTCCCGCCGCCAGGAGCATCAGCGGTTCAACGGCTTGCAACGGGAAGAGCCGACCGCCAAACGCCAGGCCCAGCACATACATCGGCAGCAACATGGTGCCGAAGACCAGCGCCTTCCCTGCCTGACCCTGCAACAGATGCCCGGCTCCAGGGAACACCCACGCCAGGGCACACGTCAGCGCGACGCTGGGCCGGGTGATTGGGGGCATCGAGGCCTTGCTGATGGGTGTTCGTGGCGCCGCCATAACGCGTCAGTGTACCTGATTGGGGCGAGTCACTTGAACCAGCACAAACGCGACAGCCAGCCCCAGCGGCAGTGCGGTGACCAGTCGCCACGGATTCGGCGGGGTTCCCAGTCCGCCCCACTCCCACGCGAGGGTCAGCACGGTAGGCACGGCCGCGAGTGCCACAAAGCCGCGCGCTTGAGACCCAGCGCGCGCTACGAAATGCCCGGCCCGTCCTCGTAGCGCGGCCTGGGTCTCAAGGCCGCGACCACGCGCGTGAGCCCCAGCGCGGCCGAGGGCCAGAAGGGCGCCGAACGGCGCCGCCAGGTACAGGCCCGTGCATCGGGCACAGACCGGCCACGGCACACCACCCGTATCGAATGACCGCTCGGGCCGCTGATGACAGACCTGCCCGGCCGTGAAATACACCACGCTCGCCCACGCGGCCGGGGCCTCGGGGTGGACCACCCGGTGCCACAGCGCGGCACCCGCGACCAGTGGCCACGCGACCACCGCAGCGACCAGCACACGAGTCAGCATCAATCCACCAGGATCAGGGGGCCGAAGTGGCGTTCGTATCGATCTTCGAACTCGGTCCAACTGTAGGCGTGGCTGGATCCGCCGAGGTGTTCAAGCGCGTAGGTGGCGGCCACCGAGCCGATCTGCGCGCACACGTCCAATGGCGCAGCCACAGCCAGCCCCTTCAAGAACCCGCCGCGGTAGGCGTCGCCCACACCGGTGGGATCCGCCAGGCGGGTAGGCTCAACGGCAGGCACATCGATCTGCAGGCCCTTTTGCAGAATCGACGAACCCTTCTCGCCCTTCGTCACAATCAGCACGCCCGACTCGTCGAGCACGTCGGCCTCGCTCATGCCGGTCTTCTGACGAATCAGTTCAAACTCGTAGTCGTTGCAGATCACGTAGGACGCGCCCCTGATGCCGTCTTTCAGTTCGTCGCCCGACATGCGCGCGCACTGCTGGCCTGGGTCGAACATGTAGTGGATGGCGAGCGCCCGGCACTCTTCCGCGTACTGCACCATCGCGGCCGGGTCATTCGGCGAGATGATCACCAGTTCCGGCCGCTCGACCGTGCGGAACGACAGCTGCGACGCGTCGGCCATGGCCCCGGTGTAAAACGAGGCGATCTGATTGTTCGCTTCGTCCGTGTTGCAGAAGAAGGACGCGGTGAACTTGTCCGGAATCTCGAGGACCAGCGACGTATCCACGCCGGCAGCCTCGAGCCACCGCCGGTAGTCGCCAAAATCCTGGCCCGCCGTGGCCATGAGCCTGGGCCGCTCACCGAGCAGCGCCAGCGTGTACGCGATATTCGGCGCACAGCCGCCCCGCCGCTTGTCCATTGAGTCCACGAGGAAGCTGAGGCTCACACGTGAAAAATGCTCGGGCAGCAGGTGTTCCGTGAACTTGCCCGGAAAGGACATCAGGTAATCGAACGCGATCGAGCCGGTGACAATGATCTTCATGAGAGATATTTTCCGATGAGCGGTTGAAGCAGAGCCTTGCGCGCGGCGGGAAGCGCCTCTGGCCGTGTGATGAGGGCGGTGGCCAACGCACGCGCGCACTCACACTCTCGTTCGATGGGCAGGCGCTCGACGGCGGCGGCGATCACCTGCTGCGCCGTCTTCGCGTTCTGCATCAAATTCGCCACGATCATCTCGACCGTGACCGAATCGTGTTCGGGATGCCAGCAGTCGTAGTCGGTCACAAGCGCCAGGGTGCTGTAGCAGATCTCGGCTTCGCGCGCGAGCTTGGCTTCCTGCAGGTTGGTCATGCCGATGATGTCCCACCCCTGCTTCCGGTAGAACTCCGATTCCGCCACAGTCGAGAACTGCGGCCCTTCCATGCAGACGTACGTCCCACCTTCGTGCACCGTCGCGTCCACCGATCGGGCCGACGTCGTGAGAATGGCTGACAGCGGCGCGCAGAAGGGATGCGCGAATCCCACGTGCGCCACGATGCCTTCACCAAAAAACGTGCTGACCCGGCCGCGCGTGCGATCGAAGAACTGATCGGGCACGACGAGGTCCAGTGGCCTGAAGTCTTCGCGCAGGCTGCCCACCGCGCTGGCCGAGAAGATCCACTCGACGCCCAACGTCTTGAACCCGAAGATGTTCGCGCGGTAGTTCAACTCCGACGGCGTATACCGATGGCCCTCCCCATGGCGCGCGAGGAACGCCACGCGCCGGCCACGCAGCGTCGCGATCACGTAGGGCCCGGACGGCGAGCCGAATGGCGTCTCGACAACCCGCGACTCGCGATCCGTCAACTCGGCCATGTCGTACAGGCCCGACCCACCGACGATTCCTATGCGAACGGCGTCCACGGCGCTCATGCCATCTCCGTATCAACGAACCGGCGGCCGTTCTTCTCGCGAATGATCCCGGCGGGAATGGTCGGGTCGTGTTCGAAGAACACGACGTACTCGCCGTCGATGGCCTCCCGGAGGAACCGCTGCTTGTAGTAGAACGTGTCCATCGGATAGAGGTCGTAGCCCATGATCCAGGGCTCGTCCAGGTGCGCGGTGGTGGGAATCAGATCGGCCACGAACGCCGCGGTGCGCCCGCCCGACTGAATGCGAATCCACTGATGGTGCAGACAGTGGCCGCCGGTCTGCCAGACGCTGATCCCCGGCAGTACTTCTCCGTCACCTTCAATAAAATCCACCACGCCTGCTTCGACCAGGGGCAGGAAGTTTTCCGGCAGGTAGCTGGCCCGGTTGCGGTCGTGGGTGTGCGTGGCATCGAGCCACTCGTCGCGCCGGATGAGATACCGGGCATTTCGAAAACGTGGAACAATCGCATCCCCCTGGCGCATCGTCGACCCACCGAAGTGATCAAAGTGCAGGTGGCTGGCAATGACCACGGTGATGTCATCGGCGGTCAGGCCTGCATCGGCGAGCGAGTGGTCGAGATGGCGCGTCCGGTCGATGGCGTAGATGTCCACGAGCTTGGGCGGCATTTTGTCGCCAATCCCGGAGTCGATCAGTACCGTGTGTTGCGGTGTGTGCACGAGTAGCGGCCGAAGGCCCAGTGGGATCCGGTTCCTGTCATCCGGCACAGTCCGCTTCTGCCACATCGTTTTCGGTACCACACCGAACATGGCGCCACCGTCGAGGCGAAACGTACCGTCGGAGAGCGAGATCAATTCAAAATCGCCGAGTCTCACGTCAGTGGACCTCCGGAGCCGGCGCGAGTTGTTTCAGTTCCACCAGTACTCCGTGGCTATCGCCTGGATGCACGAATGCGATGAGCGAGCCGTGCGCGCCCTGCCGTGGCTGCTGGTCGATCATGCGCACACCGGCGGCCACAACACGGGCCATGGCGGCGTGGATGTCGGGCACACGCAGCGCCACGTGATGCAACCCGGGCCCGCGCTTGTCGATGTACTTGCCGATCGCGGAGTCCGCCGCCAGCGACTCCACTAACTCCAACTTGGCATCTCCAGTATCGATGAACCGCACCCTCGTGTTCTGGCTCTTGATGTCCTCAGTCGCACTCGACGCCAACCCCAGCACGCCGGTGAAGAACTTCAGGGATGCATCCACGTCGGACACGGCGATTCCGACATGGTCGATGACAAGGGGTCGGGTG
Source organism: uncultured Solibacteraceae bacterium (assembly GCA_964489685.1). Taxonomy (GTDB): domain Bacteria; phylum Acidobacteriota; class Vicinamibacteria; order Vicinamibacterales; family SCN-69-37; genus SYFT01. The sequence goes on along the minus strand of CAZAZR010000093.1, from coordinate 5,266 downwards.
TCTGATGAATGTGAAACGACCTCTGAGGTCGTTTCCGGCAACTTCCCAGCGGAAACGACCTCAGAGGTCGTTTCACGTCCCACTAGCACCCCCGACGTCATTTCTGCTGCCGCCGAGTAGGGATCGGTCTCCCGCGCGCTGATGCGATCGAGCCACTGGCCGAATTCGCCGGGGCCGAGTACGTTGTGCTCCAGGTGTTGCATAAACCTTCGGCTGAGAATTTCGCGCAGGCGCCACTCCCCACGCGCCCGGCGCCGTGCGCCGAGTGTGTCGGCCGATTGCACACGGAATCGGTCGATCATCGCCAGCAGTTCGTCAATGCCCCGGCCGCTCGTCGCTTCGGTGCGCAACACGGGCGGCCGCCAGCCCTCGCCCATCGCCTCGTCGGTCGCCAGCATCATCTCAATCGACGCCGCTGTGCGGTCGGCGCCTTCGCGGTCCGACTTGTTCACCACAAAGATGTCGGCAATCTCCATAATGCCGGCCTTGAGGGCCTGCACTTCGTCGCCCGTTCCAGGCACCAGCGTCACGACAGACACATCGGCCATCCGAACGATATCCACCTCGTCCTGGCCGACACCCACAGTCTCCACAATCACCACGTCGTAGCCAGCCGCGTCGAGGACGATGGCGGCTTCGGCCGTGGTGCGGGCGAGACCGCCGAGGTGGCCGCGGGTGGCCATGCTGCGGATAAAGACGCCATCATCTTCGGCGTGGGCCTGCATGCGCACGCGGTCGCCGAGGATCGCGCCGCCGCTGAAGGGACTGGTGGGATCCACCGCCAGCACGCCGACTGTTTTCCCCTGCTTGCGAAGGTTGGTGATCAGCTTGTCCACCAGCGTGCTCTTGCCCGCTCCTGGAGGGCCGGTGATCCCCACCAAATACGCACGGCCCGTGTGCGAGAAGATGCGGCCGACCAGAAGGGCGCCCTCAGAGGTTTCGTCTTCGATGAGCGAAATGGCCCGGGCAATCGCCCTCGGGTCGCGCGCCAGCACACGGTCGGACAGCGGTAGCGAGGTCATCAGCGCCCCAGCAACTGCCGGGCGATCACCAGCCGCTGTATCTCGCTCGTCCCCTCGCCGATGGTGCAGAGTTTCACATCGCGGAAAAACTTCTCGGCCGGGTAGTCCTTCATGAAGCCGTATCCGCCATGGATCTGCACCGACTCTTCGGCTGCGCGGACCGCAATTTCGCTCGAATACAACTTCGCCATTGACGACTCTCGCCCCGTCCTGGCCACACCTTGATCCTTCAGCCACGCGGCGCGATACGTCAGTAGACGCGCGGCCTCGATTCTCGTGGCCATATCGGCCAGCTTCCATTGAATCGCCTGGAAGCTCGCAATCGGCTGGCCGAACTGCCGGCGTTCTTTCGAGTATCGCAACGCCGCCTCGTACGCGCCCTGTGCCAGACCAACGCCCAGCGCGGCAATGCCGATGCGCCCTGCGTCGAGCACCTGTAGCGTGTTGACGAAGCCCTGTCCTTCCTCGCCGACCATGGCGTCCGCCGGCACCCAGCAGTTGTCGAAAAGTACTTCACTGGTGTCACTCGCGCGCATGCCGAGTTTGTGCTCTTTCTTGCCGGCCCGCATGCCCTTGGTGCCGCGGGGAACCACAAACGCCGAGATGCCCCTGTTGCCTTTGGCCCTGTCCGTGACGGTCATGACGACGATGGCCCCGCCCACGGCGCCGTGTGTGATGAACTGCTTCGAACCGTTGATCACCCAGCCGTCGGCGTCGCGACGCGCCGCGCACCGCATGGCGGCCGCATCGCTGCCGGCGCCGCTTTCGGTCAACCCCCAGGCGCCCAGGTAATCGCCGCGAATGAGCGGCACCACGTACTGCTGCCGCTGGGCCTCGGTGCCAAACATGTGCAGGTGCGAGGTGCACAACCCGTTGTGCGCGGCCACCGAGAGCGACACCGACGGGCACACCCGCGCCAATTCCTCGATGCAGATGCAGTACTCAATGGCCGACATCCCGGCGCCGCCCAGGCTCTCGGGAAACTGGATCCCCATCAAGCCAAGCGCCGCCATTTTGGCGACCAGCGTGTCCGGAAACGCCTCAGCCTCGTCCCATTCCATGACATGGGGACCGATTTCGGCCTCGGCGAATTCCCTGACCGTACGGCGGAGAATCGCTTGTTCGCTGGTTGGACGCAGATCCATCAGGAGAAAAATATCACGTTGGCCACCAATCACCCGTGCACGATTCGCGCGCGGCAGCCGATACTGGGGCTATGAGCACATCCTTTTCTCTCGCGCGGCAGGGCCGCAGGCTGATGGTCGGCGTGATGGCGGCAGGCATCCTCGTGGCCACACCGGCCGCCGCAGCCGCCGACATCACGGCGTTTTTCGGCGCCGGACGCAATCCCACCACTCGCACCGCCAAGGGCGTCGCCTTTGGCGTCACCCTCCTCGTCGTCGGCTTCGAGGTCGAATACTCGGACATTTCGGAGAACGACGCCGACTCGGCGCCCCGGTTGCGCACGGGCATGGTCAATGCCATCGTGCAGACGCCTACCGGCGGCGTGCAGTTGTATGGCACGGTCGGCGCAGGGGGCTATCGCGAATCGCTGCGTGGGACATTTCAGGAAACCAACGTCGGGCTGAATATCGGCGGCGGCCTCAAGATGGGCGTGCTCGGCCCGCTCAAACTCCGTGTGGACTACCGGCTGTTTCAACTCCGCGGCGAACCGTTGAACAAGACCGTTCACCGCGTCTACGCTGGCCTCAACGCAGCGTTCTGACGAATGTTGGAGTCCGGGAGTCCGGGAGTCC
>CAZAZR010000093.1:0-2387 GCA_964489685.1 uncultured Solibacteraceae bacterium | reverse complement strand
GGACCCCGGGACCCCAGGACCCCAGTCAGCGTATCTTCGTGAGCGCCATGCGCTCGACCTTGATGACGGCTTCTTTCATCCGGTCGTAGATTGGTTGCACTTCAGCGGGCAGCACCTCGGCCAGCAGCAGAAGCGGATCGTAGTTGGCCGTGGTCAGGGCCGGGTCGAAGGCGAAGACGAAGACGGCCGCGTCTTTTGAGGTTTCCGCGGACTTGTAGATTTTCCAGTTCAGCGCCTGCTGCTTTCGCATCGGCGTATCGGCCTGGTCAAGGGCGGTACGGACCCGTCCAAGGATGGCCTCGAAGTCGGCGGCTTTGGCCTTCTGGACGTAAAAAAACAACAGCCCTGCCCCCGACGCGAACGTGTAGTCGGCCGGCACGCCAGGCTCCGCTTTTTCGGCCTGGGTTCCAGCCGGTGGTTGGACTCCCGCCAGCGGTTTGGCCCCAGGCGGCGGCGCCTGTGTGCCGGGTGGCGGCACCGGGGGAGGCACGGGCGGCGGAACCTGGGCCGCTGATCGCGCCGGCGCCAGAACGAGCGCGGTCGCCACGACCAGGCGACCCACCAAATGGACTGTGTGTTTCACGTCTGCCTTCTTTGCTCCGGCAAAAAAACGGGACGTCACCGCTTCCGCGAGGACGCCCTGTTTGGTGCACACAGACGCCGAAGCGTCCGGGTTACTTCTTGACGATCGGCCAGATGTTCTGATTGGCAAGGGACGCCGTGAACTTGGTGTACAGATCGTCCACTTTCTTCCGTAATTCCGGCGTGCTGACGTCGAAGGCGCCGCCGTAGTACAGAATCTGGGTGATGTTGTAGCTCAGGTCCGTGACCGGCGGGTCAAGGAACAAGAGATACAGGATTGGCTGGTCTGGCGGCGGCACCGCATCGACCTTCATGAACTGCATCGTCTTGGCCTGGGCCTGGAACTCAGGCTTGGCGCCCGCAGCGAGACCTGCCTTCATCTCGTTGAATGCCGATTCAAACGTTGCTTCCTGCCCCTGCTTGACCGACAGCAACACCATGATCGACGTGGCGCCGTTGAACTTCAGAGGATCCGGCGGCTCAGGCTGAGCCGCTGCCTGCGCCGGCGCGGCCACCTGGGCCTGAACCGACGTCGCCACCATCAACAACCCGGCCACGCTCAGCGCAACCAACACACGCCGGCCCATGACCGGCAAGAAACCTGACAACCGCATGAAACTCCTCCTCGCCACGGGGGCGTCCGTCCTAAAAAGAGACCCTACTTTACCGTACCGACCTTGAATGGCAAGTCCACTCTTAAACAAACACCTGCAGAACGCTATTTGCCACCAGCATACCCTCTCGGGTGAGGCCGAATTTGCCGTGCCGGTGCCAGACTTGTCTGCCTTCAACAAACGGCGCCAGCGCGTCGCCGTACCGGTCCCACGGGTCCAGCCCGTATCGCGCCGCAAACCCGGCCCGATCAACTCCGTCAGTCAGCCGCAGTCCCATGAACAACGCCTCTTCGACCTGCGTCTGGCGCGTCAAATGCTGTCGCTCGATGGCTGGCGCCGCTCCTGCGATCACCCGTGTCACATAGTCTTCGGTGGCCGCCACGTTTTTCCACCGCTCCCCGGCTACGGTGGAATGAGCGCCACATCCGAATCCGTACCACCCACCCCCTTGCCAGTACTTGACGTTATGGCGTGCGCGATGGCCGGGTCTGGCCACATTCGAAATCTCGTACTGCAGCAATCCGTGCTGCTCGAGCACGTCAAGGCCTTCCAGATACATCTCCGCTGCGTCGTCATCAGGCGCCATTGACCAGCCGGCCCGAGCCATATCTTCCTTGAGCGGCGCGTTGGGATACAGCTCGAGCAAGTACAGCGACAGATGGTCGGGTCGGAGTGCGACCGCTTGGTCCACCGTGCGACGCCAGGTCTCACGCGACTGCTGCGGCAGCCACAACATCAGGTCGAATGAGACGCTGGCAAACCCCAGGGACTGCGCAGCGCCAATGGCCTCGATGGCTCTGGCTGACGAGTGAATCCGCCCAAGGCGCTTCAACTCGTCGTCATCAAACGACTGCACGCCGAAACTGACCCGATTGACACCCGCGTCGCGAAACGCCGCCAGACGCTCGGCCGTGGCGGTCTCAGGATTCGTCTCGAGCGTGACTTCGGCGTCCGCCGCCACGTCAAACGTCTCGCGGCATGCTCCGATGAGGCGCGCCACCTCCTCGGCGTCGAGCAGCGATGGTGTACCTCCCCCGAAAAATATCGTGTCGGCCCTTCCGCCTGGCGCGCGCCGGATCTCGGTGTCGAGTGCTGATACGTAGCGGCGCTTCAGGTCGTCATCAAGCAACCCGCGGTTGAAGTTGCAATAGGAACAAATCGCCTGGCAGAAAGGGATGTGGAGATAGAGAC
>CAZAZR010000092.1:0-16359 GCA_964489685.1 uncultured Solibacteraceae bacterium | reverse complement strand
GAACTGGGGAACTGGGGAACTGGGGAACTGGGGAACTGGGGAACTGGGTTTTCGTAGCGCGGCCTGGGTCTCAAGGCCGCGGCAAGGCACGGAACTGAGGACTTGGATTTAGAAATGATTGTAAATTGGCGAGTGGGGTTGGTGGTCGTGGGTGCCGCGCTGGCTGCTGGTGTGCATGCCGCTCCTCAGCCAGCGTGGGTCTCGCTGTTCGATGGCAAGACCATCAGTCAGTGGCGCGGATTCAAGATGGAATCCGTGCCGGACAGTTGGCGCGTTGAGGACGGCGCCATCACGTGGACCAGGGGCGAGGCGGTCGATCTGGTGAGCCGCGAGCCGTACACGAACTTCGAGTTCGAGTTCGACTGGAAGGTGCCGCCTGGTGGCAACAGCGGGATCATGTTCCGTGTGAGTGAAGTGCCCGAGCGCACGTACCACAGCGGTCCTGAGTTTCAGATTCTCGACAACGCCCGCCACTCCGACGGCAAGAACCCGATGACGTCGGCCGGTGCCAATCATTCGCTCCACGCACCCACCAGGGACATGTGCAAGCCGGTCGGTGAATGGAACCAGGGCCGGCTCGTCGTGAACGGCCACCATGTCGAGCACTGGCTCAATGGCGAGAGGGTGGTTGAGTACGAACTGCACAGCCCCGATTGGACCAGGCGCCTGCTCGCAAGCAAGTTCAAGGATGTGCCGCAATACGGCCGCGAACCTCGCGGCCACCTCGTCCTTCAGGAACATGGCTCACGCGTGCAGTACACAAACCTCCGCATCAAGGTGTTGCCGTCACCATGAGTACTCGCCAGCGACTGTTCGTGATGATGGTGCTCGAGTTTTTTATCTGGGGCGCCTGGCTTCCATTGATCTTCGGATACTTGCCGAGTCTGGGCTTCACCCCGCTTGAGCAGTCACTGATTCTCAGCGCCTTCCCGGTGGCCTCGATTGTCGGGATGTTCTTCAGCAACCAGTGGGCCGATCGCTCGGCATCACCAGAGCGTGTGCTGGCGCTTTCTCATCTGATTGGCGGACTCGCGATCCTGGGGTGCGGGTTCACCCGCTCGTTCCTTCCGTTCTTCGTGTTGATGCTCGTGCACTGCCTGCTGTACGTGCCGACGATCTCGATCACCAACTCGATTGCCTTCGCGCACATGAAGAATCCGGACAAGGAGTTTGGCCTTGTCCGCATGGGCGGCACCATCGGCTGGATTCTGGCGGCGTGGCCGTTCACCTTCATCTTCGTGAATTGGGCGGCGGTGGACGCCGTGCAGACGACGGGCGTTGTGAACTGGCTCAGCACGGCCCTCGCCAATCCATTGACTGGCGATGCGGCCAAGGCCGCCACCCGCTGGACATTCATCGTGGCCGGACTGGCGTCGCTGGCACTGGCGGCTTTCAGCCTGGTGCTGCCGAAGTCTGCGCCGCAGGCACGTGCGGCCGGTCCGGGACGCACGGCGTGGTCAGAGGCGTTCGGGTTGCTGAAACACCCGTTCATCATGGTGCTGTGGCTCGTCACCCTGGTTGATTCGTTTGTGCACAACGCGTACTTCAACTGGACCGGTGTGTTCCTGGGCACGGCCCGCGAAGCCGGGGGCGTCGGCATTGCATCGAACTGGATCACTCCCGTGATGAGCATCGGCCAGGTGGCCGAGATCCTCACGATGCTCGTGCTGGGCGCGACGCTGGTGAAGCTCGGCTGGCGCACCACGATGGTGATTGGCATTCTGGGCCATGCGGCACGGTTCGCGGTATATGCGTTGTTCCCGGCAAGCGCCGGCATGATCATCGCCGTGCAGGTGCTGCACGGCATCTGCTACGCGTTTTTCTTCGCCACCGTCTACATCTTCGTGGACGCGTACAGCCCGAAGAGCATCCGGGCCAGCGCGCAGGGGCTGTTCAACCTGCAGATTCTCGGCATCGGCGCGCTGCTGGCCAACTTCATCTGTCCGTGGTTGCTGCAGAGTGTCTACACCAGCGGCGGTGTGACGGACTTCAAGGGCCTGTTCATGGTGCCGCTGGCGGCCGCGTCCATCGGAGCCATCGCCCTCGCCTTGTTCTTCCGGCCACCCGCGTCTGGACCGGCGGCCACGTAGGATATTGTCCCTGCGTAGTGTGTTGCCGTACGTAGCGCGGCCTGGGACTCAAGGCCGCGGCTCTTAGGGTGCCGTTGAGGAGAACCCATGATGAAGCTGTTGTGCACAAGCCTGTTCGTCGTCCTTGGCGTGGTGCCGTCAGCCACGCCTGCGCAAACGCCTCGCGGAGGGCGTCCGAACATCATCTACATCATGACCGACGACCACGCGGCGCATGCCATCAGCGCCTACGGGTCAAAGGTCAACAAGACGCCGCATCTCGATCGGCTGGCTCGCGAGGGCGCGTTGCTGACGTCGGTGTTTGCGACGAACTCGATTTGCACACCCAGCCGTGCGGCCATCCTCACCGGGCAGTACGCCCACATCAATGGCGTCACGATGTTCAATCGGTTCGACAGCACGCGCATGACCGTGGCGCGGTTGCTGCAGCAGGGTGGGTATTACACCGGCATGGTGGGCAAGTGGCATCTGGGCAGTGATCCCGTCGGATTCGATCGCTGGGAAATCCTGCCTGGACAGGGGGCGTATCGGGATCCCGTCTTCTATACGGCCAGCGACGAGAAGACCTACACGGGCGAATACGCAACCGATGTGATCACGGACCGCGCGTTGGACTTCATGCAGAACCGCGCGCGTGACAAGCCGTTCTTTCTGATGATGCATCACAAGGCCCCGCATCGCCCGTGGCAGCCCAACGACGAACATGGGGCCCACTTCGCGACCCAGCGCATCCCTGAGCCGGTCACGTTCTGGGACTCCTACGCCACGCGCACGGACGCGCTGCATGAGAACGAGCAACGTGTGGCCGAGGATGTGACGAATCGTGACCTGAAGCTCACCCCGCCCCAGGGCCTGGTGGGACCGGAACTCACGCGGTGGTTCGGAACCAAGCCAGCGTCGGTGACGATCGTGCGGGACGGCAAGGACGAGACGCTGACAGGCGAGGCACTGACGCGCTGGAAGTATCAGCGATACATGCAGGACTACCTGGCCACCGTGCAGTCTGTGGATGACAGCGTCGGGCGCGTGCTGGCGTACCTCGACAAAGCCGGCCTTGCCAGGAGTACCGTGGTGATCTACACGAGCGATCAGGGGTTCTTTCTCGGCGATCACGGCATGTTCGACAAGCGCTTCATGTACGAGGAATCGATCCGGATGCCGTTTCTGGTCCGCTGGCCCGCCGGGATCAAGCCCGGCACCAGGAGCGATGCGCTGGCGCTCAATGTTGACTTTGCGCCGACGTTTCTCGAGCTGGCCGGCCTCCCGGCATCCACCGAGATGCAGGGACGCAGTCTGGCGCCGGTGTTGCGCGGCCGGACGCCGGGCAACTGGCGCTCGTCAATGTATTACCGCTATTACCACGACCCAGGCGACCACAACACGCGCGCACACTACGGTGTTCGCACGCGCACGCACAAGCTGATCAATTTCTCGAAGAAGGACCAGTGGGAACTGTTCGACCTGGTCAACGACCCGTACGAACTCCACAATCTCTACGGGCAGCCGGGCCAGGAAGCCCTGACGGCCTCGTTGAAAGCCGAACTCGCGCAACTGAAACGCGAACTCCGAGACGACGACCAGTTGGCGGACGTGCAGTTGCCGAATGGCGTGGACGGCCCCGTGGCCAGGCTGAGAGGGAAATGACAAGGGTGTACTGAAAGGGACAGGCCCACGGCAAGGAAGGGAGGGACACTCGAGTCGGAGGTGTTCCATGGCCAAGCCCGAGAAATGTGCGCATCAGAGTTGTGTTTGCATCGTGCCGGAAGACGGCGAGTTTGGGGACTACTGCAGCGGCCACTGCGAGGTCGCGAAAGACCTGACTGAGTTGCGCTGCGAGTGCGGCCACGCTGGCTGCCTGGCAGAGGCGGCCGGGCATTCGAGCGACAGCACGATCAGGCGCGAGGCCTGAGGGCGTCGCGAGCGCTTGGAGTCGGCAGGTTCGTGGAGGCGTCTATTTGCCCGCGCGCAGGGACGCGATGCCGTCGAGGATGACGCGGATACCCGGCGGCGCCGTCGATGATGTCGGCGCGGGAATGCCCACGAGAAAGCGCTGGCCATCCGGCGTAATGCCGTACAGCGTTGAATGTGGCGGCAGCGTAGCCAGCGTTGTCTCACGCAGCACGGTGAGATGTCCTGCACGCTCTTCATAGGCGATCGACACGAGTGCGGTGTCACGGGTGAAGACAATCTCTTTTGTGTTCGCTGACCAGCGCATATCGCAGCTGTCGGTGCCGCTTCGAGCCAGCCGCTCCAGCCCGCCCTTCTGCGTGAGTGACCGGACATACAGGGCGTAACGTCCCGACGGGCTGGCACACAGCGCCAGCCATCGCCCGTCGTGCGAGACACCCGCGCCCCGTGTGCCGAATCCACTGTCGGTTACGAGCGGCTGACGGGTTGTCCGATCGGCCTCGATCAGATGCAACGCCTTCGGGCCAGAGGGGAGCCACTCGTTGATCACCATGCGTCCATCGGCCAACCAGGCGATCGGGGCTTCATCGTTTTCAGCATCGAGGGCGAATTCCTGCGCGCCGTCCAGGGACTGGGTGGCGACATCGTAGTCGCCCTTTCGCAGCGAGGTATAGGTGAGCCGCTGGCCGTCAGGATGCCAGGCCGGGCCCCAGTTGGAGCCATCGCCCCTCAGCCGCTGTTCTCCGCCGGCAAAGTCGTACACCCAGATCTGATATGCGCCGGCCTCGGGCCGACCCACGGCCACACGCTGACCATCGGGCGATAGTGCCGCGCCCTCGACCCGCAGTGACAGCGATGTTGGTGTGCGCGCGCCGGCGCGATCGACCCAGGTCATGACCTCAAGTGGGTTCAGTTCGCCAGGCCAGTACGCCACTGCGCCGCTGGCTGACACTGACACCGGCTTGTCATCGTCACCTGACGGGTCAAGTCCGCGCGCCTCCGGCAGCACCGGCGTTGACTCACCGGTCATCGTCACCGTGGCTGGATCAAAGGGCGCGAGGTGGTATTGACCGGCACGGTAGTACAACAAGTGCCCTTGCGCGTACTTGGCCATCGCGCCAGGGAACAAGACGCGGTGTGTCCCAGTGTCGAGATCGAGGACGGCGATCTTCGAGGCGGACAGACCGGTCGCGGCATACCAGACCGTGAAGAGTACGTGGCGGCCATCCGGCAACACGTGGGGCCACCAGTGGCCGCGTTCGCCTGCGGCCACGTCCAGCGTGCTGGCCGCTGTCACCTGGCCGCCGTCGGCCGACACCGTCTGCAACGCGGCTTTAGCCCACCCGCTGGTGAAGAGAATCCGATCGTTGGAAATGAAGGTGCCACCCGGTGAATCACCCGCCGCCTCCGTGATCTCCAAGGGCTCGCCGCCGGACACCGAGATTTTTTTCATTTTGCCATCGGAGTAGAACGCCACCCAGCGACCGTCCGGCGAGAGAAAGGGCATGACCGCATTGGCGGTACCGGGCAACTCCTGGGACGCAAACTCGGAAACCCGCCTCAGGTAGATGCGGTCTGTGACGTACACGACGAAGCTGCCATCCGCCGCCAGCACGGGACTCGTCCGGCTCCATTCCCGCGCCTGCAACCCGCTCGGCCCTGGGATGACAAACCGCACAGACGATGCCGCTGGAGCGGCGGGCGCGCGCCAGCGCGGCAGGACCATGGCCAGAGCGCCGGCGACGGCGGCTACGGCGATGACCCACGGCACGGCCACGACCCATCCGCGGCGAGCGACGGCTTGCACCGTGGGCACCGGCACGCCGGCGTCTTCATCAAGCAGAAGTCGTGCATCGCCGATGTCACGCAGACGCTGACGCGGATCCTTCTGAAGGCACCGCCGCAGGAGCTGACGCACGTGAGGCGGAATGTTCGCGGGCAAGGCACTGATCGCGGGCTGGTCTTTGAGGACCGACGCCAGCGTCTCCGAGACGTCGTCTCCGCTAAAGGCGCGCGCCCCTGAAAGCATTTCGAAGAGCACCGCGCCGAACGCCCAGATGTCCGCGCGTTTGTCCACGGCGCGGCCCTTGGCCTGCTCAGGCGCCATATAGGCGGCGGTGCCGAGGATCATGCCCATCTGAGTCGCGCGAGCCGTCAGGGTCGGCGAGTTCATCGCGTCGACGCCGGACGCGCCCGCCGGATCCATCGCCTTCGCCAGGCCGAAGTCGAGCACCTTCACGGTGCCGTCGGGGCGGACTTTGATATTCGCGGGCTTCAGATCGCGGTGGATGATCCCCTGTTCGTGCGCGGCCTCGAGCGCGTCGGCGATTTGTCGCGCGATAGGCAGGGCGTCGTCGAGCGGAATGCCCGCCGTACGTGGCGCGCCCTGGTTCTCAAGGGCGCCGCTCTTGTGGATGAGCGCTGACAGGTCGTCGCCCTCCACAAGTTCCATGACAAGCGCGTGTGCCTGCCCGGAGCCAGCCCAAGGGGATTCCATCCCGTAGATGGCCGCGATGTTGGGGTGATTCAGCGCGGCCAGCGACTGGGCTTCGCGGTTGAAGCGCGCGAGGCGTTCGGCATCACCCGCAAAGGCCTCCGGCAGGATCTTGATCGCGACCTCCCGGTTGAGTTTCGCGTCACGAGCCCGATAGACCTCGCCCATGCCGCCCGCGCCCAGTGGGCCGACAATTTCATAGGGGCCGATCCGGCTACCGGCGGCGAGGGGCATCGGGGGCAAGGGTATCACCGACGATCAGTGACTCCGCGCGGTGCGCCCGTGTCTCGGCCGACGAAGACAGGTCCCAACGTGTCGGCAACCAATATCAGTGTCTATTAGTTGTCCATGACAGAAGCTTGACACAAGCCGACCGCCGCGATACGCTGCTCCGCATAGTGGCCCGATGACGAGACCGCGCGAGACGCCAGCGCACTACCCCATTCGGGCCGTGTCCCGGCTGACCGGCATCGGCATCGATACGCTCCGTGCGTGGGAGCGTCGCCACAGTGCGATCGCACCCGTGCGTGACGACCGGGGCCGCATGTACACGGCGGCCGACGTCGCGCGCCTGCGCCTGCTCCGGGGCGCAGTGGAGCTCGGGCACAGCATTGGCCGTCTGGCGGGGCTGAGTGACAAGGACTTGCGCCACCTTGCCGCGACCGCTCGTGCGGTCGCAGTGCCCGTGGTCCACCCGATGCCACAAACGTCGTTTGATACGGTGGCGCTCGGCGCCGCGCTGCGCAACTACGACGCGCCGCGCATCGATCAGGAGATCGCTCGCCTGGCGGCCGTCCTCCGTCCCCTCGACCTTGTCCGGAACGTGCTGATGCCCATGCTCGCGCAGGTTGGCGACGACTGGCACCGGGGCCGCGCCGGCATTGCTCAGGAGCACCTTGTGTCTTCGACCATACGCAACATTCTCGGCTCCTTCCTCCGGTTGCACGCGCGTCGGGATGGGCCGGCGCGGTTGCTGTTTGCAACCCCCTCAGGCGATCGCCACGAGATGGGCACGCTGAGCGCGGCGATGCTCGCCGCCAGCAGCGGCCTGGGCGTCGTCTATCTGGGACCCGATCTTCCTGCTCGCGACATCGTCGAGAGCGTGACATCCGCGGGCGCACAGGTGCTGGTGCTGGGAATGACGACGGGATCGGCAGGGAAGTCGAAGGAGCAGGACCTGCGCACGATTGTCCGCGACCTTCCGCCGGACGTCGAACTGTGGACTGGCGGACGCGGCGCCGTCCGTCACGCCGCCCTCATCGGTCAGCGCGGACTGGTGCTTCGCGACTACGACGCCTACCAACAGGAACTCATCCGCATCGGAGGACACATCGCATGACCCGTGTGACATCCCACAACCTGCCACGTCGTCTGCCTGCCTGGGTGGCAGCGGTGCTCGTCGTCGCCGTGTTGAGCGGCCTGGCCACGTCTGCCGCGGCACAGGACACCACCGGGGTGGGAGCCATCAGGGGTGTGGTCCGCGATGGCGGCGGCAACCTGGCGGAAGGCGTGCGCGTGTGCGCGCTCGACACCCCGTCGTGCGCCACCAGTGATGCCCAAGGCGCGTTTCGCATCCCGGGGGTGCGCTCCGGCGCCTACCGTCTCGAGGTGCTGCCCAAGGAAGGGTTGCCCTTCACGACCGCACCGGTGGAGGTGCACTCGGGCCTGGACGGCACCGTCGAGATCACGCTGCCGCGACTCGAAGAGGTGACGCTGAGCGTGACGGTCACGGCCCCGGCCTTCAGGCCGCCCGATGAAGTCAAGAGCTCCATCTTCCTCATTGAGCCCCGCCAGATTTTGAAGGTCGCCGGCGCCGACCAGGACGTCTCCAAATATCTGGTCAGCCTCCCCGGTGTCGTCATCGGCACCAACGACGGCCGCAACGACATCATCGTTCGCGGCGGCAGTCCCCTGGAGAACCTCTTCGTCGTGGACAACGTCGAAATCCCGAACATCAACTCGTTCGCGAACTTCGGGTCGGCCGGAGGCATCTCGAGCCTGCTCGATGCGCGGTTGATCCAGGATGTGACGTTCCTCGCCGGCGGGTATCCCGCCCCGTATACCAACCGTACGTCCAGTGTGCTGCAGGTCGCGCAGCGCGAAGGAAACCGACAGAAGTTCGGCGGCTGGGCCACGGTGGGCTTCGCGGGCGCGGGCGCGATCTTCGAGGGGCCGATCGACGGCGGCCAGGGCTCGTGGGTGCTGTCGGCGCGCCGCAGCTTCGTCGACTTCTTCACGAGTGACATCGGGTTCGGCGGAGTACCGGTGCAGTACGCGTTCAACGCGAAGGGCGTCTACGACGTCAGCCCGAAGGATCGGCTGTGGGTGGTCAACATCTCCGGCGTCGACGAGATCCGGCTCGGCCTCAGCGAGAACACCGACGTCGCCGACGAGATCGCCAACTTCGACATTCGCTACAACGGGTGGCGCACGGCCACCGGCGTCAACTGGCAGCGTATCTTCGGGACGCGCGGCGTGGGCCTGTTCGGCGTGACCCATTCCGAAGCCAAGGTGGGGCAGCAGGTGAAAGACCTCGTGAGCAGCACCTCGCCGCCGGCCGGGCTGCCGCCCGGGCAGGTGGTCGCCGGCAGCCCGGTCGTCTACGCCGAGGACTCGCGCGAGGGCGAGACCACGATCAAATACGACCTCACGATGTACATGCGGCGGGTTGACAAGATCCAGGCCGGCGGCAGCGTCAAGGTATTTCGCGTCAACTACAACGCGGCCTCCCCGTTCGGCAATGACACGCCGTATTCGCCCGTGCCCGGCATCGATCCGTTCGCCCTCGCCACGAGCGACCGGTCCTACCAAACCGGCGCGTACCTTCAGGCCACCAAGAATCTCACGCCTCGATTCGACCTGACCGTTGGCGGCCGCATCGACAACTACAGCGTGCTGGGGCAGACGCGATTCAGCCCGCGCGCGGGGCTGAACTACCGCGTGACCGACAAACTGTCGTGGACCGCAAGTTACGGTACCTACTACCAACAGCCCGCGTTTCTCTTCGTGTCGGCGTTTCCCGACAACGCCGCACTCGTTCCGTGGCGCGCCGATCACTACGTGACGGGCCTCGCCTGGACGCCCTCGCCGGACGTGCGGGTGACCGTCGAGGGCTACCGAAAAGACTACACCGACTACCCGGTGGCCCGGGGCCTGCCGTCGCTGTCGCTCGCCAACATCGGCGACACGTTCGACGTCCGTGAGATCCTGTTCCCCCTCCAGAGTGCCGGCGAGGGCCACTCGGAAGGCATCGAGTTCTTCGCGGAGAAGCGCCTGTCGTCGAAGCTCTATGGGCAGACCAACGTGTCCTTCTCGCGGACGCGGCACGCCGGCCTCGACGGCGTCCTTCGCCCAGGTTCGTTCGACTACCCGTTCGTATTCAATCTGGTGGGCGGCTACCGGTGGTCGCCGAAGTGGGAGTTCTCGACACGGCTCGCCCTGCTTTCGGGCCGGCCGTACACCCCATACGATGCGGCGACATCCACCAAGCAGCGGCGAGGCGTGTACGACCTCACGCGCGTCAACGCCGAGCGAGCGCCCGCCTACGGCCGCGTCGACATTCGCGTCGACCGCACCTTCACCGCGTGGGGGCGGCCGCTCAACCTGTTCCTTGGCGTGCAGAACGTGACCAATCGGCGCAACTTCGCCAACTACACCTGGAACCGCCGCACCAACACGCAGCAGTTCGGCGAGCAGCAAGGCCTCTTCCCGATCGTCGGCCTCGACTGGCGGTTCTAAATGACCGACAGACGTCCGATCGCCCGGTGCTCCTGAGGCCGTCATGGACCGCATCACATTCGTTGCCGCCTCGCGCATGCCCGCATCGGCCGAAATGGTGTTCGACTGGCACGAAGCCCCCGGCGCATTCGAGCAACTGACGCCGTCGTGGGAACGGGTGCGCGTGCTGCGCCGCGACGGTGGGATCCGTGATGGGGCCAGCGTGTCGCTCCTGGTCGGGCCGGCGCCCTTCTCGGTGCGGTGGGACCTGGAACATCGGGACTATCAGTACGGCCGTTCGTTCACGGACCTGCAGCGAAAGGGTCCGTTCCGATACTGGAAACACGTCCATAGAATGATCCCGGAGGGGCCCGACGCCTGCGTGCTGGAAGACACGATCGAGTACGAGCTGCCACTGGGCGGCCTCGGCCGGCTGTTCGGCCGACTATTCGTCCAGCCGAAACTGCAGCGGCTGTTCGCGTACCGGCACGTCGTCACGCGCCGGGCGCTTGAGGGACGAGAGCGCAGTCAGATTCGCGAACAACGAGGTTGCCAATGACAGTGCGAGACACCAGAGACTAGGAGCCCGCGTGAGCGCGTCCGCGTGCGCATTGAAGACGTGCGCTTCGAAAAGGCCATTACCGCACCGATCGTCGCGAACGGCATCACGCTCGGGCTCGAAACCTCGCCTGCGGTCGTGGCACACGTCGGCGGCTTGCTTCACGTCATCGACCGCACGGTGCTGGGAGTCTTCGTGGTCGAAGTGCTGTCGCGCGTCTTCGTCTACCGCAGTCGCTTCTTCCACGATTCGTGGCGCGTGTTCGATTCCGCGATCGTGGGAATCGCGTTGATGCCCGCGAGCGGTGCGTTCAGCGGCTTGCGCGCCTTGCGCGTCCTGCGTGTGCTGCGGCTCGTATCGCTGGTCCCCTCGATGCGCGGGGTGGTCAGCGCCCTGCTCACGGCATTGCCGGGCATGGCGTCGATCGTCGGCCTGAGGGCACTCGTGCTTTAGGTGTCGGCGGTGCTGGCCACGAACCTGTTCGGCGCGATCGCGCCTGAGTTCTTCGGCGATCTCGGCGCCTCGCTCTTCACGCTCTTGGTCGTCAACGCGATGCAGTCGCAGGTCACAGAGGACCTCAAGGACGCTCGAGAGGCACACACCCAGTTGATCCTCGACGAGGTACGCGCGTTGCGGCAGCAGATCGCGGCGCTGCGCCAGCCGTCCTCACTCCCGCCGCGAGGCCACGAGTGACGCCACGACGCCGGCGACCAGGATGAACAGGACGACGGCGAGGAGGTAGAGATTGAAGTACTGGCCCGCCAGTGCCTTGAGCCAGACGTGGGTCATCATCTTGACTCCCACGACCATCAGCACAAGCGCGAGCGAGACCTTCAGGTACCGGAACTCGTCGATCATCCCCGCCAACGCGAAGTAGAGGCTGCGCAGCCCGAGAATCGCGAAGACATTACTCGTGAACACCAGGAACGGGTCTCCCGTGATCGCGAAGATGGCCGGGATCGAATCGACCGCGAAGATGAGGTCGGTGAACTCGACCATCACCAGGGCCAGGAAGAGCGGGGTGGCGAGCAGGGTTCCGGGGCGCGCCGCGTCCACGACTCGGTCCACCTCCACGGCGCCACCCGGGGTGGCCGCCTCGTGGGAGGCGCTCGAGCCCGCGCGAACGAAAAAGTGCTGGCCGTGGAAGCGTTCGCTCACCGGGAAGAGCCGCCGGGTCAGCCGGACGACAAGGTTGCGGTTCGGGTCAGTCGCGTCCGTCTTGAGCAGGAGCATCTTGATCCCGGTCGCGATCAGAAAGGCGCCGAACAGGTAGATGATCCACGTGAAGCGCTGGATGAGCTGCGCGCCCACCGCGATCATGGCCCCACGCATGACGAGTGCGCCCACGATCCCCCAGAACAGCACTCGGTGCTGGTAGATGGCGGGAACCGCAAAGAACCCGAACAGCATCGCGATCACGAAGATGTTGTCGACGGCGAGTGATTTCTCGACCAGGTACCCGGTGATGTACTTGACGGTCGCGCTCGTGCCGTCGTTGTACACCAGTCCCACCCCCTCCACGGTCTGCGGGGCGACGGTCATGAGGTCGGGGGTGAGTCCCAGGCCCAGCCAGTGGTGCTCGTAGCCGAAGTAGATCAACACGGCAAAGGCCAGGCCCAGGCTGATCCAGAAGCCGGACCAGCCCAGGGCCTCTCGCACGGACACGACGTGGGCCGTCCGGTGGAACACCCCAAGGTCGAGGGCCAACAGGAGCAGAATGAGGACGATGAAGCCGGCGTACATCCAGAGCATCACCACAGGATACGCGGGCCGCTATTTCATAGACAAAGTGAAAATACAGTCTAGATAGTTCTGTTTTATCTATGCCCGTGTTGCGGTCCTGGTGCGATCGCGCCAAACCCGATACCCGCCTGCAGCAGGGCCGTTGGCCACCTGTCTTCAGTGCATTCGTAGCAAGGGTCGCCGGTGCGTCAGCGTCTGCACCGCGCGGGCGACCACGCGTGCGGCGCGATCAGCCGCGCGCCCGATCGCGACCTCGGCCTGTGCGTCGGTGTCCTCGATCACAAGGAGCCGCGCCGGCGACGTGAGCCGGATCGCGATGAGGCAGTGCTTGTCCACCCCGCCGCGCGGCCCGTTCAGATCCGCCAGGCGCACGGTCAGCGACCTGACGCGGGCGCCAAAGCGTCCCAGTGCGAACTCGAGGCGGCGTCGTGCAAGCGGCGCGAGGGAGGGCGACAGCCCGGCAGCCATGCGAATCAGGATGCGCATGGTCTTCCCGCCGTGTCACGACGCGCCCGACGCAGGTTCTTCTCTCCTTCAGCACCACGGCCCAATCGCCGTGGGCGCGAGCGTGAGCATGGCCCCGACGACCACGACGAGCATCCCTGAGCATCCCTGATCATCTCGACACCCTCCTCAACCGGTGCACACGGCACGCGGAATGGGTCAAGACTACTGGGCGTCAAATACATAGACAAATAGAAATTTGCAAACAATTTCATAGAGTTCTACTATGTGAAGACGCTGATATGGACTGGTTGAATTACCATCATCTGCTCTACTTCTGGACCGTCGTGCGCGAGGGCGGTGTCTCGAAGGCCGCCGAGAAGCTGCGGCTGTCACAGCCAACCATCAGCGCACAGGTGAAGACGCTGGAGGGGGCGCTGGGAGACCGTCTTCTGGAACGGCGGGGTCGTACGCTCGTCCTCACCGACGTGGGCCGCGTGGTGTATCGCTACGCGGACGAGATCTTCACTGCCGGCCGTGAGTTGCAGGAGACGCTGAAGGGCCGACCATCGGGGCGCGCGCTCCAGTTGAGTGTGGGCGTGGCCAATGCGGTGCCGAAGCTGATTGCCTATCGCCTCTTGCGTCCGGCCATCGAGGGGCCCGAGGCGGTTCAGATCACGTGCCGGGAGGACCATCCCGACCAACTGGTGGCGCAGTTGGCCGTGCACGCGCTGGACGTGGTGATCAGCGACACGCCTGCCCCGCCGCACGCCAGGGTCAAGGTGTTCAACCATCTCCTGGGCGAGTCTGGCACGACCTTCTTCGCCGCCGGGCCGCTGGCGCGACGGTTACGCCGGCGGTTTCCCGGTTCGTTGAACGGCACGCCGACCCTGCTGCCGACCATCAACACCGCGCTCCGTCGCGCCCTCGAGCGGTGGTTCGAGGCCGAGGACCTGCATCCCCTTGTGGCCGGGGAGTTTGAGGATTCCGCGTTGCTGAAGGCGTTCGGGGAAAGTGGTCATGCCGTGTTTCCCGCGCCGACGGCCATTGAACGCGAGGTGTGTCGGCACTACCGTGTGGCGGTCGTCGGCCGAACGCCGAGTGTCTTGGAGCGGTACTACGCGATTTCCGCTGAGCGTCGACTGAAACATCCGGGAGTGCTCGCGATCACGGCCACCGCGAGGACGGAGTTGTTCTCCGGGTCAGCGAACTCGTGATTCCTGACCGCGAACACCGCGTGTCCCCGGCGGTCGACGGTCGTTCGGCGGGCAGATCCTTTCCAGCGTTGTGCATGGAACGCGGAACACGGCCGATCAACGGATCACACGCTGCAGCAGCCGGTTCTTGATGACGTGCCAGAGCGCCGGGCCGGCAGGTCCTTCGACGAATTCGACCAGCAAGAACGACACGTCGTCATGCGATAGATGATCGGTCGCGGCGTGCGCGTGGAGGGCCCTCAGTAACTGATCGGCGAGATGCGCGTACGTGCCGGTCTTCGCCTCGAGCAGGGCCGTGATGCCGTGGGTATCGAAGGGGATGTCATCGGGGGAGGTGGTCTCGAGGACGCCGTCGGTAATCAGCAGCATGCGATCGCCAGGCGACACCCGAAATCGATGCCGGGTATACGTGGGTGCCAGACCGGTGCCGAGCGGCAAGTCCACAAAGGCTGGCGGCGCCAGGGGCGGTCGGACCACATACAGCGACTCCCATCGGTCCTCACGCGCTCGATACAGCCAGCCGGGAGGATGGCCCGCGTAACTGACCGTGAGGCGTCGCTGTGGCGGGTAGTACGTGGCGAGCACTGCTGTGGTCATCGCGCGCAGGCCCTTCGACTCGAGTCGCTGATCGAGCCGGCCCAGCACCCGCCGCTCATCGATGACGTCAACGCTCCGTCTCAAGTGCGCGTGCATCTCACTGCTGACTGCCGCGATCGTGGGACCGTGGCCCGCCACGTCCGCCAGGCAGACTCGCGCCAGCAGCCCCGAGCCGCAGACGGACAGGTAATGAATGTCGCCCCCGTTCGCCCCACTGCACGGCCGCGAATACAACATCCCGCGCAAACCCGGAAGCCGGACGACCTCGTGGACGATGCCGTTACCACCCCGGACCTCGCCGCAGGTGAAACCGGCTGCCAGTTGTGGGACAGAGTCCAGGGAAACCACGCAGTCACGATACCGTACCTCCTCGCGACGCAGACACGCGCACAACGACAGTGAGATCTGGCCAAAAAGAGTGGACCCTGCGCATACGAGGACTCGGGAGGCCTTCGCACCATGACCTCGCCGGGGTGGCGCCACTTGCGGCCATGACACCAGCCGCTCGTGCCGCCCGGATCGTCGGCGGCATGTCGCCATTCTTCCGTGAATCAGCGCGGACGGGCCACTGGTGTCTCTATAATGACCACGGCTAGCCTTGAGGAGGTCGGGATGACGCGACGGAACGGCGATCGGTTGATGCGCATGATGTTGATGATGGGGTTGGTGGTGCCGGTGGGCATGGCTGCGCAGGCCCCGGCGCCGCCGGTGCCCGCCGACTCGGCACGGGTGACGGCTCTCAAGGCTGAAGTGCAGGCCGAAGTCGAGAAGATGAAGGACTTCACGCAGCAGATGGTCGACCAGATCTTCAGCTTCGGCGAGCTGGGATTCCAGGAGGTCGAGACCCACCAGTATCTGGTGCGGATCCTGCGGCAAAACGGATTTGCTGTCGAGGAAGGCGTGGCTGGCATTCCCACGGCATTCATGGCGAGCTGGGGCAGCGGGAAGCCGGTGATTGCCCTGGGCTCCGACATTGACGGCATTCCCCAGTCGTCCCAGAAGCCGGGTGTGGCGTACCGATCGCCGATCATCGAAGGCGCGCCTGGGCATGGTGAAGGCCACAACTCCGGACAGGCGGTGAACATCACGGCGGCGCTCGCGCTCAAGCGCATCATGGAGCGCGACAAGATTCCCGGCACCATCCGCATCTGGCCTGGGACTGCCGAAGAACTGGTCGGCACCAAGGCCTACTTCATTCGTGCTGGCCTGTTCAAAGACGTGGACGTGGCGCTGTTCACACACGTCGGGCGGAATCTTTCCGTCTCGTGGGGCGCGGCGGGTGGCACCGGGCTGGTGTCGGTGGAGTACACCTTCGAAGGGGAAACGGCGCATTCGGCCGGGGCGCCCTGGCGTGGCCGGAGCGCGCTCGATGCCGTAGAGCTGATGAACGTCGGCTGGAACTACCGGCGCGAGCACCTGCGCCTGGAGCATCGGTCGCACTACGTGATTCGCAACGGTGGCGATCAGCCCAACGTCGTGCCTCGCAACGCGTCGGTGTGGTACTACTTCCGCGAGATCACCTATCCAGAAATCAAGGAGCTCTGGCAGATCGGCGACACGATCGCGCAAGGCGCCGCGATGATGACGGGG
>CAZAZR010000091.1:0-16778 GCA_964489685.1 uncultured Solibacteraceae bacterium | reverse complement strand
AACGCATCGGCGATCTCCTCATGGTGCTCGACGCCGTTGCTGCCGCGCGCGCGGCCTGGCCGGACGCCGAAATCGATCTCGCCGTCGGCAGTTGGAACGTGCCCCTGGCCGAACTGATTCCAGGCGTGCACCGCGTGGACAGCCTCGACGTGCCCTGGCTCTCGAGGGAGGGCACCGGCCTGTCCTGGAGCGCCCTGCTCGCACGCGCGGGTGCGTGGCGTGAACGACGGTATGACATGGTGATCGCCTTCGAACCCGATATCCGCACCAACCTGCTGGCGTGGCGCAGTGGCGCCCGGCAGCGCCTCGGCTATTGGACCGGCGGCGGTGGCAGCTTCCTCACCGACGCGCTCGCGTACGATCGGAACTCGCACGTCTCGGCGAACGCACTCGCCCTGATCCAGCATGCCTCCGGCGGTGCGACACCGCACCCGCCAGCCGGGCCGCGGCTGGTGCCCAACCGCAGCGCTGTCGCTGCGGCCGATCGCGTCCTCGGCGGCCGTGACGCGACGCGGCTCATTGGCCTGCACGTGAGCGGCGGCCGCGAGTCGAAGCAATGGCACCTCTCGCGATTCGCCGCCGTCGGCCGTGCGCTCACCCACGAGGCCGGCGCCACCGTCGTGCTCACCGGTGCCTCGACCGATCGAGGCATCGTCGATCAGGTGCGGCGCGCGATCGGCGACCGGCCGATCATTGACGCGGCCGGCGCGCTCGACCTGCCCGGCACGGCTGCGCTCCTGTCGCGTCTGGACGTGCTCATCACCGGAGATACGGGACCGATGCACATGGCGGCCGCCGTGGGCACACCGGTCGTGGCATTGTTCGGGCCGTCAGACCCGCGGCGATACGGCCCGCTCGCCACGAAGCAACGTGTGTTGCGCGTGCAGTTGCCGTGCAGCCCCTGCGGGCAGGTGCGCCTGCCGCCGGAGCGATGCCGCGGGCACGTGCCCGACTGCATGGACGGCATCACGGTGGAGGCCGTTGTTCGGGCGGCGCGTGAACTCATGGCCGAGAGCGCGCGCTGACATGAACGAGACCCGCGTCACGTGCATCTCGGCGCAGGGGGCCGAACGCGAACTGCCGTTCGCCGATCTCGTCACGCCCGATCTGGCCGATCAGGCGCGTACCGACACCAACACGTGGATCAAGCGCCTGCGCCTGGTGCCCTACGGCGGCGTGTCGATGCGCGAACGATTCCGGTACCGCGACGACTCGCTGTGGTGGTTCACCGAGTTGTATCTCCAGAAAATGCGCCAACTCGATCAGGCGGTGCTGACGGTGCTCGCGCTCGACCACGCGCGGGCGCAGCATGCGCCCGCGCGGCTCGTGATCGCGGCGCCCGACGCCACCACCATCGCCGCCGCGCGCGCCTTCGGCGCCGCGCGCGGCGTGCCGGTGGACGTGCGTGGCGGCGCGCCCGCGCCGCCACGCCTCTACTGGCCCGGCGCGCAGGTCGGCGTCACCGCCGCCCTGTCGCGCGCACGCCGCGTCGTGACACAGGGCGTGGGCCGCCTGCGTGGCGGCCGACGCCCACCGCCCGCGCCGGGCGCAATTGCCGCGTTTGTCCACACCGCGTTCTGGCGGGGCGAAGAGGGATACATCGGCCCCGTCCTCGACGCGATCACACACGCCGCACCAGGCGCCTTGCGCCTGGTCGGCGTGGGGCCACAGCGCAACTTCACCACGCGCCGCTGGTGGGACCCCATCACACCCGCGGCGACGCTCGACACCATCACCCCCGTCGAAGACCTCGCGCCCTGGTCCGCCCTGCGCGGCTCGCTCGCGCTCTGGCGCAAGCGAGCCGCGCTCGCCGACGCGGTGGTCGGCGGCGAGGGCATCCGCGCGGCGGCCCTCGTCCACGGCTGCGACCTGTGGCCCGTGCTGGCCCACGAACTGCGCGGCGCGGCCATCGTCCAGTGGCCGTGGTCGGCGCGCGCCATGGACGAAGCCGGCGCAGCCATCGACACCCTCACATGCCAGACCGTCGTCACCTACGCCGAAGCCGGGGGATGGGGACGAGCGCTGGTCCTTGAAGCGCGCCGCCGTGGCGTGGCATCGGTGGGCCTGCAGCATGGCTTCATTTATCGCCACTGGCTCAACTACATTCACGAGCCCGACGAAATGCAGCCGACCGGCACCGACCGCGGCTTTCCAATGCCCGACAAGACACTGCTCTTCAATCGTTACGCCGAAGCGCACCTGCGCTCGGCCGGCGCCTTCCCTGCCGATCGGCTGGAAGTCACCGGCAGCCCGGGACTCGACGCGCTGGTCACCCGCATCGCCACCTTCAGCGACGCCGATCGCGCCGCGATGCGCCAGACCTGCGGCAGCACGCGCCCGGAACAGAAGCTGGCTGTGCTCACGGCGAAGTTCACCGAAGTCCGCGACGTCCTGCCTGCCCTGGCCGAGGCGATGCGCCAGAAGCCGGATCTGCGGCTGGCCATCAAAGCCCACCCGGCCGAAACCGGCGCCGTCTACGCGCCGTATTTCGAGGCCTTGCCGAACGTCACGATCCTTCCGCCCCACACCGATTTGGCCGGTGTCCTCTCGGTGGCCGATGCACTGATCACCCGCAACTCGACGGTGGCCATCGACGCCCTCGTGCTCGGCCTGCCGGCCGTGGTCATCGGCCGCCCAAGTAATCTGAGCCCGTTCGTCGACGAGGGGGTGATGACCGGGGTGAACGAACCCGGCAATGCCGACCGGATTGCGGAGGCACTTGAGCGCCTACTGTATGATCGGGATGTTCGGACCACTGTGACCGCCGCCGCCGACGCGTTCGTCGATCGGTACGGCCTGCGACCGATGCCGACATCCGCCGCGCGGGCCGCGGACGTCATTCTGGAGATGGCAAGACGATGAGAGCGTTGTTGACGGGTGGAGCGGGATTTGTGGGGTCGCATCTGGCCCAAGCGCTGCTGGATGCGGGCCACAGCGTGGAGGTCATCGACGACCTGTCCACCGGGTCGCTCGACAACATTGCGCACCTGACTGGGCGCCCGGGCTTTCGCTGCACCATCGACACGGTGATGAACGAGACGCTCGTGGGCCAGATGGTTGACCGTTCGGACGTGGTCTTTCACCTCGCCGCCGCCGTCGGCGTCAAGCTCATCGTCGAAGCCCCGGTGCGGACGATTGAGACCAATGTGCATGGCACCGAGGTGGTGCTCAAGCAGGCCAAACGCCGCAAGCAGCGCGTGGTGGTGTTTTCGACCTCCGAGGTCTACGGCAAGAGCACGGCGGTGCCGTTCACCGAAACGGCCGACCTGGTCATGGGGCCAACCAGCAAACACCGCTGGGCCTATGCCTGCAGCAAGGCGCTCGACGAGTTCCTGGCGCTGGCCTACTTCAAGGAGTATGGGCTGCCGGTGGTGGTGGTGCGGTTGTTCAACACCGTGGGGCCTCGACAGACCGGCCGCTACGGCATGGTGATTCCGACGTTCGTGGGCCAGGCGCTCTCGGGCACACCGATCACCGTGTTTGGCGATGGCACGCAGTCGCGCGCGTTTACCTATGTGGGCGACGTGGTGAGCGGGTTGATGCGGCTGGCCGAGTCGCCGGCCACGGTGGGCGAGGTCTTCAACATCGGCAATCACGAAGAGATCTCCATGATGGCGCTGGCGCAGAAGGTCAAGGCGATGACCGGCTCGTCGTCGGACATCGTGCTCATCCCCTACGATCAGGCGTACGAAGCCGGGTTCGAAGACATGCCGCGACGAGTGCCCGACTTGCGGAAAATCAACGCCGCCGTCGGCTACACGCCGCACGTGGGCCTGGACGAGATCCTGCGGCGGGTCATCGACCACGAGCGGGCCGCGGTGGCCTCGAAAGGATAAGGGGAGACGTGCCAGGACTCTCCACACGCGCGCGCAAGCTCGTCGAACGCGCCCTGCTCAGGAATGCGAAGACCGTACGGGCGGTCCTGCTCAAAGCTGGACGCGAGCGCACGGCACGCTGGCCCGATATCGTCCAGATTGAAAGCACGAACCTGTGCAATGCGAAGTGTGTCTTCTGTCCGCGCGACGAGATGCATCGGCGCCAGGGCGTCATGGATATGGACCTGTTCAGGAAGATCGTGGACGAGTGCGTCACGCTCGGCATCACGCATGTCCGCGTCCACAACTACGGAGAACCGTTTCTCGACAAACAGCTCGTCGAAAAGGTGCGTTACGCCAAGGAACGCGGCATCGGCGAAGTCGGCATGATCAGCAACGGGTCGCTGATCAGCGAGGACATCGCGCAGGGCATGATCGACGCCGGGCTCGATGCCATCAACATCAGCGTGGACGCGTCGGGCAAGGAGGTGTTTGAGAGCACCCGCCTCAACCTCGACTACGACGTGGTCATCGGCAACATCGAGACGCTGGTGCGGCTTCGCAAGGCGAGTGGCCGCGTGCGGCCGAAGCTCATCCTGTCGTTCGTGCGGCAGAACAACTCGGTGGACGAGCAGCAGTTCATCGAGCACTGGCGCAAGATTGCCGACAAGGTGCACATCACCGATCTGCACAACTGGGCCGGTACGCTCAACGCGACGTCAGACGTGAACTACCCCTGTTACCGCATGTGGCAGACATTCACGGTGCTGTGGGACGGCCGCGTGTCGCTCTGCTGCGCCGATTTCGACGGACGCCACATCCTCGGCGACCTCCGTACGTCGTCCATCGCAGACGTCTGGAACGGCCCGGCCTACCTCGGGGTGCGGCGCCAGCACCTGGAAAACGGCGGCCCGGAAATCTGCCGCTCCTGCGACCTTCCGAAGAAAGACTCGCCGCTGTGGGTCTCTCGGCTCATTTGACGGCCCGCAGCCGTCTGAGTCGTCGCGACGTCTAACGAGGCGTATGATGGTTGTGAGGCTCCCATGATGATCAAGCGCGCGCTCGTCGTCGTCGCGTCTCTGCTCGCCGTCGCCGTCCCCGCCCAGGCTCAGGACGGCGCGCGAAAGCTCGATATCTCGTTCAACGACGGCAAGGTGACGCTGGTCGCCCACAACGTCACGCTGCGTGAAATCCTGGCCGAATGGGCGCGCAAGGGTGGCAGCCGCATCACCAACGCCGACAAGCTCAGCGGCGCTCCCATGCTGCCCGTGGAATTCCGCAATGAGCCCGAGGCTGTGGTGTTGCGCACGTTGCTGCGCGATGCGCCTGGCTACGGGGCGTCGATGCGTATTGCGCCATCGGCCTCGGCGTCGGTCGTCGAAGCCGTGTTCATCCTGGCCACCAGATCCCTCACGTCCGGCAGCTCGTCCGGTGCCTCCGCGGCGCCGCCTCCGGCCAGTCGTCTGCAGTTCCAGGAACCGCCGCAGCCGCAGGCCGCGCCCCGCATGATTCAAGGGTCGCCTGACGATGAGATTCCGCCCGTGCGGCCCCTCGTCGGCGATATGCCGCCGACCACGCCGAATGCGCCCGCCGGGCAGCCCACCCCAAACCCGAACCTGCGTGTGGGCCCGGGCGGCATGGTGACGTCAACGGTACCGGGCGTGATTATCCCCGTTCAGCCCGGCACGGCGGGACCGGCTGGCGCAAAGCCGCCAACCACGACCGGCCGCGGCGGCGGTGGCGGCCGCCGCTCCTCGTAGCGCGGCCTGGGTCTCAAGGCCGCGGCCGCTTATCTCAGCTCTCCGTAGAACTTCCAATCCAGGGCATCGAGCCCTGGAGCACCACGGCGTCGTGGAACTCTTTCAGCGTCATCTGGCCGGTGTCCACGAGTTCGGCTTTGAGTCCGCGCAACTGGAGGCCGCCAAGCGTGCGGTGCATGCGCCAGAACAGGGCGCCCACTTTTTTCTCAGGCGTGTCGAGGAAGCCAATGTCGTAGAGCAGGGTGTCCCAGTAGAGCGGCCAGCCTTCACCGTAAAACGGCGTGCCGATGCCGAGGTTGGCGCGGTGGCCCGCGAGGCGCTGCCCCATGTCCACGCGGACGCGGGCGGCGTCGATTTCGATGAGGTCGGAGGCAAACGGGAGGATCGGGGCGATCGCCGCAATGACCTTTGCGTCGGCCTCGAGCGTCGCGAGGTTGTTCGCGATGGTGGTCTTCACCTGCGCAAGGGCCCGCCTGCGCCGCCGGCGAGAGGCGCGCTACGTCAATGCGGGTAAGCGCCAACTGCCAATCCATGTCGAGCCGTTTGAGGCGTGCGATGCGATTGCGCGACAGGGAGGGAAGGACGATGGCCTGGGCCGAGGGCTGAAGTGGCCGGCGCCTGCTGGGCGCGTGGAGTCGTGGTCAACGGCCACGGCCGCGCGGCCTCGTCCGGCGGCGTCGAATGGCCTGCGCATCGTGCCAACTGCCAGCAGACTTGCGACCCACCACGCTCGAGCCATTCGGGAACCCCCGTGTGATTCTACGCGGTACAATCCGAACGGCATGACCGGCACCCCCACGGGAGAGTACGCAGTCCGCGGCGACTACCACAGGGAACCTTCGCCCGACTGGGAGTTCTACCCCACCTACCTGGCCAAGCTCACCTATGTGCGCGGCTATCTCTCGGCGCTGCCGAGGGAAACGAAAGTCCTCGACGCGGGCTGCGGGGAAGGCGTGCTCGTTGAGGAGTTTCGCAGCCGGCTCGCTATCGAGGGCATCGACCCCAACTACAGTTCCGAGTTCGTCACGCGCGGCTCCCTGCTGGCGCTGCCCTACCCGGACGGCACGTTCGACCACGCCACCTGCCTGGACGTGCTGGAACACCTGACGTTTGAAGACCAGCCCAAAGCGCTCGCGGAGTTGTTTCGCGTGTTGCGCCCGGGCGGTGAACTGCTGGTCTCGGTGCCGAACCTGGCCCACCTGCAGTCGCGCATCCACTTCCTGCTGCAGGGCCGACTCATTCATACGGCGAGCCTCGAAAAACATCCCGGCGACCGGCCAATCGGCGAATACCTCGACCTGGCGCGCCGCACCGGATTCCGCCTTGTCGAACGACGCGGCATCTTCCCCACGGTCCCGATTCTCACGCGATGGATTCGAAAGTCGCCCGCGCGGTTGCTGCCGTTGCACCGCGCGCTCACCCGGTTGCTGCCAATCCCAGGCTGGTGCTTTCTGAACCTTCTGCGCTTCACACGATGACCGCCAGATTCATCGCGGGTGCCGCCCTGCTGGGCCTGGTCCTTCGCCTCGGATTCGGCCTGGGGTACTGGGTGGACAAGCCGCTGATGAAAGACGAGCAGGAGTACCTGCTGCTGGCCACACGCGTGGCCACGGGTCACGGGTTGACGTACCCGGCCGACTCACCATCGAGCGGGTTCTTCGAACGGCCCCCAGGCTTCGTGGTGCTCCTCGCGACGATTCTTGTGGTCACCCAGGACGCGCTCGTCACCACCCGTGTGCCGGAGAGCCTGGCCGACTTGCCGCCGAACTCATCTCACATTCCCACCGCGATCACCGTGGCTCAATGCGCGATCGGCACACTGGTCATTGTGCTGGTCGCCGCGCTCGCCGGCCGCGCCGGCGGTGCGCGCGCCGCGAAACTCGCCGCCCTCGGTGCAGCCGTCTATCCCCCGATCGCCTGGGTGTGCGGCTACGTCCTCACCGAGCCGCTCTATTCCGCGCTGGCGCTGGCCACCGTGTGGGTGTTGCAGCGCGCCAATGACGCCACAGGCGCACGGCAACTGAGGCTGGGAGCCATGGCCGGCCTGGTCGCCGGCGCGGCGCTCCTCACCAAGGAAGCGATGCTCTTCTTCCTTCCGCTCGCCGCGCTCTGGCTGCTTCTGCACAAGCGCCGTCAACTGTTCGCCGCGTTTACGGTCGGCGTCGCCCTCCTGGTGCTGCCGTGGATCGCACGCAACTACGTGGTGCACGATCAGTTCATCCTCACCGCGGCCCATGGCGGCGTGACCCTGTGGACGGGCAACAACCCGCTGGCCCACGGCGAAGGCGACCTGGCCGCGAACCCCGCAATGGGCCTTGCGCGAAAGGCGCTCGAAGACCGGCACCCTGGCCTGAGCAACCAGGCGATGGACGATGTCTACTACAGCGAAGTGAGGAACTTCGTGCGTGAGCACCCAGGCCGGTGGCTGCTGCTCGAAGCCAGAAAGTTCTTCTACACGTTCGTGCCGATTGGCCCGTCATACACGCTCCATTCCAATCGCTACTACATCGCGTCGCTCGTCTCGTACGGCCTGCTCGCGCCCTTCGCACTCGTCGGACTCTGGGGCCTGCTGCGCCAGCCAGGCGCCTCACCGCTTTGGGCACTGGGCCTGCTCGCCCTGTCATCCGTGATCGTCTGCCTCGTGTTTTTCCCGCAGGAGCGCTTCCGGATTCCCGTCATTGATCCCGCCGCCATCGTGGCGGCAGCCGTGGCCCTGTCGTCACGCCGCCCTTCACGCTCATGAGGACCCCGATCGTAGACGCGCCTGCGTGGCGGCGATCGGCCCTCATCGTCCCGCCCGTCTTCGTCGCCGCGTTGCTCGTGCATGTCTACCTGCTGCAGGGCTTTGCCAACTCGGGCGACGAGTACGCGTACCTCTGGCAGGCACAGGCATTCGCCGAAGGCCGCGTCACGGCCGAATCTCCGCAACCGGTGGACGCCTTCAAACAGAATCATCTCGGTGATGTTGACGGACGCCGCTTCAGCAAGTACCCACCCGGCTGGCCGCTGCTCCTCGCCGTGGGCGCCCGCGCCGGTTGGCCGGGCCTCGTCAATCCGCTGCTGGCCGCGCTGGCACTGGCAGGCATCTATCGTCTGGCCTGCTCATGGGTGGGCCCACGCGCTGCGGCCTCTGGCGTGCTCGTGACGGGCCTGTCGCCGTTTTTTCTCCTCAACGCCGCGTCGTACCACAGCCACCCCGCGTGCCTCTGTGCCCTCACTGCACTCACGCTGTCACTGGCGTGGGCCAACGAACGGCCCGGCGCCTGGCCGCTGCTCCTTGCCGGAGCCAGCTTCGGCCTTGCGGTCCTTGTGCGTCCCTACACCGCGCTGCTCATCGGCCTGCCCCTCATCGTCGGACTCGGTCGCCCGATCATCCGGAACGTGTGGGCAGCCGATCGCAGCGCATGGCCGCTCGGCGCGTGGTTTGCCCTGGGCGGCGTGCCGGCACTCGCCGCGCTGCTCGGCGTCAACATGGCCGCCACAGGCTCCATCTGGACACTGGCGTGGAACCAGTTTGATTCGACAGAAGCCCTGGGCTTTACCAGCTATGGTCATTCGCTGTGGCGCGGACTGAAGACGGCATTGGTCCTCTGCGGCGAGGGCGTGGTCTACACCTCGTTCGTCGCCGTACCGCTGCTCCTCGCCTCTCGCCACCAGGCTGTGGCCCATCGTCGCCTGTTGTGGCTGCTGCTCGTCGCGCCCGTCGTCGGCTACATTTTCTGGTGGTCGCACGGCGGCAATCGCTACGGCCCTCGGTTCTACTTCGAGGCCCTGCTGCCGCTGACGCTCCTGGTCGGCGCCGGCCTCGGCCACCTGGCACGGACTCGCTACGCCTGGAGCGTGGTCACGGCCACGGTGATTGCTATGGTGGCGTCAGGCGCCGTCCTGGGCCACCGCGCCTACACCCAGGTGCTGGCGCGCCGCGACGTCTATCGCGTCGTCGAAGCCGCCAAGCTCGACCGCGCCATCGTGCTGCTCAAGACGGCCTCTGCCGATCTGGTGCGGCTGGATCTCAATCGCAACCCGCCCAGCTTCAAGGATGCACCGGTGTTATTCGCGATGGCCACACCGGACCTGGATCGCGAGGTGGCGGTGGCGAATCCCGGCCGGCAGGTGTTCTACTACGAGTGGCGCGAAACCGGCGGCCAATTGTCACCGGCACCGCGACGATCACCGTGAGAAAACCCCTTGGTGCGCTGACCCGCAGTGTGGCGATTTACGGCGCCGGCGACGTGGCCGTGACCGTCGTCAGCATGGCCCTGCTGCCGTTGTATCTGAAGGTCCTCTCGCCAGCCGACATGGGCGCACTCGGGCTGCTCATCGTGACCGAGACGCTGGTCAAGATCGGCTTCCGCTGGGGCCTGGACGGCGCATTCATGCGGTTCTATCTCGACCGGGACGAAGGGCCACAGCGACAGAGACTGGCCAGCACACTCCTGGTCTTCCTGGGTCTCGCATCCGGTGTGTTGCTCGCCGTGCTCCTGCTGACCTCACCGCGGCTGGCGGGCCATCTCTTCGGCGTTGCGGCCGGCGAGTACCTCACGGCGCTGCGCCTGGTGCTGGTGAACACCTTTCTGCTCACCTTCACGTTCGTGCCGTTTCACGTGATGCGCATGCGCAAGCAGGCCGTGACCTTTTCGGCGTTCACCTTCGGCCGTTCGGTCGCCACGCTCCTGCTGCGTATCGGGTTCGTGTTGTACGCCGGCTGGGGCATCACCGGCATGATGCTGGCCGACCTCATCGTCACACTCGTCCTGCTGCCCTTGCTCTGGCCCTGGATTCGGACGATGTGGCGGCCGTCGTTCTCGACCGTCGACCTGCGCCTGTGCCTGCGCTTCGGCTTGCCGCGGCTGCCGCACGGCCTGGCGCAGCAGGCGCTTGATGCCGGCAACATTTACCTGCTGGGGCGGTTCATTCCGCTCGAACGCATGGGCGTCTACCAGATCGGCAACACGATCGCCCGCGCCATCAAGCTGTTTCTGTCGGCGTTTGAAACTGGATGGGCGCCGTTTTATTACGAGACGGCAAAGCAGCCCGACGCGCCCATGGTCTTCAGAAAGATCACCACCTACGGCATCGCCATGTTGTCGATACTCGTCGCGGGAACTACCGCCATCGCCACCGACCTTGTGAACATCCTTACGCCTGTGGCGTACGACGACGCGGCGCTTGTGGTGCCGATCATCGCCTTGGGCATCGCGTTTCAGGGCGTCTACCTGCTCACGTCGATTGGCCTCAACCTCACCAGCCAGACGAAGTACTACCCGCTCTCCACATTCGCGGCGGCGGCCGTGGGACTGGGCAGTGGCTGGATGCTGATGCCGCGTTACGGGGTGGTCGGCGCGGCAGTCGCATTCGCGCTCTCGTATGCCACGCTCGCCGCCGTGGCCGGATACTTCGCGCGGTGGCACTACCCGATGACCTACGAGGTGGGCCGTATCGCGCGGGTCATTCTTGCGGGCATCCTGGCCGCGGCCGCCGGATGGGCGCTGCCGGAGATGCCGGCACTGGCGGGCGTGTTCGCGCGTGGAACAACGACGGTCGTAGTCTTTGGCGTGCTGTTGTGGGCGGGAGGATTTCTTCGCGCAACTGAACGCGCACTGCTCACCTCGGTGTGGCCGCGCGCGCAACGGAAGGCCCGTGTCTCGTAGCGTCCTGATCGCCACTGTCGCCCTGGCCTGCGGCGTCGGACTCTGGCTACGCCTGAACGGATTGGGCTTCGGATTGCCGGCCGTCTAC
This sequence comes from uncultured Solibacteraceae bacterium, assembly GCA_964489685.1. Classification (GTDB taxonomy): domain Bacteria; phylum Acidobacteriota; class Vicinamibacteria; order Vicinamibacterales; family SCN-69-37; genus SYFT01. The sequence goes on along the minus strand of CAZAZR010000091.1, from coordinate 5,464 downwards.
AACATGGACGAGGTGGCGATCATGAATCGGGCGCTGGCGTTTGGCACCGGCGACCTCAGTCCCCACAACTTCCTCTACCCCACGTTCTACTTCTACGCGCTCTTTGCATGGCAGGGCCTGACGTTCGTCACTGGGTGGGTGATGGGCTGGTGGGACTCGGTCGCAGCGTTCCAGCGCGAGTTCTTCGTCGATCCGTCGCGCCTGTACTGGTCGGGCCGCCTGCTCTCAACCTTGTGCGGCGTGGCCACGATTGCGGCAGTGGCGGGCCTTGCGTCGCGGTTGTTCGGCAGGACCGCGGGGGCAATCGCGGCCCTCGTGATGGCGATCATGCCCATCGCCGTCATGGACGCGCACTACGTGAAACACGACGTGCCCGTGACGTTGCTGATCGTCCTCGTGCATCTCTGGCTGGCCCGCGTGGTCACGACCGAGGGACGGGCCCGGATGAAGGATGTGCTGGTCACCGGCGCGCTGGCCGGACTGGCGATGTCCACGCACTACTACGCCGTCCTTGTGGCACTGCCCGTCGGCGCGGTGCTGTTGTCGCAGCCAGGGGTCACGTGGACGAATCGGCTGCGCGATGGCGTCACGGCCGGCGCGGCCGCGACGGTGCTGTTCCTGATGGCCTCACCATTCCTGTTGCCCGAGTGGCAGACCGCCTGGATCGACATCACTCAGAACCAGGCCATCGTCATGGGCCGCGCCACGGAAAACCGTGGCATGTTCGACGGGTTGGGTCGTTACATGACGATGATCTGGGAACATGGCCTGAGATTCAGCCAGTTGCTCCCGATAGTCACTGGACTGATCCTCGCGTGGCAGCGTCCGCGCCGCGGCATGCTGGTGACGTTGTTTCCAGTCACGTTCCTGCTGTTCATCGCAAACACGGTGCCGGCCACGCGCTACCTGAATCCGGTCCTCCCGTTCCTGGCCATCGGCGCCGGGGTGCTCATCACGATCATCGCGACTGGTATCAAGTCGCGTAAATGGCAGGCGGTGATCGTCGCGGCCTTCACCCTCAGCCAGGTCACACGGGGCCTGGAGTACAGCCTGACGATGGGCTCGTTCTTCAAACAGACGGACACGCGGACGTTGGCCCGGCAGTGGATTGAGACCGAGATTCCGGCCGGCGCATCCGTCCTGATTCAGCCCTACAGCGTGCCCCTGCGCATGTCGCGCGAGGGCCTGGTCGAGGCCCTGAGGCACACCCTGGGCTCTGAGGCCCAGGCCTCAATCAAGTTCCAGCAGCAGTTGGCCCTGTCGCCCTATCCCAGCCCGGCCTACCGCACGATCTACCTGGGTGACGGCGGGCTGGACAAAGATAAAATCTACGTGTCCCCTCGCGAATTCGACCGCGAGGCCACCCTGGCGCCACTGCGGGCGCTGGGGGTGCAGTACGTTGTTCTGAAGCGGTACAATGTTCCAGACGCGTCGCTGGCGTCGCTTGATCGGGCGCTGGCGAGCGGCGGACGTATCGTCGCCACGTTTTCGCCCTACCGATCGGATGTCGATCAAGGGCAGTTGGCGACGGTGCCGCCGTTCCTGCACAACACGGATGCCCGTCTGGATCCCGCACTTGCGCGGCCAGGTCCGGTCATCGAGATCTGGCGGATCGACTGATCGCATGAATTTGAGCACACGTCTTCGCGAAGTGGTCGCCCGTCGGGCGCGGAGTGTGCCGGCGCTGACCAGCCTGTGGGCGAAATACCGCCGCCTGAAGTACCGAAATCACGTCGAGCGTTTCGAACGCGAGAAAACCGGTGACGCCGGGCGCCTGCCCATCGGCGTGGTCTACGAAGCGACGATGCGGTGCAACCTGACGTGCGAGTTTTGCTACGTCGGCGACCTGCTGAACCTCGAAGGTGAATGGCGGCAGGAGATGCCGATCGACGTCCTGCAGCGGGCGTTTCCGCCGCAGGACGGTTTGCAGGTCAGTCTGACCGGTGGCGAAATTTTCATGCGCAAGGACATCCTGGATGTCATGGAGATGTTCCGCGACAAGGGCTACACATGCGGCTACCTGACGACCAACGGCACGATCATCAATGAAGAACGCGCCGAAGCGCTGGCCGATTTGGCGGCCAGGGGATTCCTCAAGCACATCAGCGTGTCCATTGACGGCCCAGGCGAAGTGCATGACCTGGCGCGTGGCGTGAAAGGCACGTTTGAGCGAACATCAGCCGGGCTCACTCGCCTGCAGGCCGCCGCGAAACGCAAGGGCGCGCCCCTGCGAGTCAGCATCAACACGACGGTGACGCACGAAAGCCTCGACGTGCTGGACCAGATGGTGGATGTGGCCGACGCGCTGGGTGTGGACGCGATCGGCTTGAACCACCTGATGTTCAGCACGCCCGACGAAGTGCAGCAGACCATCCGCATGCTGGGCACCGATGACCCCAAGGTGATTTCCACCTTCGTGACGGAAGACCCGGGCCTGGATGCCGCGCGCGTGCAGACGCAGGTGGACGCGCTGGCGGCCAAGTGCCGCGCGCACGGGGTCCGCTTCGATATGCGGCCCAAGGTGCGGACGCCGATTCTCAAGGACTACTACACCCCGGGCACACCGCTCAGCGGCCGGTGTCTCTACCCGTTTCTCTACGCGCGGGTGTCATTCAGCGGCAAGGCCTACTTCTGCCCTTTCATCCGGCTCGAGGTTGGCGATCTCACGACGCAGTCCCTTGAAGAAGTGTGGACGGGCCCACGGTACATGGAACTGCGGAAGAAGCTGCTGGAAGAACAACTGTTTCCTGTGTGTCGCCGCTGCTGCAAAGTGGAACTTGATGGTGCGCCGATATGATTGGCGACCGCACACTCCTCGTCAATCCGCCGCTGGTGGGAGGCATCGCGTTTACGCGGCAGGGACGCTGCCAGGAACGCGAGGAGGTGCTGGGCACCACCAAGCCGCCGTATACGCTGGCGCTGCTGGCGGCCCTGCTGCGCCAACGTGGCCAGCAGGTGCGGCTCGTGGACCTGACGGCGTCGCGTCGAAGCGTCGCCAGCCTCATCAAGGACCTCGACGCGGAGGGCTTCGCCCCCACCCTGATTCTGTTTCCCAGCACCACGCCAACGCTCGCGGCCGACGTGGCCGCGATGGCCGAACTCAAGGCGCGGTACCGCGCGCCCCTGTTCTGCTTCGGCCCCCACGCCTCGACCACGCCGGCCGAATCGATGGCTCGGGCGCCGCAGGTGGACGGCATGTTTGTGGGCGAGCCGGAAGACGGCGCGCTGGAGCTGGCCGCGCTCACCGGCGTCAATGAGATCGGCAACGTCGCCAGCCTGACCTATCGTCGCGGCGGCGAGGTCATTCCGCACCGGGCGCACGGCAGTTTCAACGACTTCCTGACGGCGCCCATTCCTGCGTGGGATCTGCTCGACCTCTCGCAGTACAACTTGCCTCTGGCCAACCAGTCGTATGTGATTCTCGAGACTTCGCGCGGCTGCCCGTACACCTGCGACTTCTGCGTGGCCCCCATTCACCAGGGCCACAAGTTCCGCGAACGCAGTGCCGCCTCCATCGTGGATGAGATGGCGCATGTGGTGCGCACACACGGCGTCCATTTCTTCTATCTCTGGGGCGACACGGTCACGCTGAACGTGAAGTCGTTCAGCGCGATCTGCGAAGAAATCATCGCCCGCAAACTCAACGTCCAGTGGTTCGGCAATGCGCGCGCCGACAACCTGCAGGACCCGGCGTTTGTGGATCGCCTCAAGCGGTCGGGTTGCTGGATGCTGGCGCTCGGCATCGAAACCGAAAGCGACGAGACGCGCAAAGACATGATGAAGCGGCTCGAGAGCGACAAGATCCGCAAGGCCCTCATCAACATGCGCGCCTCGGGCGTGAAGTCGTTCGGCTTCTTCATTCTTGGCTACCCCGGCGAAGATGCCACGGCGATGGAGCGCACCATCAACTACGCCATCGATCTCGACCCCGACTTCGCAAATTTTTATCCGGCAGTTCCCTATCCAGGCACCGAGCTGTACAACAAGGCCAAACGCGAAGGCCTGCTCGTGAGTGAAGACTGGACGAAGATGGAGTACTCGTACTATCTGATGAAGGGCAACGGCCTGGACGAGCAGACGGTGATGGCGGCCACCAACCGCGCCAAACGCCGGTTCTTCCTGCGGCCACGTTACATCGCGCGCCACTTCGGCGACATCGTCAAGCTCGCCGTCACCAAGCGGCACGTGGCATGGGAGATCGGCACCCGCATGATTCTGGGAGCCAAGGTCACCGACGCCAAGACATAAGGCTGCAACGTGCGCTATTCTCTGCTGAATTTTGTCGTCTGTCCCCGCTGCCACGGCGACCTGACGTGCGTGACCGTCTCGGAAATCGAGTGCGGCGTGTTCCCGCAGGGGTTCAAGCCGTTCGATCGAGTGTCGACCGGGCCGGGCGTTGGACCAGTGCCGGCCACGGCCGCCACAACCGAGCTGGGTGCCGCGCTGGCCCGGCTGGCCTCACCGGCGGCGCCGCCCGACCGCAACTACGAAGTGGCGGTCGAGACCGGCGTCCTCACGTGTGGCGCCTGCGGGGCCTGGTTCCCGATCATCAAGTGCATCCCGGAGGTGCTGTCCGACCACCTCAGGAATCCTGTGCGCGAGCAGGAATGGCTCGCAGGCATCAGCGCCCAGTTGCCGCCCGAACTGGTGACGCTCTGGAACGCCTTCCGGTTGCGGAGCGCAGTTGATGCCGGTGCGCACCACAAGCTTGCGGAAATCGCATTACCCGCCAGCATCACCGATCCGTTTTTCTGGGGCCCCGGCCATGCCGCGCCCTTCAATCTGTGGACGCCCGAACATACCTGGCACCTCATCAGAAATCTGGTGGTGGCCGAGCCCCTGCTGCAGCTCGTCCGCGCAAGCGTGGTGCTCGACGTGGGATCGGGATATTCGTGGACGACCGAGTGGTTCCTGCGCAGCGGCTACGAGCCCATCGGCATGGACATCACCCGCGAGTACCTTGAGATCGCCATTCACCGTATCGGCATCAATCGGCCTCATCTGCTCGTGGGGGATGCCGAGTGCCTGCCGATTCGGGAGAATAGTGTGCACGCCGTGCTCGGCTTCGAGGCGTTTCACCACATTCCGAATCGCCCCGCGGCCATGCGCGAGTTCAGCCGCGTCCTGCTCGACGACCGGCCGGTGCTGCTGGTCGAACCCGGGGGCGCCCACGAACATGCCGCGGTGTCGATCGAAGCGATGGACAAGTACGGGACGCTTGAGAAGGGGATGGATCTGGCCGACGTGGCGGAATACGCCGTGGGTTCCGGCCTGGGCGACTGCCGCCAGCACTTCATGTACCGGACGTCGGCCGGACTCGCTCCCGTGGCGCTGACGGCCAACAACGTCTACACCCTCCGCAAGGGCGCACCTGAGGGCATTGCTGCGGTGCCGGTCGAACCGCCGCCGTCAGTGGCCACCCCCGCCCCGCCCCCGCAGTCGGCCTTCCGACGCGCGGTGATGC